>CAXTYQ010000084.1:0-14331 GCA_964248505.1 uncultured Acidobacteriaceae bacterium
GATCCTGGAGCCGATGCTGATCTTGCTGACGCTGCTGGCGTTGCTGGCGGCGGGCTCGGTTGGTTTGGCGGAGGACGGAGGTCGGCTCGGCCGGCGATGGTGGCTGCCGGTGGTTGCGCTTGGGCTTCTCTTGCCGGCGATGGTGCTGACCAAGACGACGGCGCTGTTCTTGATGCCGGCGGTGGTCTGGATGCTGTGGGCGCGGGTTGGGTACCGGCGCTGGCTGTTTGCGCGGGCAGGTGGGATGGCGGCCGGGACTGGTCTGGGAGTCTGGCTGCTGTACTACGGCCTGGTGGTACGGCCGCGGTACATCGAGGACTATCGCTACCTGTTTAGCGCGAACGCCTATACGGGGATTACGGCCGCGACGGCGGTCGGTGTGGTGCGCGACACGGTGCTGGACGGGATGTGGATGGGGCGGATCTTGTTTCCGCTGGCGATGGTCCTGGTGTTGCTGCTCCTGTGGCGGTGGCGCCGGCTGCGAGAGGCGCCGGTGCTGGTGTCGCTGATGCTGTGGGCGGGAGGATACGGTGCCTTTCTGGCGTATCACGCGAATTTGCAGCCGCGGTACTACCTGGTGATCGCGGTTCCGCTGACGCTTCTGGTGCCGGCGGTGCTGGACCGTCTGTGGCGAGGGGAGCTTGGCTTTGGCGCTGAGACGCGACGTGTTCTGGTTGGTTTGGCGGGGGTGGTGCTCGCGGTTGTCGTGGTGGTGGATGCGCGGCAGACGCTCCACTATGTCCGGTCGCCGGAGTACACGTTTCTGGAGGCGGCGCGTGGGATTGACGCGATTGTGAGCAAGGATCGCGCTCACAATCCCTTGGTGCTCTCGATCAGCGGGTCGGACCTGTCGCTGATGACGGGGCTGCCGTCGATCTGCGACGACTTTGGGACGATGGAGCTGCCGGACCGGGTGCGGGCGTACAAGCCAGGTTGGTATGTGAGCTGGAATCAGGTGGACGACGACAAGATGGACGCGTTTACGCCGCGCTTTCACTTGGAGCGGGTCGCGTCCTTTCCAGCGATGGACGATCCCGAGCGGAACCTCCTGATTCTGTACCGTGTGGAGCCCGGGCCGGGGCCGTCGCGACCGCGTGCCCGACGACGGAAGCCTGTGCCGAAGTCGCTCGAGACGGCGATGGGGCAGCAGCCGAGCGCGGCCCAGCTGGAGCACTGAGCCCAGCCTGACGAGACTTGTTGACTCGCCTTGCCGCTTTCAGTAGTCTAAGAGCTCGCGCGGAGTTCGCGTCCGTACGTCTGTTGTGCCGGAGCCTTGGCACATGGGGCGGGGATGGCGGATGTCCGTGGTGGATACCTCTGGGGCCGGTCCGGCGAGTTCAGTTCGCGGCGCCTCCTCCTGACCCATCACAGGCTGGCTTTCTTTGTGGCTTCTGCGCGATCTCTGCGGGCCTCGGCGCCTCCAGACGCTGGTCTTTCTTCTCTCCTCTCCCTAATTGCTCCCTGCGGCGGGCAGGTTCTGGACGGGTGGGCGGACGATCTCCGAACGGTTGTCGGATGTTTTGATATTGGGTTTCTGATTTTTGCGGTTGAGAGGGAGTAGCGCACTATGTCGACCACGATTCCAAGCGGCAAAGACATCAAGCGGCGATGGTTTGTGCTGGATGCGAGCGGAAAGACGCTCGGTAGGCTTGCCACGCAGGCTGCCAGCGTTCTCGCAGGCAAGTTGAATCCGCTGTACACGCCCTACATCGATATGGGAGACCATGTTGTGATCGTCAACGCCGAGAAGATCGTCCTGACGGGTTTGAAGGCGGAGCAGAAGCTGTATCGGCGGTACACGGGATTTCCCGGCGGTCTGCGCGAAGAGTCGTTTGTGAAACTCCTGGCGCGTCGGCCGGAGGCGATTGTGGAGCAGGCCGTGAAGGGCATGCTGCCGAAATCAAAGCTGGGCCGCCAGATGGCGACCAAGCTGAAGGTGTACAAGGGCGCCGATCATCCGCACGTGGCGCAGCAGCCCGAGCCGATGGAGCTGGCGTCGTAAGATTTTTGGGTTTGGTTCGTCTGCGTGAGAGCCGTTCGAGCGAAGAAGAGATAAGGGAGTTCTATGGCGGATCTGATTCAGTACTACGGGACGGGGCGGCGCAAATCCAGCATCGCGCGAGTGTTTTTGCGGCCGGGCAGCGGGAACTTCGTCGTCAACAAAAAGCCGGTCGATGTGTACTTCGTGACGCCGCAGCAGAGGGCCGCGGCAAAGCGGTCGCTCGGGATCGAGAACATCGGCGAGACGTTCGACGTCATGACCACGGTTCGGGGCGGCGGCGTGATGGGTCAGGCCGATGCCGTCAAGCTTGGCATCGCGCGGGCTCTGATGGAGTTCAACCCGGAGCTGCGCAAAGCTCTCAAGGCAGAAGGCTTGGTCACGCGGGATTCGCGCGGCAAGGAACGCAAGAAGTACGGGCAGAAGGGCGCTCGCGCACGGTTCCAGTTCTCGAAGCGATAAAGAGCTTTTCAGCAAGGTCTTTTTGGTTTTAGATTTTCCAGCATCGCACGACCCGCCACACTCTGCGTGGCGGCAGGAACCTAAATCTCCCAACCAAACGGGATCAATCGCTGTCGCCAAGGAAGCAGATTTCCGGACACACAGACGGTGATGCCCAGCTAGGAGCACCATGGCAAATATCACGATGAAGGAGCTGCTCGAAGCCGGCGTTCACTTCGGGCACCAGACCAAGCGCTGGAACCCGAAGATGAAGGAGTACATCTTCGGCGAGCGCAACGGCATTTACATCATTGATCTTCAGAAGACGCTGAAGATGTTCAAGGACGCATCGAAGTTCGTCACCGACCTGACCTCGACAGGCAAGCTGGTCCTGTTTGTCGGCACCAAGCGGCAGGCGCAGGACGCGGTGGCCGAGGAGGCGACGCGCGCCGGTATGCCGTACATCAACTCGCGCTGGCTGGGCGGCTTGCTGACCAACTGGGTGACGGTGCAGAAGTCGGTGAAGCGGCTCCAGGAGCTCGACGATATGTCGACCGACGGCCGGTATGAGCTGCTGACCAAGAAGGAAGTCATCAAGCTCGAGCGCGAGCGCAAGCATCTTTCGACCAATCTGTCAGGCATCAAGAACATGAAGCGTCTGCCGGATGCGATCTTTGTGATCGATTCAAATAACGAGGCGATCGCGGTCGCCGAGGCGCGGAAGCTCGGCATCCCCGTGGTCGCGGTAGTCGATACGAACTGCGATCCGACGGTGGTCGACTATGTGATTCCGGGCAATGACGATGCCCTGCGCGCGATTCGGCTGTTTACGACCAAGATCGCGGATTCGGCGGCTGAGGGCGTGCAAATGGTGTCCGACAAGGCGTTTGCGAGCGAGGTTGCGGACGTGCAGCCGACCGAGGTTGCGCCGCAGTTCGTCGGCGAAGAGGGCGAGGATACGCCGGCCGGCGTCGAACTTTCTGCTGCTGCGGAAGAGCCCGCGGACGAGGACGACGAGAACGTTGATCTGGCGGCGGTGCTGGGCGGCAATATCCGTAAGGCGCCGGCTTCGGCGACCGTGGATGAGCCCGAGCCGGTCGCCGCCGAGACGGGCGCCTAGAGCGGCTGCAACGACTCAGAAGAAAGAGATCCTGAGGGCGTGGCGGCCATCGCTTCCGACGGAGCGAGTTCGGCCACCGCGCCTTCTTTTTTGCGTGTGCACCGAAAATAATCTTCACGCAGAGCTAAAGTTCCGGCGCGAAGATGTCGATAAGAGAATGTGAGAGGGCAATGACAACGGCAGCAGAGACAAACAAGGTAGATGCAAAGCTGGTGAAGGAATTGCGCGAAAAGTCCGGCGCGCCGATGGGCGACTGCCTGAAGGCGCTGCAGGAGACCCGCGGCAATATGGAAGAGGCGTTTGTGGTCCTGCGCAAGCGCGGAATGGCATCGGCGGCGAAGAAGGCGGCGCGCTCGACCAACGAAGGCGCGGTTGGGACCTACATCCACGCCGGCGGCAAGATCGGCGTTCTTCTGGAGCTGAACTGCGAGTCGGACTTTGTGGCGCGCACGGACGATTTTCAGAGCCTCCTGCGCGATGTCGCGATGCATGTTGCCGCGACCGACCCCCGCTATGTGCGCAAGGAAGATGTAACCGAAGAGGACCTCGCGCGCGAGAAGGACATCTTCCGATCGCAGGCCGCCGCGACCGGCAAGCCGGCGCCGGTGGTCGAAAAGATTGTCGAAGGCAAGATGAGCAAATTCTACGAGGAGGTCTGCCTTCTCGAGCAGCCGTTCATCAAGGACCAGACCCAGACGATCGCCCAGATCATCGCAACGCGCGTCGGCAAACTCGGCGAAAACATCTCCGTCCGGCGCTTCGCCCGCTTCAAAGTAGGCGACCCCAACTGGACCGTCGCCACGACAAAGATCGCCCCAGAGGAATCCCAGGCATAGCGCCTCCAATCTCACCTCACCTAACGTGATGAGCCTCGGCGAGAGCCGGGGCTTATTGTTTAAGCAGTTCGCGCCAACGAAGCAGACCAGACCTTATCCGAGTTGACGGTGCACTTGACGTGTGCTACTGTCCCGCATAAAGTTTTCACGCATCGCGTCGTCGCCAGACTGACGCGGCAGTTCTCCCCTGGGTAACTTCAAGCCCTGTTCAAAAGTGGAGTTCGCAGCAAAAGCTTTGGGCCCCGATTCAGAAACATGACTGAGTTCAATCGGAGGAAGCAACATGCGTCTAAGCGCGTCTCTCATCTGCCTCGTTCTGCCGGCATCCACAGCTGTCGCCGCAATCACCTGCCACGAACCGCAAGTAAAGCATGGCGAGAAATGCTTCGACGTGACACCCAGTCCACGCCGCCGCTGTCGCTCAACGAGGGATCGGGGATCCTCGTGCGATGGGTCAATGGCTTTCGCTTCGACTTCAATCCCAAGATCGTTTCGAAATCAATCGACGTTCCGGCATTGCCGGGCGGGTTGGGTGCGAGTGGGAAGCAATCAGATCAACTACTGAAAAGCTCACAAGACGCGCTCAAAGCCCTCGAAACAACAGCGAGCGTATCTACTTCGGGCCTGGAAAAAGCCGCTACTCCAACTGCAGCTGAGAACGAGTGGAGGAGAATTAAGAATAAGGTAGACGACGAAGTTTCCATCGTGCAAAATATCCGCATTGATATAGACCTTGCAATACAGCATGCGTCAGAGGAGCACCGCTGCTATCAACTGAAACTGCAATACTTCTCCCAACCAATTCTTACCGAGCACCAACGGAATGAACTGCTGAAAACATCATGCACTGGCGTAGCAGGCCAGCCGACGTCCGCTGACATTTCTGGAGCTGTGGGATGGCCGGATTCGCGAATTCATTCCGCACTTATGGACTTAACGACTCAGCAACTCGCACTGAGTGACAGTAATTTAGATCTAGTCGAGGCAAACGGCTACAAAGGTCACTTCGACACGCCTGGAAAGCCCGAGTTCATCAAAAATGAAGCCCTTAAGAAACTAATTGTGGAACTTCTAGCTGAGCTCAACGCATACCGTCGCGGCAGTGGAACCGACCTTTACATCTCGCAGACCAGAGCGGACTACGAGAAGGTCGTCGACGCAAACGAACAATGGCGTCAGCGTCTGCAGTCGATAAAAGAGGAACCCCAAGCCACCGCGTTGGAATATACCGTGAACATAAATCCAGCTCACGAATGGTACGGACGAGGACGTACCGATACGATCAGTCTCCACGTCGTCGATGTCTCCAGCAGCACACTGGCAGCTACCGATATAGCCTTAGGGACCAACACCTGCAATCCGCTTTCGATCGCCAGCACGGGTATTGGAGTCTCGTTTTTGCCCAGCCCGACCTACGGATTTATCCCCGACGCGAGCGGAAATCAGGTCATTGGCAAGACTGCCGTCAACGATATCTCTCCGCTCTACTCCGTCCTCTACAACGTCAAGAGCCCCGGCTTCAAGCGCTCCGACATTGAGATGTTCATCTCTCCCGGAGTCGGTCTGGTGTCTACCTCCAGTACGACCAACGCCGACTTTCTTGCGGGTCTGTCGCTGTCCTTTGCGCGCCGTCTTATCTTTCTGACGGGTTCAGCAGACTTTGGCCGCCGCGATGAACTCTTGCCGGGCTTTGCGGAAGGCGCCGCCAAAGGCTCGCTCACGTCCGTCCCGACCCGCTCGACCTGGAAAACCGGCGCGATGATCAGCGTGACGTTTGGCATAGCACCGGCCCAGTAGAGAACCAATGATCATGCCGGTCGGTGTGGCCATGGCTGGAGCTAATGAGTTCGATCCCTACAAGGATTGACCGTACCCCGCCCTGACCCTCGCAACGCGTCCCGATCTCACGAACATTCCAGTGCGCTTGCCGACGCCATCTCTCCTCGACTCTCCACGGCGGCGAGCGCGCGGACTGCCTCGCGCGCCTCGACCGCGGCTTGCTTGCGTTGGTTGGGGCCGCTCAGGAAGTGGATGGGGGCTGACGCGAAGCGCACGTTAGCCCGCACCTCTCGAAGGCTCAGAAATCGGAAGACGTGCGGCAGCATCGCCCGCTCGCCCCAGTACGCCACATCATCTTCGGCCGAGGCATGCGCCCTGTCCCGCGGTCCAAGCGAGTACCGCAGATACGCGGCTGTGATCGCACTGCCTTCGCCGAGCACCTGCCCAAGCAAGCCGCTGTGAAACCTCAGCACCTCCCGTCCATTTGAAGTCGTGCCCTCCGGAAAGAAGACCACCGTAACGCCTTGCTCGGCGGCCGCCCGCAGTTCTCCACGCGCGTGCATGGCGCTGCAGCCGCGTCCTCGCTCCACAAAGACCGTTCCGGCCATCGTCGCCAGCCAACCGATGACGGGCCATCGCCGGATCTCCGCCTTTGCGACGAACACACACGGGTGCAGCGACGCAAGCACGAGGATGTCGAGATAGCTGACGTGGTTCGCAATCAGCGCACCCCTCTCTGGAAATCTGCCACTGACGACAGTCGCGATCCCGGAGCCGCGCACCACCCGCGCACAGAATCGATGCAGCCACAGAGCACGATCTCGGCGGGAATGGGGACGGCGATACAACAGCTCGGCGATCGCACGCGGAAATGTACTCAGAAGCCACAAACTGCGCACGGCTGAACGCAAGACGCTCACAGACGATCTATGCTTCGCACGGCAACTCCTCTCCACACGCCTCTTTGACCGAAGAGGCGCGCCCTCAATCCCTGCCTGATCTCCTTATCGGCAGATCCGAGAAAAAACTTCAGCGCCAGCACGATAATTGTTAGCCCAGCGGTAACGGTCCTAGCTGCTACCGTTGCGCTCCGGCACTGGGTCGGCGCTCCGAACCCATGCTGTCAGGATCAGGTCGCGAAGTTCTTCGGCTCCGGCGGCGAGGCGCTCTTCGGTGAACTGCTTGCCTTCCGCGGTTCCCTCGCCGGCGAAACCGCCGCGCTTCTCGATCTGGTAGGTCCGCTCGACCAGAGCGTTTGAGTGCCGCAGGTACCGGATGACCTCCGTCCAGACATCGCCCACCGCACGCGGCGGAGCGGCGGCCACGAGCGGCTCCACCTCGCGCCGGGTCACGTGCGCGGCGACGTAGGTGCTCTCCCAATCGGCGTGAATCCGGTGCTCGGTCGTGTACCCGTTCGGGTTCGGCCCGGTCCAGCCGTTGAACTGGACCGTCGTGTGCAGCGGCATCGATCCGTCCGCGACGTAGTGGCCGAGCCAGCCGGCGTAGAACAGCGCCGCGCTTTCGACCGGGCGTGTGTCCCCGTGCGCCGCCGTGACTCTGCGGTACTCGCGCATGGCCTCCTTCAGCCGCTCCCAGATCTCATCGGTCTCGTACGGCAGCAGACCCACCTTTTCGGGTGTGAGTGGAAGATCGGGATGGGCCTTCTGCGCCGCCGACAGGGCGCGGATGTAGTCAAACCGCCGCCGCGGCAGCGCCCCCGAGACATCGGCCAGGTCCGCCCACTCAAGATCGATGTAGTGCTCGGGCGAAGATGCGCCGGCGAGCTCCGGCTCAGCGGGGCTCTTCCATCGATCGGGCTCCGGGCCGAGGAACTCCATCTCTTCGAGCGCGGCACCGCTGCGCAAAAACGCCGGGACCTCGGCAGGAAGATTTGCGGCAGCCAATCGGTTGATCATGCGATGGCCCTCGCCACCCCACGCCCAACCCTGCGGCGACGCCACGAAGAGAACCAGCGCAGCCGCCACGCAACGCTTCAGGAAAGGAGACCATCTCGACATAGTCCGCAGTATATCGAGGGTGGGTTACGCCTCGACTCACAGGGCCGAACAGGCTAGGGCTGCTATCAAACTAGCTAGACCAGAACCTCCGCGCCGACGAGACGTTCGCTCCCAAACACCTCGCGGTAGCGCTCCACCTCGTCCCACGGCCCGGTTGCCTTGTGCGCGTTGTCGCTCAGCTTCACGGTCGGGATGCCTTCGACGCTCGTCAGCTTGCACACCAGGCTGAGCGGATCAAAGGTGTCTTCGCCGCGCGGATGACAGTCGCGGAAGTCGTTGGTCAGAAGCGTGCCCCAACCGGCGCTGAAGCGGATCCGGCCGGCGAAGTAGCGGTGCAGCCAGAGGATGTCGCCCACATCGAGACCATCGGACGCGATGAGCCGCTTGCCCCGCGGGTCGCGACCCCGTTCTTCGAGCCACTCGATGTACTCGTCGCCGGCGACCGTGGGGTCCTTGCTGTCGACGCGCTGTCCGGTCCAGTCGGCGACCCAATCGGGCGCGCCCTCGAGAAACTGCGTCGTCCCAAACGTATCCGGAAGCATGATCAGGAGAGCTCCACCATAGCTCCTCTGCCACAACTTCAGGACGTTGTACTGCGACGCTCGCAACTCCTCGTCGGTGCCGCGCGAGGCCAGCGCCGCCATCGCCATCGGCAGCTCATGGGCGTTGGTGCCGATCGCCTCCAGGTTGTGCTTGTACGCCAGCGCCGTGTTCGACGTGCCCGTAAACTCCTCGCCGAGCGTCGCCCGCAACGCGTCGACGGCATACTCCTGCCACAAAAAGCTGTGCCGCCGCCGCGTCCCGAAGTCCGACAACCGCAGACCTTCCACACCGCGCAGGCGCTCGATCTTGTCCCACAGCCGCGTCTTGGCGCGGGCGTACAGGATGTCGAGTTCAAGCTCCGTCAGCTCCGCCAGCGCCGCCCGCGTCTTCAGCTCGCTGACAATCGCCAGAGCGTAGATCTCCCACATCGTCACCTCGGTCCAAAGACCGCTGAAGCGCAGCTCCAGCTGTCCATCCTTTTCGGCGATCTCGTAGTCGCTGAGGCGAAAGTCCCGGCTCAGCCAATCCAGAAATCCAGGCTCAAAGATGCTGCGGACCCCGTAAAACGTGTTGCCGGCCAGCCACACCAGCTCCGACCGCCGGTACTTCAGACCCTTCACGTGGTCCATCTGCTCGCGCAGCGCATGCGCTCCGACGCGCTCGGCTAGCCGCACCTTTACCGTGCGATTGCAGACCTGGCTGGTGACGTGGACGGCCGGAAAGTTCTTCCAGATGAACTGCAGCATCAGCAGCTTGTAGAAGTCGGTGTCGAGCAGCGACCGCACAATCGGGTCGAGCTTCCAGTTGTGGTTGTGCGCCCGCTCGGCAAAGTTCACGTTCATCGTTCAAGTGGCCTCGCTAACAGCGTATCAATGGATCGCGGGACTCTCCCAGCAATCTAGACCTGCTCTGAATGCAAACGGAGGCGCTCTAGACCGGCGATTCACTCGAAATTCTCGCTAGATCCGGCCATCTCGGGCGTCGTCGCTTGTATTCTTTAAACACATGCCGCCGACCAAAGAAGAGCTCCTCCAGAACCGTATTCAGCATATCGACCTCGCCCAGCAAAACATCGTCCCGCTCGTCGACGCTATGAGCCACATGGCCTACTCGGCCCGCGACACCGCGCGCGCCGCGCACATCTATGAACAGATGCTTCAGGACACCGAGTGCGGCGTCATCCTCTGCCTCGCCGGATCGCTCATCTCCGCCGGCCTGCAGAAGATCTTCGTCGACCTGATCCGCAACAACATGGTGGACGGCATCGTCTCGACCGGAGCAAACATCGTCGATCAGGATTTCTTCGAGGCGCTCGGCTTCAACCACTACATCGCCTCGGACCAGTACAAGTACGGCAACGAAGACGGCGTCCTGCGCGAGCTGATGATCGACCGCATCTACGACACGTTTATCGACGAGGAAGAGCTCCGGATCTGCGACGACACGACCCGCGAGATCACCGACTCGCTCGAGCCGCGGGCTTACTCCTCGCGCGAGTTCATCCAGGCCATGGGCAAGTACCTGGTCGACCACGGCAAGACACCACAGGCCGGCGGCCGCGATTCCATCACGCTTGCCGCCTACGAGAAGCAGGTCCCGATCTTCGTCCCGGCCTTCTCCGACTGCTCGGCCGGCTTCGGCCTGGTGGCGCACCAGTTCGCGCGCGAAGGCAAACCCGTCGTCTCGATCGACTCCGCAAAAGACTTCCTCGAGATCACCCGACTCAAGATCGCGAACCCAACCACCGGCCTCCTGATGATGGGCGGCGGTGTGCCCAAAAACTTCGCGCAGGATATCGTCGTCGCGGCGGACATCCTCGGCGTCGACGCCTCCATGCACAAATACGCCATCCAGATCACGGTGGCCGATGCCCGCGACGGCGCGCTCTCCGGATCGACCCTCAAAGAAGCCTCCTCGTGGGGCAAGGTCGACACCACCTTCGAGCAGATGGTCTTCTCCGAGATCACCCTCGCGCTGCCTCTCATCGCCGGATACGCGCTCGAAAAGAAGGCCGCGAAAAACCGCACCGGCAAGCGCTGGAGCGAGATCCTCGACCGCGTGGCTCTCCATGAACCGGTCACCGCTTAGATCGACCGATGTGCGCGGAAACGAACGTCTATACACGTTAGTAACTTTCTGCAGGTTTGCGGCTATATTTCCCAAATCTTGTGTTTAACCCCAAAATAAATTGTAACCAGGAGAGAAAACAGTCTGGGCAACGCCGTTATATGTGCGGTAGAGTACACACACCGTGTCGCTCGCTGGTTACCATCGAGCAATTCGCGGTTACTCTGAACACCTGATCGGTGCCCGCCTTGGCCAGCCTCCTGTACGTCGCGTTTGGCTCCACTGTCCTTTTTCTGCTTTGCGCTCTCTTTCACCTCAGCAAACATCGTCGCGATCTCCAAGCACAGATCCGCGCCATCACAGAACAGCAAAGGCAAGACAAGCTCCAGCTCAGCGCTCGGTCGCAGCTCGACACCATCAAGGACGAGTTCATCTCGACCGTCTCGCACGAACTGCGCACACCGCTCACCAGCATTCGCGGATCGCTTGGCCTCCTCTCATCCGGAACCATCGGCAACCTCGATCCGAAGGCGCAGAATCTGCTTCGGATCGCGGTCACCAACACCGACCGCCTGATTCGCCTCATCAACGACATCCTCGATCTCGAGCGCATGGACTCGGGCCGGGCTCCCCTGCAGATTCGGCGCTGTTCCCTGCTCGATCTTGCGGACCAGGCCATCGAAACCATGACCGGCATGGCAGATTCGGCAATGGTGCACCTCCTCCGGGTCAATCCCACCACCGACCCCGCGGGCGACACCCTCTACTTCGACGGGGACGCCGACCGCATCCTCCAGGTGCTCACCAACCTGCTCTCGAACGCGATCAAGTTCTCGCCCGACGCCTCCACCGTTCGCATCCAGATGGAGACCACCTCCGAGTCGATCGTCGTCAAGGTCTCCGACGAGGGCCGCGGCATTCCCGCCGACAAACTCGACGCCATCTTCGACCGCTTCGGCCAGATCGAACCTTCCGATGCCAAACAGAAGGGCGGCACCGGCCTCGGCCTCGCCATCTGCCGGTCGATCGTCCAGCAGCACTCCGGCTCCATCTGGGCCCAGCGCAACCTCGGCCCGGGCACCACAATCTCGGTCATGCTTCCACGAATGGCGCGCTCGTCCGACATCCTTCCGCCGAAAGAGCTTCCTCTGCAGCCTGGCAACGGATCCGTCCTGGTCTGCGACGACGACCCCGGCATCCGCACCGTCGTCGCCGAAAACCTGCTCCGTCAGGGCTACACCGTCGTCGAGGCGAGCTGCGGCGAGGAGGCGATCGAACTCGCGGAAAAACACGCCGTCGCCGCCATCCTGCTCGACCTCTACATGCCGGGCCTCAGCGGTTGGGAGACCCTGCAGCGCCTGCGCAACCAGCCCACAACGTCCTCCATCCCGGTCGTCGTTCTCAGCGTGCTCTCCCCTCTGCTCCGCACCGAGGTAGCCGGCGACGCGCAGGGATGGGTGCAGAAACCGTTCAACGCCCACCTCCTCTTCTCCGAGCTCAGCCGCGTCCTCCATCGCGGAGAGGGCCCGGCCCACGTGCTTCTGGTCGAAGACGACGACGATCTCGCCAGCGTCGTCATCGCCTCGTTCGGGGAGGCCGACGTTCACGTCGATCACGCCAGCACACGCCAGCAGGCGATCCGCCGATGCCTTATCCGCCGCCCCGATCTCCTTATCCTCGACCTCACCCTGCCCGACGGTGACGGGTTCTCGTTTGTCGAGTGGATTCGCGAGCAGCCGCGCCTCCGAACCCTGCCGCTGGTCGTCTACTCCGGCCAGGAGATCTCCGAGGTCGAACGATCCAAGCTCCGCCTCGGACCGACCGAGTTCCTCACCAAGGCCAAGGTGCAGCCGCGCGAGGTCGAAGCCCTGGTGCTCTCGATGGTGCAGCGACTTCGCTCAACTCCCTCCCCCGCCGAGCCGTTTCTCGGCCCCACACCGGCACACCCGGTCCCGATGCAGATCGTCCGTGAGACGGCACGGCACTCCGCCTAGAGCGAGACCCTTTACGCCTCACCCCAGATGCAATCTCCCACCGGAAAGGACAAAACCTCATGCGACGCATCCTCGTGATCGACGATGAAGACGATATCCGCGAGGTCGCCGCGCTCTCTCTCGAAGCCACCGCCGGTTGGGAGATCCTCACCGCCCGCTCCGGCGCCGAGGGAATCACGATCGCCGCCGCCCAGCAGCCCGACGCCATCCTGATGGATGTCATGATGCCCGGCGTCGACGGTCCGACCACCTTTCGCACCATGCAGGCCGACTCTCGCGTCAAAGCGATCCCCGTACTTCTGCTCACCGCCAAGGTCCAGGGCGTCGATCAGCGACGCTTCGCCGGCCTGGGCGTCGCCGCCATCCTCTTCAAACCGTTCGACCCGCTCACCCTGGCCAGCCAGATCTCCGATGCTCTTGGATGGAGGGACTAGGATCTCTCCTCAACTTAGGATGTGCTTAGTTCGGTCTCAAACTCATAGCTCATAGCTCATGACTCATGACTCATAGCTCATAACTCATTACTCATTAGAAAATTCCCACCTCGATCCGATCCCCAAGCCCGCAAGCCGCCAGACCTCAAACCACCACACGCACCAACAACCCAGAACCCTCCTACCCAACGCCATGAAAAAGAATCCAGCAACTGCCCCCGTCCTCAACGCCGAAGCGCAGCTCACCGCCGTCATCGCGTCGCTCTGGCAGAAACATCTACCCGAGATGCGCGCGCGCATCGCTCTGCTCGAACGTGCCTGCGGTGGCGCGTCCGCCGGAACTCTCTCGCGAGGGCTCCGCATGGAGGCGGCCGCGACCGCTCACAAACTGTCAGGATCGCTGGGCATGTACGGCTACAGGGAGGCCTCGCTCTGCGCACACGAGCTCGAAGTCCTGCTCGACACCGACGCCGTCGCCGAGCGCGACCGTCTCCTCCGGCTCACGGCTCAGCTGCGCAACGCACTTCCGCTCTAGGCCAAGCCTCATCGGAGTCTGATCGAAGTCCGATCGAAGTCAGCTCCGTGAGCATTCTGCGTCGCTTGTTGTCCTCCCCAGCGGAATCTAGTTACAAACCAGCGCCGTCCACACCGGCAGCGACTGCGAGTTTCCTCCGGAAACCGACAGGTCCACAAACCCATTCGCCGGCACTGTGACACTCCCGGTCGCCGTGCAGCTGGCGCCGGTCGCGGCCGAGCACGCCAGCACCGTGTCGGCGAGGTGACCCGCCGTGCCCGCCCGCAGCTTCACCGTCACGGTATTTCCCTGCTGCGAAAACACGCTCAGACTGGTCGCCGTACATCCGTTCGGAACCCAGGTCAGCACCGCCCCACTTGCCTCGGACGTCGCGACCGTCGACGTGTTCACAGCCATGTACATCGAGTACGAGACGGCGTGATACATCGTCTGAAACGGGATCCCGCTTGTCCCTCCGCCGCCGCCCCCGCCTCCACCGCTGCCCGCGGCTCCCGTCGCTCCTTGCGGAATCGAGAAGTTCAACACTGCCGCGGTTCCCGACCCCGTGTTCGTGACCGCCGCCGCC
>CAXTYQ010000085.1:0-14175 GCA_964248505.1 uncultured Acidobacteriaceae bacterium
AACCGAGGCGCCTGCAAAGACTCTAGGCCTATACCCCAGGGTAAAATGGTCTAGCTGTGAAGTTTCAATAGGTTGAAACTTCACATTTAGCCGCTGAGGTACGCTTTCGGCTAGCCCAGGCTCTAGATCAGAGATTCCCCAGACCAGTCCGCTCTAAACCGGCCCCTCCAGGCCGCCTCTGACCAAGTCCCACCTTGTTAAGGGCACGGCTTCAGCCGTACCGTAACCACCATCCGATGCAACGCGGCTTTAGCCGCTGAGGTCCGCTTTCAGCTAACGCAGACTCTAAATCAGAGATTTCCCGAGATGTCATTCCCGCAGGGAATCTGCTTCTGCTGTTGTCCTTGCCCTTCTTGGTTTTCTGCTATTGTCCTTGCCCTTCTTGGTTGTCATTCCCGCAGGAATCTGCTTCTGCCTTGCCTTTTCTGTTGTCATTCCCGAACGGAGTCTGCGGTCGTTTGTCCTTACACGATCACCCAATCCGCTCTAATCATAATCTCAGCGCGATCGACGCTCCCCCTGAGGCTGACTCTGCTCCCCACGCGCAGGCGGCGGCCCGGAGGGTCGCGCTCCAGGCTGTACGCGGGCAGGTGCCGAGCCAGGAGCCGAGGTTTGCGGCGCAGATCGCACCATCGGCGACCCCTGCGTTCCCGGAACAATCTCCTGGATCGCCGGATCTGATCGTCGCTCCCCCTGCATCTGACTCCGCTCCCCACGCGCAGGCGGGCCAGAGGGCCGCGCTTCCGGCTCGACCCGAGGCTGAGCCTGAGTCTGCGGCGCGGATCGCACCATTGACCGCGGTGCACCCTCCTGAACCGTAGGCCAGGAACGCGGCGGTGCTGCCTGCGGCCGCGAGGCGTTCGGTTCCAGACGTTGACGCTCCATCCCGGCCTGACCCCGGCCAACTTGCTGCAGCCCCTGCTGCCCTCGACCTCCCGTCTGAGCTCCAAAGCGTTCCGGCGGTGTCTGGTCCCGGACAGACTGCCAGGTCTGGCCGCGATTCTGCCCCTGCTGCCCTCGATTGAGCTCCCCCCGCCCTTGCCCCTGCCGAGTCTCTCCGTACACCCCACCCTGCGCGCCTCGAACCTCAAGCTGAGCCGGAATTTGTGCCTGCCCCTGCGGCGTCCGCTGTCCATAACCCAGCGTCTGCCTGCCCTGAACCTGCGCCTGCGCTGGCTCGATATTCCGCCGCTGCCCCGCGCGAAGCCCCGCCCCCTGGACAGCCGCAGCCGCCACCCCACCCGCCACCCCAGGCCGCATTCCCTCCCCCGCACCCAAACCCGCAGGAACCGCAAGAGTCCGGTCCGCCACCACCGGGCTCGGCGCCACAGGGAGCGCCGGCCTACCCCCGTTCGCCGCATAAAACTGTCGCCGGTCGGCCGCCGCCCTCTCCTCCACCGCGATCTGCGTCCGCATCGGAGCGATCCGCGGCGTGCGCAGCGCCGCAACCTCCGCCGGTGCCGGCCGCACCTGGATCCCGCCCCGGCCCCCGTTATAACTCGCGCGGTTCACAGAGACGTTGTTCACATAGCGATTACTCACCGCGTCATTGACGCTCGCATTGTTCACAATCTCAGTGCGGTTATAAACGTTGTGGATCTTCGCCACATCCACGTTCGTCACCGCGCGGTTGTAGTTGAAGTGATCCCCATTCCAGTACCCTCCGCGATACCCCGACCCGAAGTACCCGAAGCCGTACGCGATGCCCCCATAAAACCCAATATGCTGACCCCAAAACCCCGGGTGATATCCGTACCGTCCGCGATACGCGCCCCAGTACCCAGGCGTCCACAGAGCCCCGCGATACGGCGCCGCCACCCACACGCCCGGCACCCAGAAGTACCCCGCCGCCGCATAGTTCCAGTACCCCGGCGTCCACAGATCGTCCGGCTCCGGCGCCGGTGGCTGCTCGTACACAGGCAAAGGCGGCGGCGGCTGATCCGCGACCTCCGTCACGTTGCTGTACGCCGCCGGATCATAACTCCCGACACTCCCATTCGGCGCATATCCCGCGTTATACCCCGGCTCGTTGCCCTCCGGCCCGTTGTCCTCCGGCGACCTCCGCTCAATCGGCTGCGTGTACCCGCCCGGTCCGCTGCTCCCCTCCCCATACTGCTCCGCCGTCCCCTGCATGCCATCGCTCTGCCGTTCAGCCGGCACACGTCCACTCGGCTTCCCCGCGCTCTGCTTTCCCGCGCTCCGCATCCCAGACGTCCCATAACTCCTACCCGGCAGCGCGTCCGTGTACGCCCCACCCCCGTTCGCCGGTCCGACATCGCTCACCGGTGCCATATTCATATCCGCAGGATCGAGACCGCTGTCGTTCAGCGGTGGCTGCGCCGGCTTGCGGCAGCCCTCCACGCCCGCGAGTCCGACCACGACCACGCCCAGCCCCAAAACCCCGGCGCCAAACGTCGTCCCCCATCGTCTTCGCCCAAATCGCTTCAGCATGGACTCCCTCTTCTTTCGCAAACGCCAGCCTCTAGACCCAGACCGCCAGGCCCAGACCGCCTACTTCCGTCTAAACGCCCTTTCCCGCACGAAGTTCCGCAACCCAGATACGCCCGTCGCACCTCACAAACACCGCACACAAACATCCGCCGCACCTCCACCTTCTTCCACCACACCACCCGCACGCAAGCGAATTCAGCTCCGCTTTGGTTACCTCCGTGTACGTCGTAAAATATCCCTATGGCTGGCTGCTCCCCAATCCCCAAGCGATTTCGCCGCGGACACCACGATCGCGGCCGCCCCTAGCCCCAGCCTCCGCTCCTCTCTGCTAAGCTTCTCCCCACCGCTCGCCGCTCGCCGACTCACGGCTGCACCGCCCTAACTCGCGCCCCGTCCGGACGCACTTCGAGGCCAACACCCGATGCCCCAAGTCATTCCGCAAAACCACCCAGACACCTTTCAGACCCACGCCACCCTCGCGTCCGGCACCATCACCATCAACTACTTCTCCCTCGCCTGCCTCGCCAAAACCCTCGGCACAGACCTCCGGCGCCTGCCCTACTCGCTCCGCATCCTGCTCGAAAACCTCCTCCGCCACGAAGACGGCAAGACCGTCACCGCCGCCGACATCCGCTTCCTGAGCGCGTGGGACCCCACCGCCGAGCCCGCCCGCGAGATCGCCTACATGCCCGCCCGCGTGCTCATGCAGGACTTCACCGGCGTCCCCGCCATCGTCGACCTCGCCGCCATGCGCGACAGCATGCGCGCCCTCGGCGGCGACCCCGACCGCATCAACCCCCTCCAGCCCGCCGAGCTCGTCATCGACCACTCCGTCCAGGTCGACGAGTACGGCACCCTCGGCTCCTACGACATCAACGCCGCCCTCGAGTTCACCCGCAACCGCGAGCGCTACGCCTTCCTCAAATGGGGACAGACCGCCTTCCATAACTTCTCCGTCGTCCCCCCCGGCATGGGCATCTGCCACCAGGTCAACCTCGAGTACCTCGCCCGCGTCGTCTACATCACCCAACCCGACTCCGACGGCAAGGTCACCGCCTACCCCGACACCCTCGTCGGCACCGACTCCCACACCACCATGATCAACGGCCTCGGCGTCCTCGGCTGGGGCGTCGGCGGCATCGAGGCCGAGGCCGCCATGCTCGGCCAGCCCGTCTCCATGCTCGTCCCCGAGGTCGTCGGTTTCCGCCTCACAGGCAAGCTCCGCGAAGGCACCACCGCCACCGACCTCGTCCTCACCGTCACTGAAATGCTCCGAAAATTCGGCGTCGTCGGCAAGTTCGTCGAGTTCTTCGGCCCCGGCATCTCCGAGCTCCCGCTCGCCGACCGAGCCACCATCGCCAACATGGCCCCCGAATACGGCGCCACCTGCGGCATCTTCCCCGTCGACAAGGAAACCCTCAACTACCTCCGCCTCACCGGCCGCTCAGAATCCTACATCGGCCTCGCCGAGTCCTACTACCGCGCCCAAGGCCTCTTCCACACGCCCGAAGCCCCCGAAGCCACCTACTCCGCAACCCTCTCGCTCGATCTCTCCACCGTCCAGCCCTCCGTCGCCGGCCCAAAACGCCCGCAGGATCGCGTCCTCCTCTCCGAAACTCCAGCCTCCTTCGCCAAACACCTGCCCAGCCTCCAAGGCGCCAACGCCAACAAAGCCGCCGCCCGCCAGATGGTCCGTTGGGAGGGCGAAGGCGGACACGCCAGCGCCACCGGTGACGTCACCTCCGCCATCGGCGCACCCGCCCCAGGCGTCGGCGGCAAACTCATGTCCGCCCCCGCACAGGCCGGCATCGAATCCCCCGTCAACTCCATCCAGGCTCGCTTCGGCCTCAGCCCGGAGCAGTACCTCGTCGACGGCTCCATCGTCATCGCCGCCATCACCTCCTGCACCAACACCTCCAACCCCTATGTCATGATCGCCGCCGGCCTCCTCGCCAAAAAAGCCGTCGAAAAAGGCCTTCGCACACCGCCTTGGGTCAAAACCTCCCTCGCCCCCGGATCCCGCGTCGTCACCGACTACTACAACAAAGCCGGCCTCATGACCTACCTCGACCAGCTCCGCTTTCAGACCGTCGGCTACGGCTGCACCACCTGCATCGGCAACTCCGGCCCTCTCCCAACCGACGTCTCCTCGGCCATCGAAGAGCACGACCTCATCGCCGTCTCCGTCCTCTCCGGCAATCGCAACTTCGAAGGCCGCATCTCGCCCGAGGTCCGCGCCAACTACCTCATGAGCCCGCCGCTCGTCGTCGCCTACGCCCTCGCCGGACACATCCAGCACGACTTCCAGACCCAACCGCTCGGCTTCGGCTACGACAAACAGCCCGTCTTCCTCCGCGACATCTGGCCCACCCAGGCCGAGGTCGCATCCACCGTCAGCTCCTGCATCGATCCCGAGATGTTCTGCAAGCAATACTCAACCGTCTCCGAGGGCGACTCGAACTGGCAAAACCTCAAGGTCCCCACCGGCGACACCTACGTCTGGGAGCCCGACTCCACCTACATCCGCCGCGCCCCCTACTTCGACGGCATGCTCGCCACCCCCGCGCCCGTCGAGGACATCCGCGCCGCACGCGTCCTCGCCGTCCTCGGCGACTCCGTCACCACCGACCACATCTCCCCCGCCGGCTCCATCAAAGCCTCCGGTCCCGCCGGTCGATACCTGATCGAGCACGGCGTCAAACCCACCGACTTCAACTCCTACGGCTCCCGTCGCGGCAACCACGAAGTCATGGTCCGCGGCACCTTCGCCAACGTCCGCCTGCGCAACAAACTCGCCCCCGGCACCGAGGGCGGCGTCACCCGCCTCCTCCCCGAAGGCGCCGGCATGAGCATCTACGACGCCTCCGTCATCTACGCCGAACGTGGCACGCCCCTCGCCATCCTCGCCGGCAAAGAGTACGGCTCCGGCTCCTCCCGCGACTGGGCCGCCAAAGGCCCGCGCCTGCTCGGCATCAAGTTCGTCATCGCCGAGTCCTTCGAGCGCATCCACCGCTCCAACCTCGTCGGCATGGGCATCCTCCCGCTCCAGTTCCAAGCAGGCGAAAACGCCGAATCGCACGGCCTCACCGGCGAAGAGATCCTCCACCTCGGCGACGAACCCGGACAGCTCCGCCAAATGCTCGACAACAAATTCTCCAACGGCCGCAACATCACCGTCACCGCCGAAACCGAGACCGGCCTCACCACCAGCTTCCCCGTCACCGTCCGCATCGACACCCCACAGGAGATCCTCTACTTCCAGCACGGCGGCATCCTCCAATACGTCCTCCGCCAACTCGCCGAGAAAGCCTGACGCCCAGATCTGCTTTGGCATTGGTTTAGAGCTGTTTTCATATAGCTATAGCTGTGTCATCTCGACCGGAGCAGACAGTCCTATCGTCTGCGCAGTGGAGAGACCTGCAGTTTGCAACCGCAGGAACTATACCTGTGTGAAAACCGCCATAGCTGTGTCATCTCGACCGGAACAGGACGGCCTCATCGTCCTGTGCAGTGGAGAGACCTGCAGTCCGTCGGACCCTGACACCCCCCGCAGGAGAACCGCCCTAGGCCTCCACACCTCGACGCCCCATCGGCAGACGCAGCTTCGACCCAAGCACCCGCAACGTCCCCACCACCAGACCGGCCCACACCCCACCACCCACCACAATCCGCAAAACATCCCCCTCGTAGCTCCGCATGTGCGGCAGAAAGCGCAGCGCAAACAGAGCTCCAGCAACGCTCACACCCGCCGCGCACATGCTCTTCCACACCTCGCTCCAGTCAAGCCCGCCCGCACTCCCAAACAGCGGCACCAGATACCGCCGATGCAGCAGCACTGCAAGCGTCACCGTCTGCAGCAAAATCGCCAGGTCCGAAGCCCACGCCAACCCCACCAACCCAAACATCCGATGCAAGCCAAAATAAATCGGCAGCGCGGCCACCGTCACGATCGTCCCTGCCAGCATCGGCGCAAACGTCTCTCCCGCCGCATAAAACGCCCGCGCATAGATCGCCTGCGACGTCCACAGCGCCAACGAAACAGCAAAGATCGCAAAGTAAGTCGCGGTCAGGATCGCATCCTCGCGCGTAAATGCGCCACGCCGAAAGATCAAGTCGACCGCCGGTCCAGCCACCGCAATCATCAGCGCTGAAGCCAGCACCGAGAACGCAACGAGCCGCGTCACCGACCGATTCACCGACTCCGCATAACTCTGAAACTGCCCGCGCTGAAACAACGAAGCAAAAAACGGCATCGACGCCGCCCCCGCGGCCTGCCCCAGGATCGCCATCGGCGCCGTAAACAGCTTCTTCGCATACGCCAGCCGCGAAATATCCCCCGCCCCATGCTTCGCAAAGTACGAAAGAATCTGGCTGTCCAACGTGATAATCGTCACCCCGAGCATCAAGGGCAGCGACATCCGTGTCCAATCCCGCAAGCCCTGATCGCGAAAATCAAGCAGCGCCCGATGCCGCACCCCGGCCCGCCTCGCCCCGATCGCATTCAACAGAAACGGACCGGCGATCGCCCCCACCAACGCTCCCACACCCAAGGACGCCGTCCCCATCCGGCGCGCCAGCAACACCCCACCCGCAATAATCCCGATGTTGTAAACCAGCGGCGCCACCGCCTGATACGAAAACTGCTTCCGCACCAGGAGCACCGACCCCAACACGCCGCCGGTAAAAAAAAACAGCTGCCCCGGCAAAAGAATCCGCGTAATCCGCGTACATAAAACATTGTCCGGCGTCCCCGCCCGAAACCACAGCTCCGTAAACTTCGGCGTAAAAATCTCCGCCACCACGATCGCCGACCCCAATACCAGCACCATCGTGTTCAAAATCACCGAAAGCGCCCGCTCGCCCTCCTCTTCCCTCCCTTGCCCGCGATACCGCTCCAGCAACGTCACAAAGCTGATCGAAGCCGCCCCCCCGACCAGCAAATAATTGATCAGCTCCGGCAGATTGAACGCGACGTTGTACGCATCGGTCGCTCGTCCAGCGCCAAAAACATACGCAATATACTGATCGCGAAACAGCCCGATCACCCGCGAAAGCAACGCCGAGATCGTTAGCAGAATCGTCGCCGAAGCCGCCGTGTGCTGGCGCGAAAAGGAAAAAAAACCGAGCCGTCGCGGCCGCGCATCGACGTCCTCAGTACCATCCTGAATGGGAGCAGGTTTCACAAGCATTATGCGTGGCGCGGTCGCAACCTCAGTCCAGGCGCGGTCGCAACCTCATTCTATCTGCGCAGCCTCTGCCGAACGTTGCCCCGCAGCGCGAACCGCTTACAAACACAAGAACACTCAGCAGCCCCTAAGCGCTCTTCCCATACCGCCCCAGCCGCGAGTGCCGCACCTTCGACGCCACAGAAATCCCGGCAATCGTAAAACTCACCATCTGCCGCTGGCTGCACCGCAAGCACCGCACCGGGTACCGCATCAGGAGCAGCTGCTTGATGTCCCGCGGCCGAAATCGCGACCTCCGAAACGTCCGCCCCACGCAAAACTGACACTGCACCGGAAGACTGTCCCGGACGTGCACCGCCTCGAGACCCCCATCCACAACCGCGCCCCGCGATCTCCGCCCGCCGTCCTCGCCCGCCTTCTCCATTGGCTCATCCCCTGCTCAACATCACCTTCTGATCATCGCTCAGGAAGCCGCCCCTGCGCCGAGGTCGGCGGTGGAAAGTCAAACAGGTTCTCATGCACCGGAGGGACAGCCCGCGGTCGCGCCCCCCGGATCGGGTGCACCGTAGCTCCTTGCTCAGCTCCGCCGGCCAAACGACCAACCGGGCGCGAAAGCATCGCCTGGATCGCCCAGAGCTCGCGTCGTACGTGTTCCATCCCCCGGCCCCCGATCGCCCGATCCCCAGCACCGGCCGCCACCTCATCCAGCTCGGGGAGCTCCGGCTGATCCGCCTTCAACTCCGCCCGCAGGATCTGTCGAGCACCCACAATCGTGTACCCCTGGTCGTAAAGCAGCGTCTTGATCCGAAGCGCCGTCTCCACATCCCGCCTCCGAAACAGCCGCTGCCCCGTCCCACCCTTGTTCGGCTTCAGCTGCAAGAACTCGCTCTCCCAAAACCGCAAAACATACGCCGGAACCTCGCACAAACGCGCAACCTCGCCAATGCGAAAATACAGCTTGTCCGGAATCGTCGGCAGCCTCCCCGACCCTGGTGGCGGAGGTTGCGATACTCCGCTGCGAATTGGCTGTTGGCGCCCCATGAGAAGCTCTCCTGATCCGGCACTCTCCCGGGCGCATCCCAACCCCGGCTGTCGCCAGTATAGGTTCGCGGTCCCGGCACAAGCTACACATTTCCAAGCCGCCCCATCCCGACCCAATCTCCCCCGCCAACACCCACCGGAACCTCCATCGCCCTTCTCGCGTACTATCCTCTGCAACCACACGAGAGCCACCGCCTATGCTGCCCACATCGCGCATCCTCCGCTTCACCCTCCTCGCATCCACCCTCCTCACCGGCTGCCGCTTCGAATCCAAAAAAGCCGACGGGGACGATCACGTCAAATTCGCCACCCCCTTCGGCGGCATGGAAGTCAAAACCGACGAAGCCGCCACGCTCGCCGGCATCGGCCTCCCCGCATACCCCGGCGCCACTGCGGTCAAGAAGGACGACGGAGACAGCGGCGCCGCCGACGTCAACCTCAGCTTCGGCAACTTTCAGCTGCGCGTCAAAGCAGCCAGCTTCCACACCCCCGACAAGCCCGACCAGGTAAAAGCCTTCTACACCAAAGCCCTCGGCCGCTACGGCGATGTCATCCAATGCATCAACGACCGTCCCGTAGGCTCGCCCACCCGAACCTCCGAAGGCCTCACCTGCGACCGCGACAAGGAAACCCACTTCTCAGGAAGCGATAGCAGGTCCGGCGCGCTCGAACTCAAGGCCGGATCCAAGAAACACCAGCACATCGTCTCCATCGACCAGGATGGCGCCGCGACAAAGTTCGGCCTCGTCGCCCTCGACCTCCCAGGACAACTCTCCTGACCCCAAGCCGACAATCCCCAGTAAATCGATCCCGCAGACTCTCCTCCCTACCGCGACCCCCCTGAAAACACCGTCGATCTGCCCTCGGAGTACCCCGTCATCTCCAGGTACCCCGCCCCACGCACCGCCTGGTCCTGACGGCGCCCCCTCACATCGATCGCCCCTTCCCAATAACTGGGCCCAAATCTGCTCACAAACTCCTGGCTCTTCAGCGGCGTCGATACCTCGAGCTCCAGCTTCAACACCGGAACCGAGATCCTCCACGCAATCGGATACGTTCCCCCCGTCTGTCCGCTCCTCCACGTCTCGCCGGATCTCGTCAGGGTAAAGTCCCGCAGCTCCAGATGCATCGCCCTACCCTGGCCATCCACATACGTCCCCGAAGAGTAAGGGTCCACACTCCCATCCTTGTGCCGCAGCAGATACAGCATCAACTCACTGTTGTCATCCATCTGCACGCTGAACCAATCCCATCCCACCTCGTCCCCACCAATAGACTCGCTGAAGAACTCGTGATCCATCCACGCATCGCCCTCCACCCTGTACGCCGTTCCATTCAGCCCCACCGTCCCCGTCGTCGTCATCCGCGTAAACGAGATGTAGTGCGATGCGTGCCCCTTCCCCTCGGCCTTCTGACTCACTCCATTCTGCCCATGAATCACCGGCTGCTTCCCCGGCCGCACCTCCAGCTCAAACGAAAAATTCTCCCCCACGCCGCGGAGATTGTGCGACTGCTCACCCAACCTCGTCTGCCAGTTGCCATTCCAGATCGTCCCCGATGCCGCATCCGCAGCCGCAATCCCCGGACCCGCGCGATTGATCCTCTCCGCCGCGTAATACCTGCCGCCGCTCACGTCGCTCAGCGCCAGATGCGCCATATACACATCGTGGATAAACCACGGCGAAGCGTTCACCGCGCGCGATACACCCTGCCGAAAAAAGGTCAGCTCAAACCCAAATCGATGCCCATCTTTCGCCCGCAAATTCCCCGTGTAATACCACCACTCCGTCCCATACTCCGGATGATTGAAGTGGTCGCGCGGAAACTCGTACCGATACCCCGGCAGCGCCGGCACATACGTCTGCGCGTGCCCCGTGCTACACAGCACCCCGAGCAGCAGCAGACACAAAATCCTAATCCTCATGCACCACCTCGATCGGATTCAGCCTCTGCGCAACCCGTGCCGGATAGATCCCCGCCAGCACCGTCGCCGCATACACCACCGTCAGCGCGCCCAGCAACACACCCACCGGCCAGTGAAACCGTATCGTCCATCCAAACGACTGCTTGTTGATCACAAAGATCAGGATCAGCGACAGCGCCACCCCAAGCACAAGGCCCGCAATGTTGGACAGGATCCCAATCAACCCAGCCTCCGCCAAGATCAGCCGCCGAATCTGCCCGGTCGACGCGCCAAGATAGTGCAGGAGCCCAAACTCGCTCCTTCGATCAAACACAATCGACATCAGCGCCCCGGCTATCCCCATCACCGCCACCAGCACCGAGATCGCTTCGAGCGCATATGTAATCGCAAACGTCTGATCAAAGATCCGAATCGCTTCATGCCGCAGCTCGCGATCCGAAAAGATCAGGACGTTCCTGCCCGCCGCCGCTCGCTCAACCTCCCCGCGCACCGCATCGAGATCCGCACCCCGCTTCACATACACGGCCAGGTTCGATGTCGACGGATCGTGCAAGTACGACAGCATATTCCGCCGCGCCACAACCACATACCCGCGCTCATTCGCATAGTCGTAAAACACATCCACAATCCGCAGCCGCGCCATCTCCGATCCCAACGGAAGCTCCAGGACATCGCCCGCCTTGACATGATGTTTGTTCGCAAACGGCTCGCTCACCATCGCCGTGCCTGGCTCCGACATCTCCCGCAACACCGCCTCCGGACGCCGGCCCGACACAAAGCCCGAACTCTCGTCGTACCGCGGAGCCTCCGTGTCGATCGAAGCCACCGTGATCGGCAGCCCCTGGAATTCCACCTCATACGCCCGAAACCGGCTCACCGCAGCCACCCCCGGCAGCGTCGCCATCTGCTCGGCAAGCTCCGGCGCCAGCGTCGGATGCCGATCCACCCCCGGACTCCCCGCCGCCCGCAAGTAAAGATCGGCCGGCAGCTGCGTATTCATCCAGCTGATCACCGTCTGCCGAAAGCTCCCCACCATGATCGCCACCGACGTCATCATCGCAACGGCGGTCGCCAGCGCACACACCAGCACAGACGTTCTCCGCAGCGATCCATTCAGGCTCCTCGACGCCAACAGCGCCTCCACCCCCAACCAACGTCGCAGCATCTCCGAAGTCGTCGACAACATCCCATGCACAAGGCTCGGAACCGCCAACGAACACGCCGCAATCAACAACATCGCCGCTAAATACCCGAAGATCGGCTTGCCCGCGATCGCCGGCAGCTGCGCCGCCCCAGCCCCCACCACCGCCAGCACCACCGCCGCCAGGAGATCCCGCCCCCGCGCCACACCCACCGCGTACTCGCGCGCTCCACGAGCCATCGCCTCCGTCGGCGACACCCGCGAAGCCTCCATCGCCGGAGACATCGCCGACAAGAGCGTCACACCGATCCCCACCGCAAACGCCAAACCCAGCGACCCCGCCGACATCGTCATCGCACCGGGCCGACTCGAAATATAAAGCGCATTCACCGTCGTCGAAAGGAGCCGCACAGCTCCACTCGCCAAGATCCGCCCCAACGGAACCGCCACCGCCGAACCCACAAACCCGAACGCCGCTGCCTCCGTCAAAAACGCCACCAACACTGCCCGTCTGCTCGCTCCCAGCGCCCGAACCGTCCCAATCTGCGGTCGTCTGCGCACCACGGAAACCGAAATCGTGTTGTAGATCAAAAACGCGCCCACCAAGACCGCGATATAGCTCAACACCCGCAAATTCCACCGAAACGCCGAAAGCATCTTCCGATTCGCCTCGGTCTGGCTTCCCTGCGGCGCAATCTGCACCCCCGGCGGCACCGATCCGCGCAGCCTCTGCGTCCACTCCGCAAGCTCCCCGCCGCCACCCTCCGGCAACTTGATCAAGATGCGGTCCACCCGCCCCGTCCTCCCCGTCGCCGCCTGCGCCGCCCCAATATCCATCACCACCGCGTCCGTCCCCAGGCGCGCACTCTCCGGAATCAGCCCGCGAACCACATACGCCCGCCTCGTATCGTTGATCAGCAAAAGCACGCGATCCCCCACCTTCTTCCCCAAACCGCGCGTCACCCAAACCGCATCCGCGTCGTTCACATTCTTCAGGCTGCCCCAATCCCACTCCTGCGCGATCCCCCCCACCTCCGCATGGTTGTTCGCCTCCGCGATCAGGTCGATCCCGATCAGCGGCACCGTCTGCCCCACCTCTCCCACCGCCGCGTGATCCTCAATCCGCGCACGCACCCGAATCGCATACGAGAGCCTGTCCAGCGTGCCCACCACACCCTCCGGCACACCCCCCGTCGCCGTCGCCTCCAGATCGTTGTCCCCCGAAAGCGTCTCCATCGACGACCGAAACGATCCCGCCGCCGCTCCACTCGCCAGCTCGATCGCCAGCACCACAGCCACGCCCAGCGCCACCGCCCCCAGGATCAGCATCGATCGACCGCGTTCGCGCAGCATCGGCCGAAAGATCAATCGATAAAGCAGAGCCGCGGATCCCATGTCAGTTCTGCGTGATCTCCTCAATGCGGCCGTCGCGCAAACGCACCACGGCATCGGCGATCGCAGCCGCCTCCGCGCTGTGCGTCGCCATCAAAATCGTCGTCTGCCTCTCGCGGCAGATCCTCCTCAGCAACTCCAAAATCGAGTTCCCCGTCGCGGTGTCCAGATTCCCCGTCGGCTCGTCCGCCAGCACCAGACGCGGCCCCGCAACCAGCGCCCGCGCAATCGCCACCCTCTGCATCTGCCCCCCGGAAAGCTGGTGCGGCAAGCGCCCCGCATGCTCCCCCAAACCAACCGCCTCAAGCTGCTCGAGAGCCCGCCGCCGTGCCTGCCCTCCCCCCGCCAGCAGCAAAGGCAGCTCCACATTCTCAGCCACACTCAACGTCTGCAGGAGCTGAAACGACTGAAAGATAAATCCCACCTTTTCGCGTCGCAGCCGAGTCAGCTCCGCATCCCCCAACCCCGCCGTCGCCACGCCGTCCAGCAGCACCTCCCCTCTGCTCGGGAAATCCATCGCCCCAGCCAGGTTCAGCAACGTCGACTTTCCGCATCCGCTCCGACCCACCAGAGCAAGGAAACTTCCCGCCAACACATCCAGCGTCAAACCATCGAGCGCGAAGACCCGACCACCCTCCGTGGCGTACTCCTTAACCACGTCTCTAAACCGAAGCAAAGCCGCGTCTCCGCCCGCTCCAAGCCCGCCTTCCACGGCAGTCTCCCGCGTCCCCACCGCATTGACATTGAAAGGCATCCGCATCACAAAAGATGCTACATCCTACTCAGAGACACACCATCCAGGCCTCGCTTTTGAAGCAGGGAAACACTTTTGCGCGCGTCCTTCTCACACCGTAACCAGAAAACCAGATACCGATCCCGTGCTTCTCTTGGTTGTCATTCCCGAAGGGAATCTGCTTCTGCCCTTGCCCTTGCATTCGCCTTTCTAGTTGTCATTCCCGAAGGGAATCCGCGTCTGCCCTTGCCTTTGCCGTTGCCAGTTTCACCGCCGTCATCCTGAGCGAAGCGAAGGACCCCTGTAG
>CAXTYQ010000086.1:0-5591 GCA_964248505.1 uncultured Acidobacteriaceae bacterium
GCCTAGCTCGCCGCCGTGGAGGAGGTCACGAACGGTGTGGATGTCTTCGAGGAGGGGTTTGTGGGGTGGGGTTTGGAAGCGGTGGAGGAGGAAGAGCAGACCTCCGGCGCCGGTGACGGAGATGAGCAGCCAGGCGTGGAGGGCGAGGCCGAAGAGGGCGGCGGGGGCTTCTGCGGCGCCGTGGGAGACGAGGGAGGTTTTGGTGGCCCACTCGAAGGTGCCGATGGCTCCGGGGGAGCTGGGGATGAGGTAGGAGAGATTGGCGACGGAGACGGCTTGCCAGGGGCCGATGGGGTCTAGACCCGAGCCATGCGCACCGACGAGGCCGATAAGGTGAGCGGCGGAGACGAAGATCATGCCTTCGCAGATCCAGATAACGGCGGACATGGCGAGGAGGATGGCGGATCCGGCGAGGCCGATCTCGCGGATGCAGCGGATGGCGAGGAGGAGCCAGTGCTCGACTTTCACGAGGATGGGTTTGGGCGGGAGGCGGGCGAAGAGGCGATGGAGGGGACTTTCGAGGAAGCGTGCTCCGAAGAGGAGGGCGAGGAGGCCGACGGTGGAGAAGACGAGGAGCGCTTCGGCGAGGTGGCGTGCGTGCGGTGCGGTGTTTGACCCCATGAAGAGGACGAAGAGGAGCACCAGCATGCAGATGTCGAGGAGTTTTTCGAGGATGACGGTGGAGAGGATGACGGATGGGAGGGTGCCGAGGTCGCCGGAGTAGGTGAAGATTCTCATCACGTCGCCGATCCGTAAGGGGAGGATGTTGTTGGCGGCGAGCGAGGTCATGAGGACGCGGGCGCAGACGCGAAATCGGGCGCCGGTGCTTCGCATCATCACGGTCCAGCGAACGCAACGGAGGGTATAGGAGATGAGGGTGAAGGCGAGGACGCCGAGGATCCAGAGGGGATGGAGGAAGCGGAGGGAGCGGATGTCGGCGAAGGGGATGCCGCGAAAGGTGTACCAGAGGAAGAAGAGGCTGATGAAGACGCCGGGGAGGGTCTTGAGGAGGTTGCGGTAGCGGGAGCCGGCGGGGGTTTCGACGACCGGACCGGCGACGACCGTGGGTGGGTCGGTGATCATGTCGCGCTCGCGGCGAGGTGAGGTGAGGGGGTGGAGAGGCGGAGGTGTGGCATTAGAGGTGATTGTATCGTTTGGGGGCGAGGCGGCGGAACGGGGCAAACCGTGGGTCGCTTCGGTTTGGTCGAGAGACGGGTTGCTGGGTAGAGGGCGGTTCTGTGCTTGACGATTCGCTGCGTTGAGGTGACGGCGTTCGGGGGAGGATGGGCACCGAAAACTTGTGGTCGAGATTAGAAAAACTTCAGGTTTCTCCGGCTTTGGCGTGCTTTGCTCCCTCTCAGGGTTTGGTCGGGACGACAGGATGGTCGATCCAGATTAGAGTTTTGTCATTTGCGATGACAGAATTGTCGATCCGGACGAGAGTTTTGATGAAGTGAATGGCATTCAGAGTGCAACCAGTGCAAGTTGGGTTTAGCAGAGAGCGGAGGTGGATTTGGCGACTCAGGTTGAGCCGGTTGTCGCGGCGCGGTTGAAAAGATCTGGCGATCTGTTTTCCTGGAGGGAGTTTGCCGGCCGGGGTCATTGGCTGGGTGTGCTGGTTTCGGGAGCTCTGGCGATTTTCGCACTGGCGGTGCATGGGTACCATCCGTATGCCGAGGATGGAGGGATCTATGTGTCGGGGATCAAGCGTTTGCTCGATCCGTCGCTCTTTCCGTATGGGCGAGAGTTTGCTCGGAGTCAGCTGCGGGGTACGATCTTTGCTCCGGCGATAGCTGGATTGGTCTGGGCGAGCGGGGCGAGATTGCCTGTGCTGCTGTTGGTGCTGCACGTGCTTAGCGCGTGGGCGACAATCTTCGCCGGCGGGCTGCTGGCGGGTGAATGCTATGGGCGGCGGAGGTCGGCTCGGTGGGGCGCGATGGTTCTTCTCGCTCTGGTGCTGTCGGTGCCGGTGGCCGGGACGTCGTTGCTGCTGATGGATCCGTACCTGACGGCGCGGAGCTTTTCGACGCCGTTCACGGTGCTGGCGATGGTGGGTGTGCTCCTGGCGATGCGGGCGGGGGCCGATGAGGGCCGGGTACGGGGAGGTGTGCTGTGCGGTGTGTCGCTGGTGGTGGCGGTGGCGTTTCATCCGTTGATGGGTGCGTACGCGTGTGGGGCTGCCCTTTTGCTCGGGTGTTCGATGACGCGAGCGCCTGATCTGAGATTGTGGCGGATGGTTGGTGTAGCGGTGTTGGCGGTGGGAGTTGCGCTGGTGGTGGTGGCGGCTGCGCCGGCCGAGAGTGCGGCGTACTGGAGAGCGGAGACGACGCGGGACTTCTGGTTTCTGGGGCGGTGGCGTTGGTTTGAGTGGTGCGGGGTCGTGTTGCCGCTCGGGATTCTGGGGGCTGTGGCGGGGTCTGGTGGGGGGCGGCGGGGTGTGATTGGGGAGGCGGAGCGGGGACTGGCGCGGATGGCGGTCTGGCTGGGGTCGATCGCGTTGGGGATTGCGGGTGTGCTGGGGCGGGCGGGGATGCGGACGCATCTGGTGGCGCGGATGCAGCCGCTGCGGGTGTTTCTGGTGGTGTATCTGGTGCTGATCGTGGTCTTGGGGGCGAGGTTGGGGGAGCGCGTGCTCCGGCGGAGTGCGTGGCGATGGGCGGCGATGTTTCTGGTGCTGGGTGGGGCGATGTTGATGGCGGCTCGGCTGACGTACCCAGGGTCGGCGCAGGTGGAGCTGCCGTGGGGGGCAGGCGAGGGCGGCGGGAACGGTTGGGTGCGGGCGTTCTATTGGGCGCGGGAGAATACGCCCAAGGACGCGGTGTTTGCGTTGCCGGCCGATTACACGACGATGCGCGGGGAGGATGCGCAGGGGTTTAGGGCGATCGCCGAGCGGAGCGCACTGCCGGACGGGGCGAAGGATGCGGGAATTGCGGCGATCCGTCCGGCGCTGGCCGACGCGTGGGCGGACGGAGTGGAGGCGCAGATCGGGATCGAGCGGGCGACGGACGAGGAGCGGAGATTGCGGCTGTTGCCTCGCGGTGTGAGCTGGGTGGTGCTGCCGGCTGGGGCGGAGACGGCGCTGGCGTGTCCGTACCGCAATCGGGAGGTGGAGGTCTGCCGGCTTCTGTGACCGCGAGCCGCGGCGTGTGAGCTATTTGGACGGCGGGGTGGTTGCCGAGGCTTTCTCCGACGTAGGGGCTGCGCTGGTTTTGAGGACGAAGCTTTCGGTGTCTTTGGTGAGCATGTCGGTGTAGAAGGTGCGGAGTTTCGGGTACTCGTCGGTGGGGAAGATGATCTTGCCGATAACGAAGTTGCGACGGGTTGTGAGGCTGGTGGGCGTGGTCTCGGTGGTGAGGTTGTAGGCGATCTCTTTGGGGAGGTCGAGTTTGGCGCTGGGCGGGGCGGACTCGACGGCGAGGTTGGAGGGGAAGGTGATGCGGATGGCGTCCTGGGTCGTGTGCGGGTATTCGAAGTAGACGGGCAAGGTGCGTTTGTCGTGCGGGAAGAGGGGCTTGGCGTTGGCTTCAAAGAGGTCGCCGGGGAGGAGCAGGCGTTTTCCGGTGGAGGAGCCGGGCTCGCCTTTGACGTCGAAGAGGACTTCGAGGGGTTGTTCGAAGTCGGTGAGTTTGTCGACCGAGCTGACTTTGACCTCCATGCCGTGCGGGAGGAGGTCTTCGAGGCTGGTTTGGAGCTCGCGGTGGAGGCTGGCGGTGTCGCCGGTGACGGATCGCTCGCGCCAGTGGATGGCGGGGGCGCCGATATAGGTCATTTTGACGGTTCCGGAGACGGCGCCGTGCTCATCCATTTTGAGATTGGCGACGCGCTGGACGCGCGAGGCGGTGTAGGACTCGGGCGGTGTGCCACCGAGGGCGGTGGCGCCGTCGGTCTGGCGGAGGCCGCCGGCCAGGCTGTGGCGCCAGGCGAGGTGGCCGTAGGGGCAGAAGCGGGTGCCGGGGTCGAAGTAGGCTTCTTTGCTGTCGACGTTGACGATGGCGATGTAGTCCTCCAGCTGTCCGAGGCTGAGGTAGGCGGGGTAGAAGATGTTTCGGCTTCGGTCGGCGACACCCATGAGGTAGGCCTTGAAACCGGCGGCGCGGGCGAGGGCGACGAAGAGTTCGGCGAGCTGGTCGCCGGAGCCGCGTTTGCGATTCCAGATGTCGTCGGTGGTGTGGACTTCGCCGAGGCCCTCTGACTTGTCTTCGGAGGTGGAGTGTTCGCGGGTGAGGTCAGTGTTTTCGAGGCCCTGGACGGCGTTGTAGAGTTTGCGCAGACGGACGCTGGGGGCGTCGCCGGGCGAGGTGAGTTGCGCGACGGCGCCCGAGACGGCGAGGCCGGGGCCGATGAACTTATCGCGGCGTTTGGCCCAGAACTTGCCTTCGTTCTTCCAGAACTCGTCCATGGTGCGGTAGGGGGTGTAGTAGAAGAGGACGCGGTAGGAGAAGCTCTTGATCGGCGGCATGTACTCTTCGTCAGGGGCGGGCGGGACGTCCTTGATCTGGAGTTCGAGCGTGGTTGCCTCCCTGTCGAAGCTGTTGCGCGGAACAGAGTTTTGGATGACTTTGACGCCGGCCGGGAGGATGGGGGTCCAGGAGATGGTGCTGGTGAGCTGGCCGCGGTCGTCGCTCGATACGAGGGTCTGGGTGGTGGGCTTCCAGAGATAGTGGGCGCGGCGGGTGAAGAGGTCGGACTGGACGTACCACTGGGGGGCGATGAAGTAGCTGTCGTCGTAGCGGTATTTGTAGCGGTACTCTAGGATGCTGCCGACCTCGACGTCGGGCAAGCTGAAGACTTTGGCCATGACCTTGACGCCGCTGCCGTGGACGCGCTCGATGAGTTTGTCGTAGGGTTTGCCGGTGAAGGGGATGACGGCGCCGTCAGGGTGGATGGTGCGGCCCGAGATCTCGGCGACGTTCAGGCGGGCGTCGCCGCGGGCGTACGGGAGTTCGACGTTGGCGAAGTCTTTGCCGCGGTCGGAGAGGACCTTGAGACGGACGTAGAAGCTGTGCATGTGGAGCTTGTCTTCGGTGATTTCTTCGCGGAAGAGGTAGACGGCGGGGGCGCCGGGGACTTCGGGCTGGGAGGTCATGGAGAGCTCTTCGGGGGTGGGTGGGGTCCACTGGTCGGCGCGGGCCGGGCTGGCGGCGAAGAGGGCGAGGGCAGAGGAGAGGCAGAGGAGATGGGGCAGGCGGGCAAGCTGTTTCATTTGAGGTCGTCCTGAGATTCGTTCTGGGTGGTGGTTTAGGAGAGGTCTGACTAGGGGTGTTCTTATCGGTGTAGCTGAGCTTTGTGTCGGGCCTTCAGCCCTCTTCCGGGTTTTCCGCCTGACCTGGGGCTTGGCCTCAGGCTGTTATGTGTCGGGCTTTCAGCCCGAAGAACCGGGAGCTACATCCATTGGAGAACGGGCCTTGAGGCGACGGCAGTGTGAAGAGTAGGGATAGTTAGTGAGTCATGAGTAACGAGTTGCGAGTCATGAGGGAACTAAACGCTCAGGCTATGCAGAGGGACGAAGAGATTCCCTGCGGAAATGACAACTAGAAGGCGACGGCAGTGTGAAGAGTAGGGATAGTTAGTGAGTCATGAGTAACGAGTTG
>CAXTYQ010000086.1:5691-14123 GCA_964248505.1 uncultured Acidobacteriaceae bacterium
CGAGTCATGAGCGAACTAAACGCTCAGGCTATGCAAAGGGAAGAAGGAGATTCCCTCTGGGAATGACAACTAGAAAGGCAAGGGCAACAGCGAAGGCAACGGCAGAAGCAAGGGCAAAAGCAGATTCCCTGCGGGAATGACAACTAGTTCTTTTTTAGGACGGCGTGGCTGTCTTCGTCGGCGGCGATGACGGCGGCGAGCTTCTGGACGTCAGGGTAGCGGTCGGCGGGGAGGCTGACTTCGCGGACGGTGTAGGTGCGGGTGTAGAGGAGGGTGTTTCCGTCGAGTTTGCTCTTGCTCTGGTAGCTGGCGAAGCCGAGGTCGAGATTGACGGGGTCGGGGATCTCGTCGACGGTGTATCCGGGCGGCAGATGGATGGTGTAGGTATCGGTGCTTTGCATGGTTTCGCGGAGGTCGATGGGCACGAGGCGTGGCTTGCGGTCGGCTCGGAGGCCGACGGTGCCGAGGACGCGTGGGCGGAGCATGAGCAGGGGTCCCATCGATTTGGCGAAGTGGTCGGCGGTGAGCGAGAAGGAGGTGGTGAAGTCCTGGTTGAAGCTGTCGGCATTTTCGGTTTTGATGTCGGTGACGGAGAAGGTTTTGAGGTCCTGTCGAAGGACGTTATCGAGGAACTCCGTTTGTTCTTTCTGGTCGCCGTTGGAGGCGAGCGAGCGGCGATGTTCGGAGAGGTCGCCGAAGCGTTTTTCGGTGTAGGTACCTTTGAGGCTGCCGTCGGGGGCGAGCTCAAAGCTGGCGGAGCGGCGGATGGTATTGAGTTCGGGAGGGAGGACGGGCAGAGGGACGACCTGGCTCCGGTCGCCTTCCATGAGGATGCCGTAGCCGCCCTGGAGTTCGTGTTCGAGCTGGCCGAAGGGGGTTTTGTCCCAGGTGGGGTCGAAGATGAGGTAGCGGCGGCCGTCGGGGAGGGTGACGACACTGCGGAGTTTGGGCGAGGTGTAGCCTTTGGGGATTTCGATGGCGGCGATCATGTGGTCGCCGACAATGGAGGGTGCGTCGGGGTCGACGACACCACGGCGGTGGTCGACCATCATGAGGGCGGAGTGGACGCCGACGGCGGCGAGCATGGAGGAGAGCAGGGTGGCTTTGTCCTTGCAGTCGCCGTAGCGGTTGCGGAAGATGTCGGCGGCGAAGTGGGGCTGGTAGCCGCCGATGCCGACCTCGATGACGAAGTAGCGGATCTGCTTCTGGACGAATTCGCCGATGGCTTCGGTTTTGTCGTAGAAGTCGGGTTTGCCTGCGGCGAGGGCCTGGGCTTTGCCGGCGACCTCGGAGGTTGGGTTGAGGCGGTCGCGGGAGAGCGTGGCGTACCACTGGCCGATGCCCTTCCATGTGCCTTCGGTGCTGAGCGGGAGGCCGGGGCCGGCGTAGTGGATGGTCATGCGGCCGGCGAGGGCGAATTCGGAGGGGCGGAGCGGGATGTGGGCGAGGTTGATGCCGGGGGTGTCCTTCATCTCCCATCGCCAGCGGCCGTGTTCGAGGTCAGCGGGTTTGCCGCCGCCTGAGTGCGCCCAGACGGTTTCGAAGTTGAAGCCGGGGGGAAGTTCGAGGGTAAAGGTTTGGCGAAGGCAGGGCAGATCGCTTTGAAAGAACCAGGTGGTTTCGGTGAGGTAGGGGCGAGCTCGTTTTTCGTACTCGAAGGCGACGATGCCGCCGGGATCTCGACCGGGGGCGCGGGCGACTTTGAAGCGCTCGTCTTCAAAGAGATTGCCCTGGCCGGGGTAGCCGAATTCGCCGATTTCGTTGTCTTTGACGGCGTACTCGTGGCCGTCGGGCCCGATGCTCCAGACGTGAAACGAGAGGAGCTTTGTGTCGTTGTCGAAGCGGACGACGGGGGTAGCTTCTTCGCGGCCCTGGGGACGGAGGATTTTGACGACGCGGCGGCCGTGCTCGACGGCGTGGCCATCGGGCGAGACGGTGTAGGTGGTGTCTTCGAGCAGGACGGCGGCGTTGGTCTCGTCGGGGTAGGGCGGGAGGGTTTGGGCGGCGGCGGCGCGGACCCAGTCGGGGACGGTGTCGGGTTTGGCGGCGTGGGCGGCGGCGGGGGCGAGCAGGAGGAGGGAGGCGGTGAGGAGGCGGGGGGAGATGCGGAAGATGCTCGGCAGAAGAGAAGAGGAGGTCATGGATTCAGCAGGTCTGGTTCGGCGGGTCTGGGAGATGTACGTCTAGGAAGCTGTTTTGGCGTGGAGGTCTTCCTCTTAGATCGCGGGCGTTTGCACGAGTTATACGCGGCTGGCGGCGGCGGGGCAAGGGATTTCGCGTGTGATCGGGGGCCTGGAGGAGCAAAGGTAATGCGATCTGACACAAAGGTTGTATCAAGAGATTGGAGTTTCTGCCGATAACGGGATCAGGGAGGAGTTGGAAGACTCAGGGTTTTCCTTGAGGTGTAGTTCCGATCTGGCAGAACTGCGGGTCTCTCCGCTGCGCAGACGGTAAGGCTGTCTGCTCCGGTCGAGATGACAGAGCTATACGCAGGCGAGAACAGATCTGAACGTACGAGGAGACTTAGGGGACGCGAAGGGGACGGAAGCCGGTGACTGGGAAGAGGCCGGTCGGGTGGTCCTCGGTGGTGACCTGTTGCTTGAAGAGGTAGCGGAGGAAGAAGCCGCCGTTCGCGGTGTTGTAGTTGTTGGAGTTGTTCGCGGAGACGAAGCCGCCGACGTACCAGTGGTCGGCGATGCGGTAGGAGGCTTCGGAGTTGAGGGCGTAGTTCAGGCCGGTGTTGCTGTTGAGGGGGTAGGTTGGGTTGGAGTATGACTGCCTGGCGAGGTCGAGCGGGTAGAAGACGGCGGAGGCTTCCTGGAAGGTCTGGACGCCGATGTTGGCGTTGATGGTGTAGTGGAGGTCGTTTTTGTAGAGGCCGTTGAAGGTGACGGGAACGGAGGCGAGGAAGTAGACGTTTGGACTGAAGTAGCCGCCCTGGCCGTAGCTGAGGCCGCGCTCGTTGGCGGTGTAGTGCTGTCCGAAGAGGCTTCCTCCGACGTTGAGGGTGCCGTAGCCGGGCCAGCGTTTTACGCGGAAGTAGGCGCCGAGGCTGCCTTCGTACTTTTGGTTCTGTAGGACGTGGTAGCCGGTGAGGGCGCCACCGTCGCCGGAGAGGTAGAGGCCGGCGCGATCGGTGCCGAAGTCGAGGCGGGCGCCGCCTGTGGTGGAGATGACTCCGCCCCAGATGTTGCCCGAGAAGACGGGAATGATGGAGCCGGGGTCGCGCAGGCCGGCGTAGGAGAGTTCTGTGTCTTTGACGGAGTCGCGGTCGCCGAAGAGGAGGAGGTGGCTGCCGCCGGGGCGCCACTGGAAACGTCCGGTGATGTTGGAGACGAGGAACTCGTAGGGGGTGTAGCCGAGGGCGAAGCCGAGGTTGGCGGAGGTGAGCTGGAGCTCGCCGCCGATGCCGGAGCTGAACTGTTGGGCGGGGGTGACGACGGCGTTGGCGGGGAGAGTGCCGAGCACGGGCGGAGGGGCGGAGTTGGCGGCGGCGTTCTGGACGGCGGTTTGGGCGGCGACGGTGTCGACGATGCCGGAGGAGAGGAAGACAGGCCTGGGGACGACGGTGAGACGGACCTTTTTGCCGAGGACGGCGGAGGCTTCGATGGGGGCCTCGATGTCGATGAGGCGATCGAAGCCGGAGGTGCCGCTACGGTAGCGGGCGCTGCCGGCGCCGCCGATCCAGCCGCTGTAGGAGGCTTCGAGCGAGGCGAGATCGAGTTCGGTCTGTTCGCGCTGGGACAGGCGGACGCCGGGGACGACACCGGCGCTCCGGTCGAAGGGGCCGCGGAGTGGAGGGACGTTTTTGGCGGCGAGATCGGCGTCGGTCGGAGGTGTGGAGTCGGTGGAGTTGGCGGCGGGGCGGAGGGGTGGGTAGGCTTCCGAGCTCAGCGGCGGGGCGACGGCGGGGTAGGTGAGGGGCGGCGCGGCGGCGGATGGGATCGAGGATGTGGTCGAGGTGGAGGAGGTGGGGCTGGGGAGGCTGGATGCGGAGCGGTGGCGTGTGATGCGGCGGCTGGAGGTGCTGCCGGACTGGGTCGGTTGGATGTCGGGTTGCGGGTATTGCTGGCCGTAGGTGTTGCTGTTGGACGGGGTGGACGGGCTGCTCTTGTATTGGGTGTTGGTGGTCGGTGCTGTGCTGTAGGTGTCTGTCTTGTAGTTGTCTGGGGGGGGATGGCTGACGCCGGAGCGGTTTGCGGCGGAGCTTTGGCGGCTGGGTGCGTTGGGGACGTAGCGCGCGGTGGGGAGGACGTCGGTGATCTCGCGGCCCTGGGGGTCGACATGGGGGGAGTTGTCGCCGAGTTGGACGGGGACGGGCGAGGGGGCGAAGCCGGCGTTTTCGGTTCGAGGGATGTAGGGGACGTACGGTCCGTAGATTTCGCTGGCCGATTTGGGTTGGACGCCCGGGTTTGGGGTGCTGGAGGTCTGGGATTGGATTTGGGGGGACGGGTAGGTGAGGGTGTTGGAGGAGCGTGGGGGAGCGGGAGTGTAGGCGGGAGGCGTAGCGGCCGCTTCGGGGACGTAGTCCTTGAGGGTGGACTGGCGGTTGGCGGGTTGGGTGGAGGTGGCGCGACCGCCGGGGGCGGGGTTGCCCATATAGGAGGGGACGACGTCGCGTGTGGAGGAGGTGGGGGTGGGATTGAACTGGACGGGAGCCTCGCCGCTGAGGTTGCCGTAGGTCGGAAGATAGGGGCGGGCCGGTTGGGGAGCGGTTTGGGCGATGGGCTGCTGGATGTCGGGGCGACCGTCGCCGCCGGTGCTGAGAAGGGTGGCGAGGTCCTGGGACTGGGTGGCGCTGGGGAGGCGGACGGCGGGGGCTGGGCGGCCGAGTTCGCTGGCGAGTTCGGCTCCGGGGTCGGTGGGTGGGAGCGCGGCGAGGGAGGCGCGGAAGTAGTCGGCGGCGCGACCCTGGTTGCCGCGCGCCTGTTCGAAGCGGGCGCCGAGGGTGAGCATGGCGGCGTCTTTCGGGTAGGCGTCGAGGCCATAGCGGAGCCAGGTTTCGGCCGATTTCAGGTCGTTGGCGGCGAGCGCGGCGCCGATGGCGGATTTGTAATCGGAGGAGGAGGCGGCGGTCATGTCCTGCGACTTGAAGATGAGGACGGCCTGTTTGGGGATGCCGGCGCGGGCGTACCCGGAGGCGAGCGCGCGGAGGACGCCGGGGTTGTCGGGGAAGGCTTTGGCGGCGGCGTTGAGGATGTCGAGCGAGCGTTTGAGGTCGCCGGCGGCGGCGGCCTGGTTGGAGCGGCGGACGGCCCAGTTGGTCCAGATGGTTTGGACGGTGCGGCGCTGCTCGTCGGAGAGATCGGCGCGGCTGCCGAGGCGCATGAGCTCCCGGTAGAGGCCGGTGTCGTTGCCGCCGTTGAAGAGCAGCCAGGCGTCCTGGATGTCGATGTCGGCGGGGGGCGCGCTGTGCTGGAGCTCGTAGTGTTGCTGGACGCGGTGGAGGAAGACCATGCTCTGTGCGGGTTGGCCGAGGCCGTTGTAGACGGCGCCCATGGTCTGGAGGTATTCGACGTCGTCTTCGAGCTGACGGCGGACGGCGGGCGGGATCTGCTGCGCTTGCGAGAGGGCTTCGCCGTCGCGGCCGGAGCTGTGGAGGGTGGAGAGAAGGCCCTTCCAGGCGTCGATGCGGTTGGGGTCTTCGGAGAGGATCTGGCGGTAGATGGGGAAGGCGCGCTCCCGGTTGCCGCGAGCGAGGTAGATGCCGGCGAGCTGGAGTTCGAGGGCGACCGAGGGTTTCTGGTTGTGGCTGGCGGTTTCTGCGACGGAGCGCTCGAGGATCTCCTGGGCGGTGTCGAGGCGGTTGACGCCCTGGTAGATGGCGGCGACGGTGGCCTGGAAGCCGGGGTCGCGCATGGAGCTCTCGTACATGGAGGGCGGCATGGAGGTGAGGGTCTGGGCGGCGAGCGGGTCCTGGTGGCCGGCGTGTTCGACGCGGATGAGGCCTTCCCAGGCGCCGGTGTTGGTGGGGTCGGAGGCGAGGACCTGGCGATAGAGGCCGGCGGCCTGGTCGAGGTGGTTGGCTTGTTGAAGGAGGCCGGCGTACTGGATTTGGGTTTCGACCTTTAGGCCGTTGGCGCCGGCGGGAAAGGGGAGGTCGAGGGCGGAGCGCAAGGTGCGTTGGGCGTCGGCGTCGCGACCTGTGGCCGAGTATGCGGAGGCGAGGGTGCGGAGGTAGTCGGGGTCGCGCATGAGCTGGGCGCGGACGGAGGCTGGGATGCGACGTTCGATGAGGAGGGCCTGCTGGGCGTTGCCGGCGCCGGCGTGGGCGAGAAGGAGGCCTCGCCAGGCTGCGGGCGAGTTAGGTTTGGCTCGGGCGAAGCGCTCGTAGACGGCGACGGCGGGGTCGAACTGTTGGGCTTTGAGGAGGGTTCCGCCGAGGCCTTCGAGGGCTTCGGGGCTGTTGGGGCGGAGGTTGAGCGCGGCCCGGAACTGCTGTTCGGCGGCGGGGAGGTCGTTGCCGGCGAGGGCGTCCGAGCCCTGGCCCATGGTGAACCAGAAGCGCGAGGTGTTGATGGCGGTGTCGAGTCCGGGGTCGCGGGCGCCGTTCTGTTTGGCCTGGTCGAGAAAGCTGAGGGCGGCGGCGAAGTTGGACTGTTGCATGCGGATGTAGCCGAGGCCGGCGAGGGCGCGGGCGTTTTCGGGGTCGGAGGTAAGGATGGCCTGAAAGCGCTGCTCAGCCGCGGAGAGGTCCTGGGCGTTGAGCGACCGGTAGGCCTGTTCGGTTTCGACGCCGCGAGCGCGGCTGCTGAGGACATCTTCGCTGTCGCCGGCCGCGGGTGCGCGGGTGACGGGCAGCTTGCGGAGAGCTTCGGCGAGGTCGGGGTCGGCGTGCCGAGCGAGGTAGGCGCGGATGTCGGGGGCGGCGGCGGGGTTCGAGGAGTCCCAGAGGAGGGATTGGCGGAGCGCGGCGACGGCTTGCGGGTTGTCGGGGTGGCGGTCGAGGAGGCGGCGGCCTTCAGCGCGGGTTTTGGGGTTGTAGGTGAGGATGCGGCCGAGGGTGATGGAATAGCGTGGGTCGGCGGGGTACCGGGCGGCGAGGGCGCGGAGCTCTTCGAGGGCGTGAGGTCGGCCGGTGTCGGTGGCGGCTTCGGTCTCGTAGAAGGCGAGGGCGGGTTCGCCAGGGGGAGGGTTGTTGCCGAAGGCCTTGCGATAGATTGCCATGGCTTGCGCGTATTGTCCGGCCTGGGCGTATTTGCCGGCCTGCTGGAGGGCGGCGTTCTGGTCTTGCTGGGCCGAGAGGTTTTCGATGCGCTGGATGGCGGGGTCTTTGGGGTTTACGGCGCGGAGGCGTTCGAGAAAGGAGTTGGAGACGGCGTAGTTGCCGGAGAGTTTGGCGGCGCGGGCGAGGCCGGCGAGGGCTTCGGGGTTGTTGGGGTCGGCGAGCAGGACCTGCTGCCAGGTTTGGGAGGCGATGTCGGTGCGTCCACGGGCTTCGAGCGCGCGGGCTTTTTCGATGAGCGCCTGGAGCGCGGGCCGGCCGGAGGTTTGGGCGGTTTGGGCGTGCGCGGTGGGGGGGCAGCAGACCGAGAGAGCGAAACCCAAGCAGGCGGCGGCGAACAGGCCGGTGCGGGGCCGGGGTCTCGGCGTTTGGGACGGCGGCCGCGCCTGCGATCTGGCCTGGGACCGGACCGGGTTTTGGGCCGGGGTTTGGGCCTGGGTCTGGGCCTGGGATCGGGTTGGGGGGAGGATTTTCATGGAGGCGCGACGGAGCGCGGGCTTTGGGGAATCAGCTGCGGTAACCTTCTCTTCTCGGGAAGGTTACCGCTTTTGGCCCTATTTGTACCCTATTATCTTGTGGTTTGGCACCGAAGTTGTACCGTCTCGATGGCTTTCTAGTGACCTTTTAAGAGGAGTTTGCCGGAGCTGTCGAAGCGGAAGCGGCCTTCGGTGAAGCCGGTCGAGAAGAGCGCGAGGTTTTGATCGTAGTAGACGGGGTGTGTGCCGAAGAGGCCGGAGGTGGGGTCTTTGCTGGCGGCGAGGCGGGCTTCCAGGGAGCGTGCGGGCGCACCGAGGCCGAGGGTGTGGAGGTAGGGGATGACGGCGGCGGTGAAGCCGATGGGGGCGACTGGATTTTTGACCTGGCCTCGGTCGTCGACGGATTCGGGCGGAGATGCGCCCTGGCGGAGATAGGCGCTCATGCCGGAGGTGCCGGCGAGAAGGGCGTGGAGGCCGGGGGTTTTGGGGTCGGAGAGGCCGAGCCAGAGATAGACGCGGATGGCGTCGTAGCTGCCGAGGGCGGTCTGGCCGGGGGAGGTGTTTCCGGGGGGCGGGGCGGGGCGGGGGTGGGGGGGTTCCGGCGCGGCCCCCTCCCCGGGGAAACCGCTGGCCGGGGGGGGCCCGGGGGCCGGGGGGGGGGGGGACCGCATTCCGGGGCCCGGCGGGGGGGGGGGGGCGGGGGGGGGGGGGGAGGGGGGCGGGGGGGGGGC
>CAXTYQ010000087.1:0-14099 GCA_964248505.1 uncultured Acidobacteriaceae bacterium
GGTGGGGGCGAGGTTGTTGGGGCAGGCTTCGGCGGAGCAGCTGGTGTCGAGCGAGATGTCGGCGGCGCGGGCGAGGGTCGAAGTGGGGCAGCCGCAGAACGCGAGGACGGGGGCTCCGAGGCGTTTGAGGGCGGGGAGGAGGGCGAGGATCTCGTCGGTTTCGCCGCTGGCGGAGAGGAGGAGCGCGATGTCGCCGGGGGTGAGCATGCCGAGGTCGCCGTGAAAGGCTTCGGTGGGGTGGAGAAAGTGGGCGGGGGTGCCGGTGGAGCAGAGGGTGGCAGCGATTTTTTGGGCGATGAGGCCGCTTTTGCCGACGCCGGAGACGAGGACGCGGGCGTTGCGGGCGAGGGTTGCGAGGAGGAGATCTTCGGCTTGCTGCATGGGGTGTTGCATGGGGCCGTCGAGACGACTGGCGAGTGCTTGGAGGGCGGCGGCCTCGACGCGGACGAGGTCGGAGGCTCGCATTTCGGCGGGTGGCTGGATGCTGGTTTCGCTGGCTGGGGGAGAGATGTCGGTGAGGGCGTCCATCGACCGTGATGCTAGCAGAGGAGGCGTGGGGATGTGGTCTGGGCCGGGCCTCGGGGAACGCGCGAATGAGCGCTGGAGCAGTAGACTTGTAGGTGAGCTCCGCGGCTTTGGCTGTTTGCTCAGAGGAGAGGGCGCGTGAAGAGATCTGTGCTGGTTTTGACGGTGATGGTGCTGGGGATCGCGCTTCTTCTGTGGGCGGGGTGGCACAACTTGCGGGAGCGGCGGCTCCGGATGCAGGAGGCGGCGGAGAATCGGGTGACGCTGACTCCGGCTAACCCGGCGAACCCGTCGAATAAAGGGCAGGAGGGCGGCGGGGCGGGTGAGGCGCCGCGGCTCGAGGGTAAGCTGGCGCCGGGGTTTGCGTTGGTGAATCTGGAGGGCAAGCGGGTGTCGCTGGCGGACTACAAGGGGCGGCCGGTGTTGGTGAATTTCTGGGCGACGTGGTGCGCTCCGTGCAAGCTGGAGATGCCTTGGTTTGAGGATTTTCGCAAGCAGTATGCCTCGCAGGGATTTGAGATTTTGGGGATCGCGGAGGATGACGCGGGCAAGGACGCGATCGAGAAGACGGTGCGGAAGACGGGGGTGACGTATCCGATCTTGCTGACGGATGGGAAGGTGGCGTCGCTGTATGGCGGTGTGGATTACCTGCCGATGTCGTTTTATGTGGATCGGACGGGCAAGGTGGTGGAGGAGACGGCGGGGCTGAATTCGAAGGACGAGGTGGAGGCGAATATTCGGAAGATTGTGGGGCCGGGAAGCGGGGCGGTTGCCTCAGCGGGGACGACGGCGGGTGGTGGCCAGTGAGGGGTCTTGTCGCTCGCGTGCTTGTGGCTGTAGGTGTGATGGCGGGTGCAGTTTGGGCGCAGGGGCCGGGGAATCTGGATGCGGCGCCGAAGCCCAGGGTTTATGTGAGTTATGCGGCTGAGCCGCAGGAGGTAAAGGCCGGCAAGCCGGGTGTGCTGGAGCTGCGATTTCGGGTGGCGGATGGATTTCATGTGAACTCGCACACGCCGAAGTCGGAGTTGCTGATTCCGACGCAGTTGACGTTGCAGCCGGGGGCGGATGTGAAGGCGGGGGCGGTGGAGTATCCGGCGGGGACGGCGTACAGCTTCAGCTTTGAGCCGAACGAGAAGCTGGACGTGTACACCGGGGCGTTTACGGTGAAGGTGCCGGTGGGGGGGACGGCCGCGGGCGAGCATACGCTGGATGGTGCGCTGCGGTATCAGGCGTGCGATCATGCGGCGTGCTATCCGCCGAAGTCGTTGCCGGTGCATGTGGTGTTTCGGGCGAGGTAGGACGGGATCGTAGACGCGTCAGCCTCGCCCATGAGAGCACGGACGAGGCGTGACGGGAGTTGGACAGGTCAAGACTTCTGCATGACTGCGAGTTCGTTTCCGCTGGGATCGGTGAAGTGGAAGCGACGTCCGCCCGGGAACGAAAAGATGGGTCGGGTGATCGCTCCGCCCATGGCTTCGATCTGGGCCAACATCTCTTCGAGATCGTCCGTTTCTAGTACGACGAGAGGCGCTTTTGTGCGGTCCGCGGCATCGCCGTTGAAGCCACCATCCAGGCCTGCTCTGGCGAACGCTGCGTAGTCAGGGCCGAAGTCCTCGAAGCTCCAACCGAAGAGAGGGCCGTAGAAGTTTTTGCTCGCTGTGACGTCTGTCGACGGCAGCTCGATATAGCTGATCAGTGTTTTGGGCATGGGAATCCTCGCGTGTTGTGAGAGTCGAATCGCTCGATCCCCCATCCTTGCCGCCGCGTTTAGGTTTGCGGCAAAGGTAGAGGCCGGCCGATCCGGCCTCGCGAGGTGCGAGCACAGAGTATCGTAGACGCGTAGCCGGGCTCAAGTGGAGAGTTTGCTTTTTGGACGGAGGCTACTTGCGACCGGGGACGAGCTTTTTCTGGGTGTCGAGGAAGCGGCGGATGCGATCGATGGATCGTGCTCGGCCGAAGATGACGAGCGATTCGAGCAGGGGTGGGGAGGCGGTGGAGCCGGTGAGGATGGCGCGGAGGAGCATGAAGCTTTCCTTGACGGACCAGGCTTGGGCTTCGCCGAGTTGGCGGAGGGTCTGGTCGAGGCTGTCGTGGGTCCAGTCTGCGGCTTCGAGCGCGGGGAGGAGATCGGCGGTGAAGCTGAGGGTTTCGTCGAGGGTGCGCTTTTTGGGGAGGAAGATTTCGGGCGTGGGCTGGATGTTGTCGGCGAAGAAGAAGCCGGTGAGGTCGCCGAACTGGCCGAGGGTTTCGACGCGGGTCTGGACGAGGGTGGCGATTTCTCTGAGGTAGGTGTCGCTGAGGACGTTGGTACGGAGCGCGGCGAAGAACTGCTCGGGGGTGAGCGCGCGGAGGTATTCGCCGTTGAGCCACTTGAGTTTGGTGAGGTCGAAGACGGGGCCGCCGAGCGAAATTTTTTCGAACGAGAAGCGCTGTTCCATGTCCGTGAGGGTGAAGATGTCGGCCTCTTTGCCTTCGGCGGCGGGCATGCCTCCGCCCATGAGGCCGAGGAAGTTGAGCATGGCTTGAGGGAGGTAGCCGGCCTGCTCGTAGAAGACGAGGGAGACGGGATTTTTGCGCTTGGAGATCTTGCTCTTGTCGGTGTTGCGGAGGAGCGGCATGTGCCAGAAGCGGGGCGCGGGCCAGCCGAACGCCTGGTAGAGCAGGACGTGTTTGGGGGTGGAGGAGATCCACTCTTCGGCGCGGATGACGTCGGAGATTTGCATGAGGTGGTCGTCGACGACGTTGGCGAGGTGGTAGGTGGGGAAGCCGTCGGACTTGAGCAGGACCTGGTCGTCGACGTTGGTGTGGTCGAAGGTGATGTCGCCGCGGAGTTCGTCGCGAAAGGTGGTGGAGCCGACGCGGGGGACGCGGAGACGGACGGTGTAGGGCTTGGCTGGGCCCCCATCCTTGGGGGCGAGGTTGGCTTCGATCTCGGCGGGGGAGAGGTCGCGCGAGGCGCCGGCGTACTTGGGTGGGAGCTTGGCGGCCATCTGGGATTTGCGTTCGGCTTCGAGCTCTTCGGGCGTCTCGAAGGCGCGGTAGGCGGAGCCGTTGGCGAGGAGGATTTCGGCGTGTTGGCGGTAGATTTCGGTGCGCTCGGACTGGCGATATGGGCCGAACGGGCCGCCGATGTCGGGGCCTTCGTCCCAGCGGAGGCCGACCCAGTGGAGCGAGCGAAAGATCATCTCTTCGGAGGTGGCGACGAAGCGTGCGCGGTCGGTGTCTTCGATGCGAAGGACGAATTGGCCGCCGCGCTGACGGGCGAAGATGTAGTTCAGGAGGCCGATGTAGGCGGTGCCGACGTGCGGGTCACCGGTGGGCGAAGGTGCGATGCGGACGCGCGTGGGGGCGGGGATGGAGGAGGTTTGGGGAGGCTGTTCTGGCATGAGGGATGCTTTTGATGGTAGCAGCGGGGCTTCTGTTAACTAAGTTGACCAGGGCGGAGGGCAGCGGGATACTTGCGGGAGAGGTGCACCTTGGCGACCTACGACCTCCATGAGGCGAAGACGTGAAAGCACGGATCGGGTGTGGGTTGTTGCTCCTCTGTGTCGCCATTTCCGCGCTCGCTCAGGAGGTGGAGCCTTCCACGATGAGCGGATCGCCGGATGACGCTCTTGTGCGGCAATGGCTGGAGAGCGGAGATCCAAGACTCGCGGCGTGGGCGGCGCATGCGGTGCTGGAGGACAGGCGAGACGCTCTGTTGCCGGCGGTCGAGAGCACCATCGAGCGATGGATCACCACTGTTCACGCCCACCCATCTTTGTGGGATCAAGACCATTGGTACGGGATGACCGCGATGTTGGATGCTGTGATTCAGAGAGATGGGGAGCTTCCGGCAGCTACGCTCGCGAGCATGGATGTGCCGAACTTTCCGCAGGCTGCGCGGATCGTTTTGTTGCTTCGGCTCCCCTGGACGGAGGCGGAGCCAGTCTGGAAGGCGTTGTACCGGCCGGACTCGGAGGATTTCGCAACCACGCGCGTCGCGGCGGAGATGTTGGCCAGTCATCCACCCGAAGGGTTTGCCGCGGACCAATTGCGGCGGATTAAGCTTTCGGGGCGAATCGTCGTGATGGACGATTCGGGCGGCGTAAGTGGCGGAAGCATCGGTGGAGGGATCACCTGCTGTGGTGCACTGCAGCTTCGGAGCAGGGACTGGCCCGAGGCTGGCTCTTACGCACTGCGGGATAGCACACTGCAGGATAGCGCCAGGCACGCGAGCGCTAAGGTCCTGCTCGATAGACCTGTTCCGGTGTATCTGATTCGCGAGGTGAACCGCCAAGGGCATCCGGGTGTGTGCGGCGGGTTTAGCGCGTTGACGGATGCAATGCGCCTCGAGCTTCTTGGCGGGATGCTAGGACAAGACCCGGCAGGGATGCAGATCGAGCTTACACCGCAGCTGCTTCTCTCATTTCGGAATCGAGAGAACTACAGAGTGCAAGTGATGGCGTTTGTTGACGACCAGAAGGCGAAGTTTGACCGCGTCGCGGCAGAGCTTGCGGCGCGCGGTTTGCTGACAGACGAGGAGCGGCGGGACATCTCACTCCATCTAAGTTTGACCCTCGACGACCAGCGACAGAAGGGTGCGGTAGATCTGCCATCGATTCTGTTTCCACCACCGGTCGCGTGGGCTTCGCGGTAGAGCCGAAGGGGCGGTTGCGCCTGGGCCGCAAGTATCGGGATGCGGGCGTGCTTGCGGGTTAGGGAATCTCTGATTTAGGCCTGCGCTGGCCGAAGCATACCTCAGCGGCTAAAGCCGGCGTTGTATGGATTGCGGCTACGGCACGGCTGAAGCCGTGCCCTTAACAATGCGGGACTTGATCGGAGTTTCCTTAGAAGTGGTGCGCGAGGTTGACGAGGACGGTGTAGTCGGCGAAGAAGGCGTCGCCGTTGGTGGTGTTGTTGGCGATCTCGGGGACGCTTGGTGGGCGGTTGCGGCGGAGCGCCCATGGGCCGTTGATGGCGAGTGTGGTGTGGCGCATGTTGTAGAGGACGCCGGGGTCGATCGAGAGGATGGAGCCGGGGCGGCGGAAGCCGTTGCTTGCGCCGAGGAGATCGCGGACGGGGACGCCTTCGCCGCGCAGGCCGAGCGAGAAGGCCAGGCCGCGGACGCGGGGGACGCCTTGCGAGGTGCCGGTGCGGAAGAGGTACTGGTCGGTGACGGACATGAAGCCTTGGCCGGGCTGCGATCGGAAGGTGGGAATGTTGTTGGTGTCGACGGGGTTGAAGAGGTAGACGCCCTGGCCGTAGAGGTTGGCGCGGCGCCACAGGGATTTGTAGCCTTGGGCGCCGACGTTGAAGCCCCACGCGCCGTCTCCGGGCTGCAGCGACTGGTCGGCGGTGGCTTTGATGATTTGGCCTTTGTAGAGGGCTGAGCCGGTTGCGTTGTTGATGCCGGTGGGGATCTTGAGAGCTGCGCTGACGGCGATGTTGCCGCCGTTTTCGGTGGGTGGACGGAAGATCCAGGCCTGCGTGCCGACGGTCATGTCGCCGAGGCCGCTGACCTGGAAGACGCCGACGGGCGGGTAGATCTGGTTGCGTGTGCCGTTGAAGACGGGGACGTCGGCGATGAGGCTCCAGCGATGGGAGAGCCGGTACTCGACGCCGATGTCGAAGATGTTCTGGTGGTTGCGGACGGCGGTGGGACGGGCGATCTCGTCGGTGCCCTGGAAGTATTTGTTGGAGCTGTAGACGCGGTAGCCGACGTCGACGGTGAGGTTGTGGAGGGACCATCGGTCTGCTCCGCCGCCGGTGTCGGCGGTGGTGACGAGCTGGTCCATGCAGTGGGTGCTGCCGTGTGCGGCGACGCAGCCTTGCGCGAGGGCGGGGATGGCGGCGACGGAGGTGAGGGCGAGAGCGAGGGTGAGGAGGAGTTTGGTCGGGGTGTTCATGGGGGATCTCCGCGAGGAACTGGCCTAGAGGGGGAATGGCTGGGGACAGGTCGATCGATTTAGGTTTGTTGTGCGACGGAGATGAATGTAGGGGGCGCGAGGCGGCGTTGTCCTCCTCCGAAGGGTGGAATTTTTGGGGTGTGAGGTGGCTGGGGTGGTGCCGGAAGGCTTGGGTTGCGCTACAGTTCACCGGCCTATCGCCAGTTTGCGAGCCTGAGCGGGCCGGCCAGCCTGGAGAAAGCTTTGTCGCTGGTGATCAGGATGGCTCCCTCGGCGATGGCGTGGGCGGCGATCAGGAGGTCGAGGTTGCCGATTGTGATGCCGCGAGTTTCGTTGGCTGCCCGGAGCTGGCCGTAGTGAGCGGCAGCACCTGAAGTCCAGGGCAGGACGACAAGATTGGCGAGCAGAGAGTGGATCGTGCGATGCAGATGCACTGCCTCCGGGCGGCGAGCCAGACCATAGAGCAACTCCGCTTCGGTGATGACGGAGATGCAGGCTTCCTCGTCCTCTTTGAGAGCAAGAAAATGTCTGCGGAGTTTGGGTGATTTCTCTCGAGCGAGATAGGAGACGGTGTTTGTGTCGAGCATGTACCGCGTCACGGCTCGGAGAGTTCCGGGCGCTGCTGCGGGGCGTCTTGGTTTCGTTCCTCTGGGCTGAGGAAGTTTTCGGGGACATCGGTTTCGTCGAGCAGGGCGAAGACGTCGGCCCAGGAACCAGGGCGGCGCGACAGGATCACATCGCCGGTCTTCTCGTCGCGGCGGATGTAGACCTCGCGCTTGTCGAAGCGGAACTCGGCCGGAAGGCGGACGGCCTGGCTACGGCCGGTCATGAAGACTTTCGCGGTTCGTTGCATGCACGCCACTTTCGGAGACATATCAAAGTATATAGCAAAGGCTGGTGGTGAAGATCAAATCTCTACAACTCGATGGCGAACTGGCCTGTGGGTTCGTAGCTGCCTGGTTTTCCTTCGGTGCTTAGGGCTAGGACTAGGCGTTCGAGGACTAGGCGTTTGTCGGCGGGGGAGGAGCGGAGGTCGAGGTCGGCGCGGGCGATGAGGCGTAGGGCTCGGGTGAGATCGCGGCGGGAGCGGTAGCGGCGGGCCTGGCGGATGAGGTCTTCGGCGGCGAAGGGCGGCATGCGGAAGCCTTGCCAGAGGACGGTCCAGAGGGCGCGGGTGTCGCGGGCGTTTTTTTCGAGGATGATGAGCATCTGGCGAAAGGTGCGGGCGAGCAGATAGAGGTGGCCGATGGCGGCGTCTTCGCCACCGTCGGAGGCGTTGAGCAGGCCGTGGAGAAGAGCGACGGCGCGGGGGCGGTCGCGGGCTGTGATGGCGTCGGTGAGGTCGTAGAGGGAGCGCTGCTTGGCGGCGAGGACCAGGGTCTCGACGGTGCCGAGGGTGATCGCCGGCTCGGTCTGGCTTAGCTGTGCGGCGAGCGCGGGTGCTGTGGTGTAGAGGAGGAGTTTTTCGGTCTCGCTTGCGACCAGCATCATGTCCGCGCCGAGGGCGTCGACGAGTTCGCGGGCGGCGTCAGGGTCGAAGCGAACGCCTTGGGCGGCGGCGGTTTCGATGGCCCAGCGGGCGGCGTCGGTCTCCTCGACACGGGCGAGATCGACGATGCCGCAGACCTCGCCGAGGGTCTCGCGGATGCGGTCGTAGCGGTCTTTGTCCTGCATGTCCATGCGGCGGAGATCGTTGGGGATGCGGAGGTGGTCGGCGATGAAGAGGAGGAGGGCCTGGGGGTTGGGCGATCGGAAGTACTGGTCGACGGCCTCGAACTCGGCCTTTTTCGAGCCTCGGGTGTAGAGGGTTTTGAGGCCGCGAAGGATCAGGACCTGAAAGGGCGCGAGGAGCGATGGGGTCTGGGCGCGGTCGAGTGCCTCGAAGATGGAGGTTTCGGCGAGGTCGAACTCGTGCAGGCAGAGATCACGGAGGCCGCCGGCGATGGGGGCGTAGGTATCGAGGACGGCGCGGCGGCAGCGATCCTGGAGGAAGAGGTCGTCGCCGGCGAGGACGTAGCCGGGGCGTCGCTTGCCAGGGTCGGTGGCTTCGGCGATGAAGCGATCGGCGGAGGTGAAGGAGCGCAGGGAGGTGAAGGTGCGCTGGCCGAGCGGATCGGGTGTGGGCATGGTTTAGAGCGGTTTTCCTGTTGCTGTGAGCCGGATAGAGTGTGGGTGTGCCGTTTTCATTGGGGAAAACGGCCAGAGACCTGTGTCTTCGCTATACACCTGCAGGAAAACCGCTCTAGAAGGACTCCAGGATGTCCGAGACCACGGCCTGGGCGAAGTCGCGGGAGACGCGGCGGACGGCGGCGGGGTCTTCCTGGATGAAGCCGTTGAGGTCTTGGGTGGATTGGAACTGCGCGCGGTAGAGCAGGCTGTCGTTGCGGTAGAGGACGCGGCCGTCGCGGGCGGTGAGGAGGACGCGGGCGGTGATGGTGAGGAGATAGGAGGAGGTTTGGCCGCTGGCGGAGTCGTAGGTGAGCGGGGAGGAGGCTTGCGAGAGGATGGTGCCGTGGAGGGTGGCGTCGGCGTCCGGTGAGTCGGAGTTGAGGATGCGGAGGCGGGTGCGGGTGTTGAGTTCGCGGACGGTGGCCTCGGTGAAGCTCATCTCGGTGTGGAAGGCCTGGGCGTGCGTGGTGAAGGCAGGGACGGCGAGGGTGCGGACGCCGGCGGGGAGATGGGTTGCGGAGCCGGCTGTGTGATAGCCGCAGCCGGAGAGAAAGGCGAGAGGAAGGAGGGGGAGAAGGAGGGCGGGTCGCATGCCTTGTCCCTTATTGTCGCACTCGCGGGCAGCTTGAGTGATGGGGGGTCTGGACGCAGAAGAGGCAGCCGTTGAGGGCTGCCTCTTCTGGTCGGTGCGTGTCAGGTTGCGTTTAGGCGGGGGAGGGTTGACCTTCGCCGAAGCCGGGCTTGCGGCCGGCGGGGCCGGACTCCGGTTTGAGGATCTTCTGGGTGTCGCCACCGGGGCCGTTTTCTGCGTGGGCGAGGGGGGAGCGGACGGGCGGAAGATCCTTGCCTTCGATGATCAGTTTGATCTCGGCGGCGTCGAGGGTCTCACGCTCGAGCAGGGCGGCGGCCATGCGGTGCATGATGTCGCCGTGCGACTCGAGGATGGAGTAGGCCGACTTGTAGCCGGTGTCGACGAAGTTGCGGACCTCGGCATCGATCTTGCGAGCGGTGTCGTCCGAGTAGTCCCGTCCCTGGGCGATCTCGCGGCCGAGGAAGATCTGTTCTTCCTTTTTGCCGTAGGTGAGCGGTCCCATGGACGACATGCCGTACTCGCAGACCATCTTGCGGGCGAGTTCGGTGGCTCGGACGATATCGTTGCCGGCGCCGGTGGTCTGGCGATGCATAAAGATCTCCTCGGCGCAGCGTCCGCCCATGAGGACGGCGAGCTGGGTGTCGAGGTAGTCCTTGGAGACGGTGTGCTTGTCTTCCTCGGGCAGATGCATGGTGACGCCGAGGGCCATGCCGCGCGGGATGATGGTGACCTTGTGGAGCGGGTCCGAGTGGTCGCGGAGAGCGGCGACGAGGACGTGTCCGGCCTCGTGGTAGGCGGTGTCGCGTTTGTCGTCGTCCGAGAGCAGCATGGATTTGCGCTCGGCGCCCATCATGACTTTGTCTTTGGCGACCTCGAAGTCGAACATGTGGACCGACTTGCGGTTGAAGCGGGCAGCTGTGAGGGCGGCCTCGTTGACCATGTTGGCGAGGTCGGCGCCGGAGAAGCCCGGAGTTCCGCGAGCGAGGATGTTGAGATTGACGTCCTCGGCCATGGGGACCTTTTTGGAGTGGACCTTGAGGACCTCTTCGCGGCCGCGGATGTCGGGGCGATCGACGATGACGCGGCGATCGAAGCGGCCGGGACGGAGGAGCGCCGGGTCGAGGACGTCGGGGCGGTTGGTGGCGGCGACGAGGATGACGCCGTCGTTGGACTCGAAGCCATCCATCTCGACGAGGAGCTGGTTGAGGGTCTGCTCGCGCTCATCGTGACCGCCGCCGAGGCCCGCGCCGCGGTGACGACCGACGGCGTCGATCTCATCGATGAAGATGATGCAGGGAGCGTTCTTTTTACCTTGCTCGAAGAGGTCGCGGACGCGGGAGGCGCCGACGCCGACGAACATCTCGACGAAGTCCGAACCGGAGATCGAGAAGAAGGGGACGTTGGCTTCGCCGGCGACGGCGCGGGCGAGCAGGGTCTTGCCGGTGCCCGGAGGTCCGACGAGAAGGACGCCTTTGGGGATGCGGCCGCCGAGGCGCTGGAACTTCTGGGCCTCGCGGAGAAACTCGATGATCTCTTTGAGCTCTTCCTTGGCCTCGTCGACGCCGGCGACATCCTTGAAAGTGATCTTTTTCTGCTGCATGGAGAGCAGGCGGGCGCGCGATTTGCCGAAGCTCATCGCCTTGTTGCCGCCGGATTGCATTTGGCGCAGGAGGAAGAACCAGAGGCCGAGCAGGAGCGCAAACGGGGCGAGCTGGATCAGGAGGCTGAGCCACGCGTTTGAGTTCTGGTCCTTGATGGTGATGTTGACGCCGTGGTCGCGCAGCGTCTTGTACATGTCGGGGTAGTTGGGCGGGATGGTGGTGCGGAAGGCGGTGTTGTCGCGGTACTTGCCGTTGACCTCGGCGCCGTTGACGATGACCTCACCGATCTTGCCCTGGTCGGCGTCGTTCAGCATCTGCGAGACGCTGACGACCTTTTCCGGGTTGGAACCGGTTCCTTTGACCACGAACTGCCAGAGAAAGATCAGGCAGGTGATCATGAACACCCAAATCAAAATCTGCTTTACGGTCGAATTCAAGCGTATCCCCATTCTCAACCTGTGGCAGCCGGAGCGAACCGGCGGGCCTTCATGCGATGGGGCTCAGGTGTACCCCTTGCTTCCAGTTCAGAGTGTCGGCGCCGGGAGGTGCTTTTGCTCTGTTTTGCTGCTTTCAGACACTTTGAACGCCTTATCTTATAGACGGCTGGGATCGCGGAAGGATTCGCCGGCGGGGCGACCTTGCCGAGTACGGCGACGTCCTGGGTTACGGCTAGGTATGTCCTCAAAGTGCTTAAGGTGCAAATCTGATTCTACGCTGGCCTGTCCGCAAGCGGGCAGGGTTAAATGATGCAACTTCCGCGCCACGGATGCAATTCGGTTTGAATCAGGGAACAGGGAACAGGGAACAGGGAACAGGGAACAGGGAACAGGGAACAGGGGGCAGGGGACAGGGAACAGGGAACAGTGAACAGGGGGCAGGGGACAGGGAACAGTGAGGAGTGAGTAATGAGTAATGAGCGGGGAGCGGGGAGTGGGGGGCGGCGCGGAGGTTAGGATTTGGGGGTGTTGGGGGGGTCGCTGGCGCGGAAGAGGCGGATCTCGCGGAGGGAGCGTTCGGCGCGGAGGCCTTCTGGGAGGTGGAGTGTGGCGCCAGCGCGGCGGTTGGGGAGCGGAAGGCTGCCTCTCGCGTCGGTCTGAATGGGTGAGGAGAAGGCGGGTGGGGAGAAGCCTGCGAGGTCGAGTAGGCGGGATGTGTCGTCGAAGCTGAGGCGTGTGCCCATCTGGCGGGCGGCGGCGCGGAGGATGCGGCGACGGAGAGCGGGGTCCATGGATCGGAGGCGGTCGAGCTCGATCGAGACCTCGGCGTCTCCGGGGTTGGTGCTGACCGCGCGTCCACCGCCGCGGACGGGTTTGCCGGGGAGGAGGATTTGCGGAAGGAGGCGGTGCACCTCGGTTTGCCAGCGCGCCTCGTCCTCGCGGGCGAGTTCGGCGACGTGTGCGAGGTTTTGGGCGGCGCCGGGGTTGAGGTCGCGGAGGATCGGCATGAGGTGGTGACGGACGCGGTTGCGGGTGAAGCTCTGGTCGGTGTTGGAGATGTCTTCGCGCCAGGGCTGGTCGATGGCATGGAGGTAGGCGAGGACTTCGGTGCGACTGGTGGCGAGCAGGGGGCGGAGGATGCGGCCGGGGTGTTTGCCGGGGCTGCCGGGGCGGGGATCGGGGACTTCGATTACCGGGTGGATGGCGCTGAGGCCTTCGGTCCAGGCGCCGCGGAGGAGCTTCATCATTACTGTTTCGGCCTGGTCGTCGAGGGTGTGCGCGGTTAGCACGGCGTCGGCCTCGCCGGTCTGGAGGAGGTCGCGGAAGAAGCTGTAGCGGACGTTGCGGGCGGTCTCTTCGAGGCCCTCGCGGGTGCTCTCGGCGAGGGCGGGGACGTTGGAGCGATGGAGGTGAAGTGGGATCTGGAGGCCGGCACAGATCTGCTGGACGAAGCGGAGATCGGCGTCGGCCTCGTCGCCGCGGATGCCGTGATGGATGTGGGCGGCGGAGAGGCCTACGCCGAGGGCCTCGCGGGCGGTTGTGTTGGCGGCGTGGAGGGCGCGGAGGAGCGCAACGGAGTCGGCTCCGCCGGAGACGGCGACGCAGATCCGGTCGCCGGGACGGAGGAGGTTGCGATGGAAGGGGAGCCCACCTTTAGTGGGCGTTGAGGAGGCCACGGAGACCATCGTAGCGCGCCGACTTTCGCCGGTGGCGTTGCCTCTGACTTTCATCCACCTATGGCACGGTGAGGGTTGGGCGGGAGCGGATTTAGGCTAGAGGTTTGGGAGGTACGGGATGTTGACGACGAGAGCCGCGACCGTGGAGGATGCGTCACTGATTACGGCGCAGCGCCGCGCGATGTTTGAGGAAGCTGTGGTGCCGACGCCGCCGACGTTGGACGCGATGGCGTCGAATTTCGAGCCGTGGGTGCGGGAGCGTCTGGAGAACCGGAGTTATCTTGGATGGATCGTTGAAGAGGACGGCCGGGCCGTAGCGGGGGCGGGATTGTGGATCATGGACTTTCCGCCGCACTTTCTCCACACCGAGACTGGGCGAGGATATCTTCTGAACTTCTATGTGGCGCCGGCTTACCGCGGGCGAGGTGTGGCGCGAGATCTGCTGGCGGTTTCGGTGGAGGCGGCGCGGCGGCTTGGGTTGCGGGTGGTGACGCTGCATGCGTCCAGGTTCGGCAAGCCGCTGTATGAGCAGAACGGCTTCCATCTGAACAACGAGATGATCACGCTTACGGACGGTTCTCTGGAGGCGACGGTCTAATGAGAGCAGCTAAATGAGATTAGGAGGAGGTCCGAGGGGGCTGTCTCCGGGGCGCGATCGTCGCGGTGCTCGCGGGCTCCACGGGCTTGGGTATACTTTGAGGTTATGCGGGTTTTTGTGATTCTTCCGGCTGCTGGGATTGGGACGCGGATGGCGGCGGCGGGAGCGCATCCGGGCGCGCCGAAGCAGTTTCTTGAGGTCGCGGGCGTCCCTGTGCTGATCCATTCGTTGCGGGCGTTTCTTGCGGCTGACCGGGTGGAGGCGATTTGCGTTGCGGTGCGTGGGCCGGAGCGGGAGCGGGTGGAGGCTCTGATCGCGGAGTATGGTCTGTCGGAGCGCGTGCACCTGGTCGAGGGTGGCGAGCACCGGCAGGAGTCGGTCTGGAATGCGTTGAAGGCGCTCGTGTGTGAGCCGGAGGACATTGTTCTGGTGCACGACGCGGTGCGACCGCTGATTGCGCCGGGGACGATCGAGCGGACGATCGAGGCGATCGTTCGGCACGGGGCGGCGATTGTGGCGTTGCCGGCGGTGGACACGATCAAGCAGGTGGAGCGGACGGCGGACGGCGCTATTGTGACGGCGACCTTGCCGCGCGAGCGCGTGGTGCATGCGC
>CAXTYQ010000088.1:0-14091 GCA_964248505.1 uncultured Acidobacteriaceae bacterium
CCATCGGTAAAAACAGATTAACAGAAGCCTAAACCTTAGCGTGAACAGGCCCTAGAAAGGCAAGGGCGAAGGCGAAGGCAACGGCAACGGCAACGGCAGGGCAACTACGGGGACCTTTGCTTTGCTCAAGAGGTCGGCGGGGCGAGAGTGACGGTTTTGCCGGTGGCGGCGGACTGCCGGGCGGCGTCGAGGATCTGCATGACGATGAGGTTGGTGCTGAGCGAGGAGAGGTCGCCGTCGGGCTGGATCTGTCCGCGGAGGACGGCGGCGAGGTAGTCGAGGGAGTTGGAACGGGGGGTGGGGAGGGGTGGCGCTGTCTGGTCGGATTCGGTTTGTTCGCCTTTCAAGCGGACGCGGAGGTGGTTGGCGCCGACGGTGATGGCGTAGCCGCTGACGCCGTAGACCTCCATGTCTTTGCGGGCGAAGCTCCAATCCCACGAGGGCATGAGGACGGCCTGGGCTTTGGGGTAGCGCAGGATGACCGTGCTGTCGTCGTCAACGTGCGGGTAGATGTCGGGTTTGTCGGTCTGGCTGACGGCGGTGACGCTCAAGGGGGCTTGGCCGTGCATGAGGACGGTCATGAGATCGGCGCCGTAGCAGCCGAAGTCGAAGAGGGCGCCGGCGCCGTTTTGGGCGGGGTCGGTGAGCCAGGGGAGCCATTCGGGGCCGACGCCGATCTCCTTGGGACCTTCGTGGCCGTCGTGGACGACGACTTTGCGGAGGTCGCCGAGCTTGCCGGCGTGGGCCTGGTCGATGGCGTCGGTGTTGCTGGCGTACCACGTGGTCTCATAGTTGACGAGGACTTGGACGTGGTGCTCGCGGGCGGTCTGCTGGATGGCGAGGGCGTCGCTGAGGGTGGTCGCGAGCGGCTTTTCGACCATGGAGGAGACGCCGTGATGGGCGGCGAGATCGATGATGCGGCGGTGATCGCGGATGGTGGTGTAGACGAGAACGGCGTCCGGGTGCTCGCGGGTGAGCATCTGTTCAGGGTCGGTCGAGAAGAGCTTGGGGTCGAGGTGGTAGCGGCTGGCGTAGCGGGCGGCGAGGGCGGTGTCGGGCTCGACGATGGCGACGAGACGGGCGTTGGTGTTGGTCGGGAGGGTGTTGAGGAATCCTCCGACGTGGCCGTGAACCAGGCCGACGATGGCGACGCGGATGGGCTGGGCTGGATTGGCGGATGGGCCGGCGGGGTGGGGAGTTTGGGCGACGGCGTCGCCGGCGGCGAGGAGGAGAGCGGAGGTAAGGGCGAGGAGGCGGAGGTTGGCGGGGGAGAGTTTCATGGAGATTTGGGCGGCTCCGTGGAGGAGGTTGGGCCAGCGTGCTGGATTTTACGCCTTCGGGTGAGGTGAGGAGGGTGCGGGGGAGGTATGCTTTGGATTTGCGCTGCCATGATCGGTGGTGTGGAGAGCAGATTTTTTAGGAGTAGGAGAACCACCATGCCGGACGAGCTTTACTTTGAGGATTTTCGAGCGAACCAGACCTTTCATTCGGAGACGAGCTATCGGGTGACGGCGGAGGAGATCAAGGAATTTGGCAACAAGTATGATCCACAGCCGTTTCACCTGGACGAGAAGGCTGGGGAGAGCTCGTTTTTCAAGGGTCTGGCGGCGTCCGGATGGCTGACGGCGGCGATTGTGATGCGGCTGCGGGTGCAGTCGATCCGGGTGGCGGGCGGGATGATCGGCGCGGGTGTGGAGGAGATTCGCTGGACCGAGCCGGTGCGTCCGGGGGACACGTTGCGGACGGAGGCGGAGATCCAGAGCGTTCGACGATCGGCGTCGCGACCGGCGTTTGGCGTGGTGCGATCGCGAACGACGGTGTTCAACCAGGAGAACAAAATTGTGATGCGATCGACGGTGAACTTCCTGGCGCCGTTGCGGAATCCGTAGGGGCGGGACGGCGGCGAGACGACGGTTGCCCGGGTGTGCGCGGAGGTAACTGGAGGGATGCGGGCGGGACGGTATTTGCAGGGGGAAGAGGCGTATCTTGGGGAGATGCGGATAGCGGTTCTGGCGTCTGGGTCGAAGGGCAACTCGGCGGTGGTGAGCGCTGGGCGAACTCGGATTCTGGTGGATGCCGGGCTTTCGTGTCGCGAGTTGCTGCGGCGAATGGAGATGGTGGGGGAGGACCCGGAGGAGATCTCGGCGATCCTGGTGACGCATGAGCATCAGGACCATGTGGCGGGCTTGCCGGTGATTGCGCGGAGGTTGGATGTGCCGGTGTTTTTTACCGAGCCGACGCACCGGGCGTGGGTGCGGATGCTGACGCCGCGAACCACGATGACGTATGCGCAGTGGCTGGACAAGCTGGCCCTTGAGCGGGAGCAGAAGCGGATGGAGACGCTGCCGAATCATGTGCTTCTGGCGGGGGCGTCGCGGGCTGGTGCGGAGCCGGAGCGGATGGAGGCGGTTGCGGCGGTGTCGGCTGAGGTCGCGGGGCTTGAGACGGTGGCTGAGCAGGGGCAGACGCCGGAGCTGTCAGAACCGTGTGAGCCGGTTTCTCGCAGTGGGGCTAGGCCGGACCCGACGAGTTTGCCGAGTGTGGAGTACTTCCATGCGGGGACGCGATTCTCGATTGGGGATCTTGATATATGTCCGTTTACGATTCCGCATGATGCGGCGGATCCTTGCGGATTTGTGTTTAGTTCGCGGACTGAGTCGATCAGGATGGCGATTGCGACCGATCTTGGGTATCTGCCGCCCAATGTGAAGTCGGCTTTGCGGGATGTGGACGTGTTGTTTCTGGAGTCGAACCACGATCTGGAGATGTTGAAGGACGGTCCGTATCCGTGGTCGGTGAAGCAGAGGGTGATGTCGCGGGTGGGGCACCTGTCGAATGTAGCGACGGCCGAGTTCCTGGAGCGGGACTATGACGGTGGGGCCCACACGATTATTTTGGGGCACCTGTCTGAGGCAAACAATGCTCCGGAGCTGGCACGTCTGGCGGCGGAGGCGGCGATTGGGGACCGGATGCGGTTGTTGGGGAACCGGATTGTGATTGCGGAGCAGAATGCGCCGATGGAGCCGGTGGTGCTCTGATTGTCGGGGCGGCGGCGGTGGAAACTTGGGTGCGGGTTTTGGGGTCTGGGAGGGTTTCACACAGGTATAGTTCCGGCGCTTCTAAAACTGCAGGTCTCTCCACTGCGCAGACGATAGGACTGTCTGCTCCGGTCGAGATGACACAGCTATAGCTATACGTAAACTGCTCTAGTAGTTTAGGAGTCTCGGGATGGTTACGGGCTGTGAATCGAAGCTTCGGCTCCGCCATCCAAAGTTCTGCGATACTTGAGAGACCGATGCCGAAACCTGCGCTCCATTTTCCATCCCGATCTCAACCTCATCGTCCTCATCGTCCTCAGCCTCGACGGACGACTTCGGCGTGCACGGACCAGGTGGTGGGGAACATCCTTTCCGGGTGGCGCTACGATATCTCGGCGCTGAGCCCGGATATGCGCACGGACTATGACCAGCATTTGGTGGAGTGCGCGCATTGCCGGCGGCGGCAGAGGTTGGCGCGAACGATCGATGTTCTCCTGATCACGGTTTCGACGCTGTCGATTGCGGCGTTTCTCCTGGCGGCGGTGGTGATTCGGCGGTTGGAGGCGATCACGCGGATTGCTCGCATCCACGTTGAGTTGCACCATACGGCGGTGGCAATATCGCTCGAGGCGGTGGCGGTGGCGGGTTTGCTGGTGTCCTTGCTGCTGTGGGTGTTGGTGGCGGTAGCGACGCCGCTGCCTGGGCTGCTCGGGTCGCTGGTCCAGAGGCGTCTGCCGGTGCAGGCGATTGAGGCGGTACGGGACCGATTTACACGGCACGCGGCGTAAGTCGGGCCGGATTTTTTCGCATCCAAGTAGACCATGAGATCGGCTCGCACCCAGGACGGTGAAGGTGTGTCAACGGGTCTGGGAGGGAGCGCGGGGGCTCCGATGCCGGACTTCGGGGGGGAGCGGGCGGAGGCGGAGGCTCGGTTTGGCCCGGAGACGGGCGGGGAGTATGTGCGACCGCGGCGACGGTCGCGAACTCCAACGGCAGCTTCGATCCTGATCGGCATCAACGTTGCGGTGTTTCTCCTGATGACGGTTCTTGGGGTTTCGCCGACGTCCCCGACGCCGCGACAGCTGGTCCACTTTGGAGCGATGGATCCGGAGCTGATCCTGTTTCATGGGCAGTGGTATCGGCTGCTCTTTGCGACGTTTGTTCATGTGGGAGTGATCCATATCGCGACCAACATGTGGTGTTTATACAACCTCGGTCTGTTGGGCGAGCCGCTGCTGGGGAGGTGGGGTTTGTTTGCCGTGTACCTCCTTACCGGGATCGCGGGCAATCTCCTGTCGCTGGCTGTGAGTCTGGGGAACGCGATCTTTCGGCACGACCCCAGCGGTCTGTTTTCGGTGGGTGCGGGAGCGTCGGGCGCGGTGTTTGGGATTGCGGGGATCTTGATTGTTTTGTTGTCGAATGCGGAGCTGCCGATCGCGGGGGGGGAGCGGATGCGGCTTCGGCGATCGGTGATCCAGTTTGCCGGGCTGAATCTCTTGATCGGTCTGGGGACGGTGCTGGTTCCACTGATTCGGATCGACAATATGGCGCATTTGGGCGGATTTTTATCGGGGATCGCGCTGGGGCCGGCGTTGGTGCCGAAGATGACGAGCGGACGCGGGCAGTACCTGGCCCGGCAGAAGGCGACGTTTGCGGTGGCAGCGTTGATTCTGATGCTGTTTGGGTTCTGGATCAGCAAGGTGCGGTGAGTGAGGACGGCTGGAGAAGTTTTCGGCTGAAGACGCTCTGGGTTTGTTCTGTGCTGTAATCGAGGGTGTGGGATGTTTGCGATGTCAAAAGGTTGCGAAAGTTACTAAAGTTTCGGTGCTTGGGTTCTCCACCGAACAGAAGTATTGGTGCGGAAGGCGGAAGCTGATGCTATTGGAGGACGTATGGCACAGTATTCCGGTTCAGTGAAATGGTTCAACAACGCCAAGGGATATGGTTTCCTGGGACGTGACGGTGGACCCGATGTGTTTTGCCACTACTCTGCGATTCAGACTGATGGGTACCGATCTTTGAAAGAGGGCGAGCCGGTTGAGTTCGACGTCATTCAAGGGGACAAGGGACCGCAGGCGGACCGCGTCAACCGCTTACAAGCGACACAAACGACACAAGCAGCCTAGTTAGAAAATTCAAAAAAACTCGGGGGGGGGGGCGGATGTGGTGGCCACTCGCTCCGAGGTTACACAGTTAAGACAGATGCAAGCATTGGTTTAGGCATATAGTGGAGGGAAGGAGCTGAGCGAAAGCGCTTGCTCCTCCCGCAATTTCTTCCCCTTGGTCCTAAGCGGATATCCCTTGCGAGTTTTTGCTCTGAAGGGATATATCCGCCATGAATGGACCGTCGCCTCTTTCTTTCCGATCTTCCGGTCTGCCGGCTCCTGCACCTGACCAGTCGAGCCGACTTCTGAATGCACTTTCTCCAGAGCTTCGGACGTCTCTTCTTGCTCGCATGGAAGCGGTCTCTTTGCCGGTGGGTACAGACCTGTTTAAGCTCGGCGAGAAGCCGCGTTACGTCCATTTTGTGACATCCGGGATCGCATCGATGGTGACTTCGATGGAGGATGGAGCGATTGTGGAGGTAGGTCTGGTTAGCCGGGAGGGAATTCCGGAGAGCAATCATCTCCTGGGGCCGGAAGTGGGCGCCACGCACTGTTTTATGCAGATTGCCGGGACCGCGCTGCGCATGAACTTCGGTCAGTTCGGGGCCGAGTTTGAGCGCGAAGCGACGCTGCGACGTTTTACCTTGCAGCATGTCCAGTACTCGATGCTTCTTTTGTCGCAGCTGGCCGCGTGCAATCGTCTCCACGATGTGGAGGAGCGGCTGGCGCGCTGGCTCTTGATGGTGCAGGACCGGATGGGGACGGATTCATTCCTGCTGACGCAGGAGTTTTTGGGCGAGATGCTGGGGACGCGACGATCGTCGGTGACGTTGACGGCGGGGAGCTTCCAGCGCGCGGGGTTGATCGAGTATAGCCGTGGAAGAGTTCATATCCTGGATCGTGCGGGTTTGGAGAACACGGCGTGCGAGTGCTATGCGATCAGCAAGCGGCTCCTGGACGGTTTGTACAAGAACTGAGGGGCTTTGCGGAGCGGGTGGGGTCCAAGGTGCCGGCGAGGGTGAGGCGGATTTGCGTATTTTGAGGATCTGCCGTTCAATCTTGAATGTCGTCGATATGCGGAGACTCTTTCTCAGCCTGCTGTTGTTGCTTGTCGGGTTGCCGGCGGTGGCGCCGATCCTGCTTTTGCGGTCGGGGGACGTTGCGGCTGTGCCGGCCTGCTGCCGGAGGGGTGGAGCGCATCACTGCCTGATGACCGAGGGGGCCGCGTCTCCGGTGGACGAGACGGCGGTTGTGATGCGTGCGCCGGCGGACGGGTGTCCGTTTGCTGCACGTGTGCTCCCGAAGACACACCTTTCGACGTTTGCTTATGGGCTGAACGCGACGGAGGCCGCGCCGCTGGGGGTTTGCGGCGTCCGAGCTGTGGGGACGGAGTGTCCCTGGCGGGTGGCGAGTGACCGATCGCGGCCGAAGCGCGGACCTCCTCCGGCGGGGACTTCTTCTCTCTAGCTGCCTGCGGGTTTTTGCGGTCTGAAGTTTGCGGCTTTTCGGAGCTGTGCGTCAGGATTGCATCGGGTCTTCGGGTTTCTAGAATTTCGGTCTCTGGAGTTTCGGGACTTTCGGACCCATGTTTTCCAACCTCAAGCTTAGAGCTGTTTTCACACAGATATAGTTTCGGCGGTGCAAGACTGCAGGTCTCTCCACTGCGCAGACGATAGAACTGTCTGCTCCGGTCGAGATGACACAGCTATAGCTACACGTAAACAGCTTTAGAGCGGTTCTCTCCCTGGTGTAGCTGACCTTTGTGTCGGGCTTTGAGCCCTTGTCTCGGGCGTTTCGGCCCAAAGGGACCGGGAGCTACACCCGTTGGAGAACGGCTTTGAACCTTCACGGCTGCCTGCCCTCCGGGTGTCTCTCTTCCGGATGGACCGGATGTCTGGGTGTGTGTGTTCTGGGAGTATGTTGCGATGCGACGTCTGCTCTGGTGTCTGGTTGTGTTCTGTGGGGTCTCGAGCGTGCCGGCTCTGGGCTCGATCTTTGGTCAGATGCAAGGGGTTGTGCATGATCCTCAGCATCGTCCCGTGCATGGGGCGCGGGTCCGGATCCAGGGCGTACTTCTGCCTGACTCTGGGCGTGTGACGGAGACGGACGAGAACGGAGGGTTTGCGTTCACGGCGCTCTCGCTGGGCGAGTACACCGTCACGGTCGAGGAGACGGGGTTTCGGACGTTGGAGGAGGGCGTGACGCTGCGGTCGAATACGTCGCCGGTGCTTCATCTGCAGCTTGAGATCAGCACACGTGGGGTGGAGCAGACGGTGACGGTGACGGCGCAGACCGGTGCGGAGAATGTGGACTCGGTGACGCCGACGACCTTGGTGAGCAGAGCGGAGATCGGCGAGACGCCGGGGGCGGACCGGGCGAATTCGCTCCAGAGTATTACGGACTTTGTTCCGGGGGCGTATGTGACGCACGACATGCTGCACATGCGCGGGGGGCACCAGGTGTCGTGGCAGATCGATGGTGTGGAGATTCCGAATACGAATATTGCGTCGAACCTGGGGGCGCAGATCAGTCCGCGGGATATCGGGTACATGGAGATTGAGCGGGGGTCGTATACGGCGGATGTTGGGGACCGGACGTATGGGGTGTTCAACGTGGTGCCGAAGACGGGGTTTGATCGCGACGGCGATGCGGAGCTGGTGTTGACGGCGGGGAACTTCCTGCAGACGGATGACCAGTTGAACTTTGGGAGCCATAGTGAGCGTGCGGCCTGGTATGTGAGCCTGAGTGGGAACCGGAGCGACTATGGGCTGGCTCCGCCGGTGGCGGCGGTCCATCATGATGCGACGAATGGGTATGGGGCGTTTGGGTCGGTGATTGTGAACCGGACGCCGCGGGACCAGATGCGTCTGGTGGCGCAGGTGCGGGAGGACTTCTTTCAGATTCCGTACGATCCGGACCCGAACAGCTTTGGCAACATGCAGTATGACTCGAGCGGCTTGCGGGATGGGCAGAGGGAGAGTGATGCTCTGGTGGACTTTACGTGGGCGCATACGTTTTCGTCCGGGGCGCTAATGGGGACGCTGATGAAGGGGGCTCTGCTGCAGGTGTCGCCGTTTTACCATCGCAATCGCGCGAGCTATGAGCCGAGCCTGAGCTTTGTGGATATGCCGGTGGCGACGACGGCGGACCGGAGCTCGAACTATGGGGGGCTGCAGGCGTCGGTGACGGGGCAGATTGCGCGCAATACGCTTAGCGTCGGGATTTATAGCTTCGGGCAGCACGATAGCAACGTGTTTGGGGCGGTGTTCAATGACGGGAGCAATCCTTCTTTGCCGGCGCTGCGGACGGGGACGAGCGGGGGTGTGGTGGAGGAGTTTGTCTCTGATAATTTCAAGGTGACGCCTTGGCTGACGCTGATCGGGGGTGTGCGGCAGACGCACTTCTCGGGCGATTTTGTAGAGAATGCGACGAGTCCACGGGTGGGGGTGGCGGTGGAGTTGCCGCGGCTGCACTGGGTGCTGCGGGGGTTCTATGGGCGGTACTACCAGCCGCCGCCTCTGGTGACGGCATCGGGACCGGTGGTCGAGTATGCCGAGAGCCAGAACACGACGTTCTTGCCGCTGCGTGGGGAGCGGGATGAGGAGCATCAGTTTGGGGTTCAGGCGCCTTTTCGCGGTTGGCTGCTGGATGTGGACAACTTCAAGACGCAGGCGAAGAACTTCCTGGATCATTCGAATGTTGGGGAGTCGAGTTTGTACTACCCGGTGACGGTGGATGGGGCTCTGATCCGGGGGTGGGAGTTGACGTTGCGGTCGCCGCGACTTTGGCGAGGGGGGCAGGGGCATCTGGCGTACTCGAACCAGGTGGGGGAGCAGAGGGGCGCGATTACGGGAGGTCTGGTGTGTTACCCGATCAGCTCGCCGGCGTGCGATGCTGGGTTCAGCTACACGCCGCTCGATCATGACCAGAGGAACACGTTGGCGGTTGGGTACAGTACGGGGTTAGCGTGGCGTGTGCGGGCGTCGACCGATGTGACGTACGGGTCGGGGTTTCATAATGGCAGTCCGGACCCGAACACGCCGTATCCGAATGAGTATCTGCCGGCGCATACGTCGGTGGATCTGTCGCTGAGCAGGCCTGTGGGCGAGCGGACGACGGTGTCGGTGACGGGGTTGAACCTGTCGGGGCGGCGGACGCTCTTGGACAACAGCCTGACGTTTGGCGGATTTCACTTCAACGATCCGCGGCAGGTGTATGGGGAGGTGCGGTTCCGATTTCACCTGTGAGGGAGAAGTAGGAACCGACCCACTGGGCCGTGCGTCGAGTCGCTGGTGAACCCGTCTAAGACGGTGGGATCCCGCCGTGGCTCTTTAGGCATTCCGGACTGGCGGACGTTGCACACCGAGCCATGTCTACGAGCTGGATCCCTGTTCAATGAATATTGGTTCAACCAGCGTTGGTCGCGCACCTGCTTTGCAGGCCGGTTTCTTGAGTTGGATGCTACTGGGAGCGGGATGGATTAGCAAGTCAAGGCTCTGCCACGATTGGGTTAGAGATTTTTTAGTGTTTCTTTGATGTTTTCGGGGATGGCGACTTTGTCGAAGTTGGCGGCGAGCTTTTGCAGTCCGGGAGCGACCTCTGCTCCGGAGAGGGGTTTGCCGTGGCCGGGGGCGACGGTGGTGGGGTTGAGGTCGGCGAGTTTTTCGACGGAGCGTCGGGCGCTGGGCCAGTCGGGGGTGAAGTAGGCTGGGGGGCCGTGGAGTTCGGGGTGCTGGAGGAGGGCGGCCTCGAAGAAGGATTCGGGCTTGGTGGTGCAGAAGGCGTCGCCGACGAGGAGAGTCCGGTCACTCGGGCGGAAGAAGGAGACGTGGCCGGGGGTGTGGCCGGGGGTGTGGAGGAGGGTCCAGCCGGGGAGTTCGGGGAGTTCGGCGGCTTCGGTGGGGAGGGCTCTGAGGCGCTGGCCGACGTTGATGGGGGAGCGGGGGTAGGTGGGGGAGAGGAGCGGCATGAGGCCGCCGCCGGCTGCCCAGTTGGGTGGGTCGTAGCTCTGCCGGCCGGTGAGGTAGGGGAACTCGAGTGGGTGGGCGTAGATGGGGACGTCCCAGGTGTCGGCGAGCTCTTGGACGTCGCCGACGTGGTCGAAGTGGCCGTGGGTGAGGACGATGCTGTTCGGAGGGACGCCGGCGTAGGTCCGGTCGACCCAGGCGCGGATGCGGTTGGAGGTGTGGGGGATGGCAGCGTCGATGAGGGTCCAGGAGCCGTCCGGGTGGGTGATGCCGAAGACGTTGACGAAGGCGATGCGGAGGCCGCGGAGGCCGGGGGCGATGGATTCGATGGGGACGACGAGATCGTCGGGGATGGTTATTTTGTCCATGGTGCTCCTCGGGTGTTTGCGGTGTTGGATGCCGGGTGGGTTGGGCTGAGTTTTGGGTTGCGGAGATACCCCCCCACCACCCCTGGCGTTTTGTTGCAAAATCTTCAAGACAGGGGGCTTAGGTCTGGATCTTGGGTGTTTTGTTGGTGGTATTCGAGCGCTTCTCCTATCGGTATAGCTGACCTTTGTGTCGGGCTTTCAGCCCGAAGGGGCCGGGAGCTACACCCATCGGGTCTAGATACTGTGTCCCTCTCCTTCTATTGTAGGGAGTTGGGGTGGGGTTTGCGCCACTGGCGGGGGAGTTAGATCAAGCGAGGGCAACTGCGGGTCTCTCCGCTCCGCGCTGCGCGCTCCGGTCGAGATGACAAGGTTGGTGTGCCTGCGCTCCGGTCGAGATGACAGGGTCGGTGTGGCGAGAGACGCAGATTCCCTTCGGGAATGACAAGCAAGAGGGGCAAGGCAAAGGCAACTACAAAGGCGACTACAGGGGTCCTTCGCTTCGCTCAGGATGACGACGGTGAAAGAAGCAACGGCAAAGGCAAAGGCAACTACAGGGGTCCTTCGCTTCGCTCAGGATGACGGCGGTGAAACAGGCAACCGCAAGGGCGACGGCGAGGGCAGAAGCAGATTCCCTTCGGGAATGACAACCAAGAAGGGCAAGGCAACTGCGGGTCTCTCCGCTCCGCGCTGCGCGCTCCGGTCGAGATGACAGGTTTTGGTGTGGTGAGGAAAGCAGATTCCCTTCGGAATGACAGGCAAAGAAGGGCAAGGGCGACGCGGTGAGGAGATGGAGATCTTTTACTGCGCGCCTGGGGATGGAGGGGTCGCGGAGGCTGCTGTGTTTGCGGGGGTTGGGGGCGGGGTTGGGGAGGATTTGGCGCGGGCTACGAGCTTCTTGAGCTTGCCTTCGATGTTGGAGCCGGAGCCGATCTTTTCGTCCTGGAGGATGCCGTCGGAGTCGATCGTGAAGTAGTGCGGGATGGCCTGGACGCCGTAGGCGTTGGAGAGTGCGTGGTCGGCGTCTCGGTATTGGTTCCAGGTCATGCCGTGTTTGTCGAGGAAGCTCTGCCATTTGGCGGCGTCTGAGTCCCAGGAGACGCTGATGAGGACGAATGGCTGACCGGCGAACTCTTGAGCGATCTTTTGGATGTGGGGGAGTTCTTGATTGCAGGGGCCGCACCAGGTGGCCCAGAAGTCGACGAGGACGACGCGACCGCCCATCTCGTCGAGGGTGAAGCTTTTGCCGTCGGCGGTGGTGACGGTGAAGGGCGGGGCCATGCGTGCGCGAGCGAGGGCTGGGTTTTCGGCGAAGTGTTCGGCGCGGAGGTGGAGGTGGTCGGTTGCCGGGGTGGATGCGACATAGCTCACGAAGAGGGTGCGGGCTTCTTCGTCACGGTTGAGCGCGGCGAGGGCGCGGCCGTCCAAGTACTCGGCGATGTAGAGTTTGGGGTTGTGTTTGAGCGCGGCTTTGAAAGCTTGGTCGGCATCGACGAGCTGCTCGGGTTTGGGGCTGTCGTGGTTGAAGTGGGTGAGCGCGGTTCCGCGGAGGAGTTCGGCGTAGGCCTTGTCGGATGGGTTGGTTACGAGATCTTCGAGAGTGGACGCACTTTTGACGGCATCCTTGTATTCGCCCATTTGAATGTTGAGGGAGGTGATGGAGGAAAGGCAGGGGGCGCAGGCGCCGTTGCTGATTTTGAGGGCTCGCTTCCAGTGATCGAGCTCGTCGGCGTGACGCTGGTGCGGCTGTTTGGCGGCGGCGAGCTCTTTTTGGAACTTGGGGTCGGCGTGGTAGTCGGGTGATTGGGCGGGGGCGGCGAGGCTGGGGAGGAGGACCAGGGCGAGGCAGAAGGTTTTCATGGGGGGCGTCCAGTGAGAGCCATGATGCCGGGCTGTGGGGCGGATTGGCAAGAGATTTCGTGAGGATGGGTGGGAGCGGATCGCACTGCAGATCGCACTGCGGTGTGAGGGGGCGTTTATGTGCGTGAGCTTGCGTAGGGATGGGGGCGAAGAACAACGGCGAAGGCGTACAGCAGATTCCCCTTCGGGAATGACAACAAGAAGGGCTAGGGCGAAGGCAAGGGCAACGGCGAGGGCAAAGGCAACGGCAACTGCAGGGGTCCTTCGCTTCGCTCAGGATGACGGCGGTGAAACAGCGAGGGCAACAGCAGATTCCCTTCGGGAATGACAACCAAGAAGGGCAACAGCAAGGGCGAGGGCAACTGCAGGTCTCTCCGCTCCGCGCCTGCGCGCTCCGGTCGAGATGACAAGGTTGGTGTGCCTGCGCGCTCCGGTCGAGATGACAGGGTTGGTGTGGTGAGAAGCGCAGATTCCCTTCGGGAATGACAACTAGAAAGGCAAAGCAGGGGCTACTACAGGGGTCCTTCGCTTCGCTCAGGATGACGACGGTGAAACAAGCGACGGCACAAGCAGATTCCCTTCGGGAATGACAACAAGAAAGGCAAGGACAACAGCAACGGCGAAGGTGACAGCAGCAGCAACAACTGCAGCAGCAACAACTGCAGCAGCAACAGGCTAGGAGAGGAATCGGCGGCGGGCGATGCCGAAGACGCCCAGGGCGCCGGAGCCGAGGAGGGCCAGGGTGGAGGGCTCGGGGGTGACGGTGGTGGAGGTGGCGGTGAGGGTGGTGACGGTAAGGGTGACGGCGGCGTCGCAGTTGAGGGTGGGCATCTGGAAGAAGGCGAGTGTGGGCAGGCTCCTGAGGCCGATTTGGGGTGTGGAGAGGGACGAGGTGCAGACGTTTGTGCCGGTGTAGGTGCCGGGGGTGACGGTGGGGTCTTCGGTGCTGGGATCGCCTGTGAGGAAGAGGGTGCCGTTGCTCGCGGCGATGTTGAAGATCAGGAGGTAGGATCCGTTGTTGACGGCGAGATCGTCCAAGGTACCGGACGCGCCGATGAAGACGTGGGCGTCGGAGGTGCTGCCGTCGGTCGAGACGGAGACGGGGCTGTACTCGTAGTCGCCGTAGGTGTCGTCGATGTAATTCATGGTGGGGTCGAGGGAGAAGGCGAGGGAGTAGGGGCTGCCGGAGGTGTCGGTGGCGGTGAGGGTGAAGGTATCGAGTGTGGATGCGTGAGCGGAAGCGGCGAGGACGACGGCGGAGAGGAGGACGGCGGCGAATCGCATGAGGGGGGGCCTGAAGTTGGGATGAGTAGGTGCGGACACGGTAGTGGATACGTTTGCGCAAAAGCAAGGAGAGAGATGGGAAAGGATTTTCAGTGGGAGTTGGTGGGGGACGGCGGTAAGGGCGGATTTCCCTTCGGGAATGACAAAAAGAAGGGCGAAGGGCAAGGGCAACAGCGAAGGCGACTGCAGGTCTCTCCGCTCCGCGCCTGCGCGCTCCGGTCGAGATGACAGGGTTGGTGGTGAGAAGCGCAGATTCCCTTCGGGAATGACAACTAGAGAGACAACAGCGAAGGCGACTGCGGGTCTCTCCGCTCCGCGCTGCGCGCTCCGGTCGAGATGACAGGGTTGGTGTGGTGAGAAGCGCAGATTCTTCGGGAATGACAACTAGAAGGGCGAAGGACAACGGCAACGGCAAGAGCAACTACAGGGGTCCTTCGCTTCGCTCAGGATGACGGCGGTGAAACAAGCAACG
>CAXTYQ010000089.1:0-14010 GCA_964248505.1 uncultured Acidobacteriaceae bacterium
GGTGAGGTGGCCGCCGGCGGAGAATCCCCACATGCCGATGTGGTCAGGCTTGATGCCGAGGTCGGTGGCTTTGGAACGGACGAGGCGGAGGGCGCGTTGGGCGTCGCCGATTTCTACCGGGTGGTGGTATCGGGGGCCGAGACGGTAGCGGAGGACGAAGCCTGCGACGCCGCGGGCGTTGAGCCAGCGGGCTACGTCGATGCCTTCCTTGTCGAAGGCTAGGCCGGCGTAGCCTCCGCCGGGGGCGATGAGGACGCCGGTGTGGGTGGGGTTGGTGGCGGGGAGGAAGACGGTGAGGGTGGGGGTGTCTTCGGGGGTGTCGCCGAGGGCTCCGGGGGCGCGGCCGTTCCAGAGGGGGACGGGTTTGGGCGAGGGGGCGACGTCGTGTGGGGGATCGGTGGATTTGGTTTGGGCGAGTGCGAGGGGTGCACTGGCGAGGAGAGCTGTGGCGATGGTCCAAAGCCTGATCCAACGTGTTGGCATATTTGCGATCGCTCTCCCGGGAGTGCCTGGATTGGGTTTCCGGATATCGTACGTCGTTTCCCGAGATCTGTGCTGTCCCGATCTGTGCTGTCCCGATCTGTGCTGTTGGGGGACGTAACGTGACGATCGGGTAAAGATCTGACCCGGCACAGCGGAATCGCATAGACGCCTTTGCCGCCGATCTGTAACAATCCTTGCACGAAGGGACTGGGCGGACCTGGATGGTCTGGCCGGATGCCCTGAGAAAAGCCCCAAGTTGGAGCAATCTCTCCCAGAGAGAAAACGGAGCCTCAATGAGTACAGTGAAGATTGGAAACAAGCTTGTGGGCGATAGCCAGCCCTGCTATGTGATCGCCGAGATCGGCATCAACCACAACGGGGATGTTGACCTGGCGAAGCGCCTGATCAGCGTCGCGGTGGCGGCTGGATGCGATGCCGTGAAGTTCCAGAAGCGCACGGTGGAGATCGTGTACACGGCCAAGGAGCTGGCGACGCCGCGAGAGAATCCGTTTGGCTCGACCAACGGCGACTTGAAGAATGGCCTGGAGTTTGAGCAGGAGGACTATGCCGAGATCGACGCTTTTTGCCGCTCTTTGAAGATTCCGTGGTTTGTTTCGCCGTGGGATGAGAATGCGGTTGACTTTATGGAGCAGTTCAAGACGCCGGTTTACAAGATTGCTTCGGCGTCCTTGACCGACGACAACCTGCTTCGGCGCGTGCGTGCGACGGGCAAGCCGGTAGTGGCATCGACCGGCATGAGCACGTATGACGAGATCGACCATGCGGTGGAGGTCTTGGGTAAGGACAACCTTGTCCTGATGCACACGACGAGCACGTATCCGGCGAAGTACGAGCAGCTGAATCTGCGCGCGATCCCGACGATGGCGGAGAGGTACGGTGTGCCGATCGGGTACTCGGGGCATGAGACGGGGATTCCGACGTCGGTGGCGGCGGCGGTGCTGGGGGCATGCATGATTGAGCGGCACATCACGATGGATCGGGCGATGTGGGGTTCGGACCAGTCGGCGTCGCTCGAGCCGAACGGGATCTCGCGGCTGGTGCGGGATATCCGGTTGTGCGAGCAGTCGATGGGCGATGGGATCAAGCGCGTGTATGACGAAGAGGTTCCGGTGATGAAGAAGCTGCGGCGGGTTGGAGCGGCGGTTTAGTTCAGAACCTAGAGTATCGTGCGAAGCCTCACGTCTGCCTGTTGGCGCGTGGGGCTTTCGTCTGTGTGAGCGATACACTTTTAGCTATGCCTCTTGATAGCAAGACTCTCCTTTCGCTGCAGGCGATCGCCTTTGATGTGGATGGCGTGTTGACGGATGGAACGCTGACGTGGAGCCCGACGGGTGAGGAGTTCAAGACGTTTCACTTTACGGATGTGATGGCGATCTCGCTGGCTCGGCGGTTGGGGCTGAAGTTGGCTTTGATCTCGGGCGAGTCGGCGCCGCAGGTGGATTTGTACGCGGCGAAGTTGCATATTCCGCATGTGGTGAAGGGCTGCCGCGACAAGGCGACGGCGTTGCGGGAGTTCTCAGAGAAGTTCGCGGTGCCGATGGAGCGGATCTGCTTTTTTGGCGATGATGTGAACGATCTGTTTGCGATGGAGATTGCAGGCTTGTGTGCGTGTCCGGCGAATGCGGCGACCGAGGTCGTGCGGCATGTGGCGGGGGCGAATGGGTTTGTTTCGACCCGGGCCGGTGGGCAAGGGGCGGTGCGGCAGTTTGTTGATCTCCTTCTGCAGCATGGAAATCTGCGGGGGCGGGATGTGTTTCAGCTGCGGCCGCCGGCGCAGTGAGTGGTCTCGAAGCGGTTTCCTTTTTGGGAGGTCTGACTGGACTCGTGAGTCAGGAGTAATGAGTTGCGAGTCATGAGGAACAACCGCTCAGGCTATGCAAAGGGAAGAAGCAGATTCCCTTCGGGAATGACAACCAGAAAAGCAGGGGCCAAGGGCAACGGCAACTACAGGGGTCCTTCGCTTTGCTCAGGATGACGCACAGCAAAAAGGCTGAACGATCACGGGGCCAGACTGGATCATGGCTCGCGGAGCAGACTGGATCACGGCTCGCGAACTTCATTGGCTTTGGAGGGGCTTGGAGATGGATTCCAGGCTCTTGCCGGCGGCTTCTATGCCGATGAAGAACTCGCAGATGGCGGCGGCCAGCATGAGAACGGCGCCGATGGCGTAGCCGATGCCGACCAACGGTTTTGAGCCGGTGTTGATGAGGATGCCGAAGAGGAGAGGTGCGCCGACGCCGCCGAGCAGGGTTCCGAGGGCGTAGAAGATGGCGATGGCGAAGGCGCGGATTTCGAGCGGGAAGATTTCGCTGACGGTGAGGTAGGAGGCTGAGGCGGCGGCGGAGGCGACGAAAAAGATGCAGGAGAAGCAGATGTTGAGGCTCTTGTCGGTGAGCATGCCGTGGGCGAAGGGGTAGATGACGGCGGCGAGGGCGAGGCCGGCGATGCCGTAGGTGGCGGTGATCATGGGTTTGCGACCGATGCGGTCGAAGAGGGGACCGAGGAGGAGGGGGCCGAGGAAGCTGGCGATGGCGAAGGGGAGCAGGTGCAGGGGGAGGTGCTTGTCTGGGACGCCAAAGAACTTCTTCACGATGAGGCCGTAGGAGAAGAAGATGGCGTTGAAGAAGAAGGATTGGCCGACCATGAGGGCGAGGGCGAGGAAGGATCGCCGGCGGTTGTCGCCGAGCATGTTGCGGAAGATGTCGGACCAGGGGGTGTGGTCGCGCGGGGTGATTTTGAGATTTTCGCCTTCCGGTTCGGGCAGATTGCCTTTTTGTTTTTTGACGCGGTCTTCGATGCCTTTGACGACCTTGTCGGCTTCCTCTTCCCTGCCCCGGAGCATGAGCCAGCGGGGGCTTTCGGGAACGCGGAGGCGGAGCAGGAAGACGCCTCCGCCGAGCAGGGCGCCGATGGCAAAGGCGACGCGCCAGCCGATGTTTGGGGCGATGCCATGGCCGCTGAGGAGATAGAGCGAGGCGAGCGAGCCGGCGACGGCGCCGAGCCAGAAGGTTCCGTTGATGATGAGGTCGACGGTGCCGCGGACGCGGCCGGGGATGAGTTCATCTACGGCGGAGTTGATGGCGGCGTACTCACCGCCGATGCCTAGGCCGGTGATGAAGCGGAAGACGGCGAAGGAGGCGAAGTTCCAGGATAAGGCGGAGAGGAGGGTGGCGACGGAGTAGGTGGCGAGGGTGACGAGGAAGAGTTTTTTGCGGCCGAGGCGGTCTGTGAGGTAGCCGAAGAGGATGGCTCCGGTGACGGCTCCGGCGAGGTAGGTGGTGGCGCCGGCGGTGACCTGGGGGTCGGTGAGGCCGAGGCCGGACTTGTCTTCGAGGATGCCGGCGAGGGATCCGGCGAGGGTGACCTGGAGGCCGTCGAGGAGCCAGGAAGTGCCGAGGGCGGTGACGATGAGCCAGTGCCAGTTGGACCAGGGGAGGCGGTCGAGGCGGGCGGGGACGTCGGTTTCGATGGCGCCGCCGGGAGCTGTCTGTTCGGGTGCGGTCTGGTGAGGAGCTGGGACGAGGAGCGGGGAGGTAGCTGACATGAGCGACGTCTCTTTTCAGGCGGGAGTGTTGGGTCGCTTGCGGTAAAAACGGGTGACGCTTTCGGGATGTCTGGACGCTGGTCTGGGTGCCGGTCTGGGTGCCGGTCTGGGCTATGTGGTTTCTGTTCAGTAAAGACTTGTCAAGGGTGTGAGCTAGGCGGTGGCGTGTTCGTGCTCCGGCTCGGTTTGCTCCGCGGGCTCGTTTGGTTGTTCGGCTTTGAAGATGCTGATACCGCCGTTGCGTTCGAGGATGGCGTAGTCGACCTCTCTGAGGGAGCGGAGGCCTTTGGTGCGGGCGGCGGCCAGGACGTCTTCGTGGGCGAGCTTCATGCCGTGGAGGGTTTCGTCTTGCCATTCGCCGTGCTTGACGAGGACGAGCGGTGTGCCGTCGACCAGGGCGCCGAAGCGGGGGTAGCGCACCTTGAGGGCTGAGACGACGCGGTGGAGCAGGCCGACGACCATGACGGCGCAGGTGCAGTTGGTGACAGAGCGGTCGTCGCCGACGGTGGAGAGGATGATGACGCCGCCCATGAGGAAGACGATGACGAATTCAAACATGGTCATCTGGGAGCCGGGACGGCGGGTGAGGACGCGGACGGTGAGGAGGAGGAAGAAGTATCCGGCGATGGCGTGGAGGATGGTGTTCATGGGGGCCTCATCGGTTGGTGAGAGGACAGGGTTTAGGGAACAGGGAACAGGGATCAGGGATCAGGGAACAGGGATCAGGGATCAGGGATCAGGGAACAGGGGACAGGGAACAGGGGTCAGGAACGGAGGCGAGGCGGTTAGGGGACGACGGCGACGCGGGCGGAGACGAATTGTTTTCCGGGGACCTGGAGAAGGAAGCGGTGGACGCCGGGGAAGGAGGGCTCAAAGGCGATGTCGACCGCGGCGGGGGTGCTGGTGGCGGGAAAGGTGTAGGTGATGCCGCCGTTGCCGATGGTGGAGGAGAGGGGTTGGGGGATGATGCGTTGGGCGCCGAGATCCTTGACGACGGATTCGGTGAGGAAGAGCTGGATTTTGCCGTCCTGGATGGCCTCGGGGCCGAAGCGGATGCTCATGATGGAGGGTGTGCTGGCGCGTTCGATGCGCTCGTACTTGACGTTGAGGGTGCCGTCGGGGGTGTGTCGTTCGGCGTGGGCGAGGACGCCGCGGCCGAAGGCGCCGAGGACATCGAGGACGATGATGACGGCGAAGATGGACCACATGATGCGCTCAAAGCGCCACCATCGTCGCTGGAAGTCGAGGTCTTCGCCGACGGCGACGGCGTTGTCGACTTTGCTGATGGTGTCTTCGACGGGCTTGGAGAAGGGGATGTGCTGCATGGGTGTGATCTCTCCGAGAGGTGTGGCATGCGCTGGGTCAGGTCTCTGGATCGAACCGCGTTTGTCTGGGCCGAGCTGGATCAATCTGGACCGCTCTGGGTTAGCTTTCTTTGGGGGTTAGCTTTCTTTGGGGACGACGCTGATTTCGCCGTTGCGTTCAAGGACGGCGGTGTCGATTTGATCGAGGGTTTTGAGGCTTTGGTCGCGCGCCATGGCCATGACGTCGTCGTCCTGAATGCGCATTCGGAGCATGGTGTCCGTGTGCCACCGGCCGTCTCGAAGCAGCGTGAGCGGTGTGCCGTCGAGCATGCGGGCGAGGCGGGGGGAGCGGTCGCGGGCGATCGCCAGGACGTAGTGCGTCAAGGCGATGGTGATGATTTGGCAGAATGCGTTGGTGATGGAGACTTCGCGGCCGACCATGCCGGTGAGCGTGAGGCCGCCGAGAAAGAAGATGAGGACGAACTCAAACGGGGTGATCTGTTTGCCGGGGCGGCGGCCCGCGATGCGGACGATAAAGATCAGGAACAGATAGCCAAAGATGGCCCGGAGTACGGTGGCGGCTGCCATTGCGGAGATCCTCGCTCGTACAGAGAGTGGGTCGGACGCGCTGACCGCATTTGCTCCTTAAGACTCCTGAGGGCCGCAGTTGGTTTCCTTCGCAGGTCGTGTTTTAACGGCCTGCGAAGTTTTTCATTGGGGTGGCGATGTTCGGTTCGGCTGGTTCCGTCGGTTTCGGGGGCGAAGGTGGGGGCGGTGTCGAGGATGCGGAGGCTATGAGGGGCCGGCAGGTTTTGGGTAGACCGACGCGGCGAACTGCGCATCTGTGGCGTCGATATCTGTGCCGCCGGGGATGGCGACGCCGTCGGTCATGATGGTTGCGGGAAGCCAGTAGCACATGATCGATTGGGGATCTGCCTGGGCGGTCTCGATGAGCGCTGAGCTGTTGAGCGGGGTCAAGACCTGATCGATGACTTCCTGTTGGCTCCAGTGCTGCGTCGCTTCGAAGTAGGCGATGGCTTTGTTGCGGTCGATCTTGGCGACGATCTGGCTGCGCGTGTGCTCATGCGGGAAGCCGAGGGTGTGCCCGGTTTCGTGCCGAATGACGCGGTGGAACTCAGAGTCCAGCGTCTGCATGCTGAACGAATCGAGATTCATGGTGGGTTGATCTGCGGCGATGGAGAGGACGTCGACACCGAGGTAGGACCAGTATCCGTCGCCGGCTGTGCGGCTGATGCGGACCTGGGGATCGGAGGAGGTTTCGACGAACTGGACATTGGCCCATTGATTCCAGGCATTCATGTGGGAGAGGATTCGGGATCGGAGATCGGAAGGCGGATTATCGAGGAAGCCGACGGTGAGTTGCACGCCTTTATTGCCCCAGTATTTGGCTGTGAGCAGAGCGAGGTGCTCGACTGGAGGTGCCGCTCCGGGGAGAGCTCGCTCGAGCATGTGCACCGCGGGAGCGTTGGCTGGATTGATCTGGATTGCCTGCCTGGCTGACGAGACCCATTGGTGTTGCGGGAGGATCTTGATTGTGCAAGTGCTGGGCGTGGTGTAAGTCGGAGCTTCCATCGTCGCTGCTGAACTCATGGGATTACCCTCGATGCTCGAATTTTGTATGCGTAGGTAAGGTTGATTGGCGCGAGAAGATCGTTGAAGGACACGGCGGCGGCTTTGTGAAGAGGAGCCGCCGCGTCCCCGGCTGAGGTTGGTTTAAGCCTTAGCTCGGACGATGCCGCCTTTGGGGATTTCGCCGACGGATTCGGTTCCCTTCAGATCGGCATTTGCGAGGGATTCGGTGTGGGTGGGGGTGGCCTGGGCGGCGCCTCCGTCGATGGGTTTGTCTGGGGATTCGCCGAAGCTGGCGGCGAAGTCGGGTGGAGGCGCGCCTTGGGACATGGGTGCGGCGCCTCCGTTGAAGGTTTGGGTGGTTTCCGGCATGAGGTTTCTCCTTGGCTTCCTTGGGTGTTTGGTTGAGAGAGGGTCTTCGATTGTGATTTGTGGCTGTGTTGTTTGCAATTCGACTAGGGCGGATTGCTAGCCGACGATGGCGTAGCGGCCTTCGATGTCGACCGGCGTTCCTGTCTGGTTGGTGATGGTGATCCAGTAGGTGACAAAGGCGGCGGAGGCTCGCTGGACGGCGACCGACCAGGTGACTTCGGAGCCGGCGGCGCTGACGGTATCGGGGACGACGGTCCAGATGATGTGCTGGGCGGCGGGCCAGTTGAAGGTGAACCACTTCTGGGTCTGGTTAGCTTGGAGGGTTCCACGGAACTGAATTCCAGTTGTCATTGTCTTTTCCTTTTGCCTCGGTTTAGGAGGTCCACTTTCCTAGAACTTCGTAGCGGCCCTCGAAGGTGACGGGGACGTTGGTTTGGTTGGTGACGGTGAGCCAGTGCGTGACGTAGGCGCCGGCGGTGCGTTGGGCGGCGGCGGTGAGGGTGATCTGTGCACCGGCGGCGCTGATGGAGGTGGGCATGACGGTCCAGTGGGTCTGCCACCAGGCGGGCCAGTTGAAGGTGAACCAGCGGCCGGAGCTGTTGGCGGCGACGGTGCCGGTGAACTGGACGCCGGTGAAGGGAAAGTTGGTGGCGGGGTAGTCGAAGACCTTGCAGGCCTTGTCGGATTGCGACCAGTAGGACTGGACTTTGACGCCGTTGACTTGACCGTCGGTGCCCTGGCAGACGTCGCCGATCTCGCACCAACCGGTGCCCGAGCAGGTGCCGGCGGTGCCCGTGACGGCTGAGCCTTCAGGGTCGGTGCAGGACTCGACGAGTTCGTGCGAGAAGATGGTGGTGATGTAGTCGAGGGTGCCGTCGTTCATGACCCAGGCGAAGTGCACGCGGCGGTTGCTCGCGTCGGTGTAGTAGGTGTGCTCGCCGATGGATCCGCCGCCCTGGTGGTTGATGCCTTTGGGGACGAAGACACAGTAGAGGGTCTGGTTGTCGCGATCGAGGTCCGGGATGGTTTTGGCGGAGATGAGGCCTTTGATGAGACTGGCGACATCGGCGTCGGTGAAGTTCTGGGCCGGGCTCGAGGCGGTGACGGTGGTCGAGCCGAGGAGGTATCCCTGGCCGATGCCGCGGTACTGGGCGATGCCGGTCATGTATCCGCCGGTGAGGATGCGGTTGGCGGCGTTGGTGACCTGGGCGGAGGTGGGTGTGGGCGGCGGGTTGGAGGTCCAGGCGCTGCCCCAGTAGATGAGTTGCACGCGGACGAATTGGATTACTGCGCCGCCGTTGTCGGTGAAGTTTGCTGCCATGACGAAAAAGCCCTCCGTGAGATGGAGCGGCTGCCTGGGACCGATACGCGGGTCCTCGACAGTCCGGGCCCGGGTACAGCCGAAGGGAGCGTCTTTTCGGTCCGGGGGACCGGAGGGGGAGGACGCAACTTTCGGCATTCAAGAGTAGAGTGCGATGGGCGGGGGAATCGTTTCACCGGGCTGGGTGGATGTGGTTGGGTGTGGGTGGTGGTGAGGAGGTGGACGCCCCCCCCGGATCTGATTTGATCCTAAAATCTTCGATTCAGGGGGGTTAGGTCTGGATCGGGGTCTGGTTTGATCTGGGTTTGGTCTGGGTTCGGGTCTGGTAGAAGCAGGAAAGCCCGGCTGGTTGGCCGGGCTTCTTTTTGCTTGTCTAGTTATAGTTTAGCTGGATTGGGGAGTAGTTGCGCCAGGCTCTTAAGAGCATCACTAGAAATCGCTGCGTTAGCACCAAGCTACTCATTCAGCATTGATTTGTCCGCTTGTACCCCACCCTTCACGACGGTGAGGCTGTCGTGGAGGATGGGGCACCCGGGTTTGTGGCTGGCGATTGGTTGTGGTGGAAGATGAGAGGCAACTGCGGGTCTCTCCACTTCGCTGCGCTCCGGTCGAGATGACAGTTTTGTGGTGCGGGTCTGGTTGAGATGACAGTTTGTGGTGCGTGTCTGTCGAGATCGCTGGTTTGTGAAGGGCTGGGCTACTCGGCGGGCGCGGGGGCGGTGGTGGGGCCGTCGGTTTCGCCGGGGTGGATCTGGTCGGGGGCGCGGAGTTTGACGCCTTTGGTGTTGGATTTCAGCTTCAGGCGGGCCAACTGTTTGGTGCCTGGGACGTTGAGGGTGGCGACGTAGGTGGAGAGGAGCGAGGCCTGGAAGTCGCGCAGGAACGGTTGCAGCGAGATGGGGTTTCCGGTGCCCTGGGTGTAGACCTGGCCGCCGGTCTCCTGGGCGACCTTTGATAGGTAGCTTTGGCCGGAGAAGCTGGCTGCGCCGCCGCGGATGCCGGCGTCGCCGTAGTAGATGGAGTAGACGGGGGTTCCGGCGCGCTGGGCGTCGCGGACGGCGGTGTCGACGTAAGGGCTGTCCTGGTTGAGGGGCGAGACGCTGCCGTTGTAGGGGTCGACGCCGTTGGTGATCATGAGGACGAAGCGGGATTTGCTGGTTCTGGCGGCGGGGATGGAGGATTGGGCGGCGAGGTCGGCGTTGTCCGGGGTTTCGCGGTCGGCGGTGGGCCAGTGTTTGACGAACTCGGAGAGGGAGAAGTAGGGGCTGGCGGAGATGCCGGGGGTGGCGAGCGAGAGGCGGAGGGCTCTGGCGGCGCGGGCGTGGTCGGTGGTGAAGTTTTGGGCGGGGACGACGCGACCGTTTTGCATGTAGCCGACGAAGACCGCGGTGGTGGGCGGGAGGCCGAGGAGGAATTTGCGGAGGTCGTCGAGGTTGCGGGCGAAGGAGGTGCGTAGGCCGTCGTCGAGCAGGAGGGCGACCTCTGTGGTGGCGGGCTGGACGGGGGTGAGGGAGAGGATCTCGGAGGGGCGGTCGTTGACCTCGGCGCGGATGTCGGCGGGGGTGAGGTGGACGGCGGATTTTGAGTCGGCGGCGATGAGGACGCTGGTGGTGTTCGGGCCTTCGGTTTGGGCGTGAAGGGCGCCGGCGAGGGTGAGGAGAACGGTTGCGGCGAGGAGGTTGCGGGTCATCGGATATTCCTTCTGTTGTCTGTTTATTAGACGCGGGAGGGGAGGGGGTGGATGCGGTTTGGGGTGGTGGTGACTGCGGGTCTCTCCACTCCGCTGCGCTCCGGTCGAGATGACAAGGTTTACCGCGGGTCTCTCCACTCCGCTGCGCTCCGGTCGAGATGACAAGCTTTGTGGGGAGGGGAGTGGTTCGCGCGTGGGTTTGTGGCGGGAGTTGATGAGTTGTGAGTAAGGAGTAATGATTTGTGAGTAAGGAGTAATGAGTAAGGAGATGAGTTGTGAGTAGTGAGTAGTGAGTTATGAATTGTGAGTAGTGAGTTATGAATTGTGAGTAAGGAATTGTGAGTTGGGAGTTATGAGTTGTGAGCGGAGGCGCGGGATCGCGCGAATACCTCGTCCTTCTATTCGCCGCCGAGACGGAGTTTGAGGCCGGTGCGGAAGGTGAAGGGGAGGCCGGGGTAGCCGATGGGGCCGATGTGCTGGTTGTTGAGGAGGTTGTCGAGCTCGGCGAAGACGGTGATGTGGCGGGTGGCGGTGTAGGTGCCGTCTACGTCAAGTTTGAGATAGCCGAAGTCGAGGTTGCGGTTGGGAAGGAGGAGGCTGTTGCCTTCGCTCGGGTCGGCGTAGGCGAGGAAGGTGGAGTCGTCGGAGCGGCTGGCGCCTGCGCCTCGGAGGGCGGCGGTCCACTTTTGGCCGGTGTACTGGGCGGAGAAGAAGGCGGTGTGCGGGGGGCGGCGGAAGACGCGACTGCCGACAAAGGGCGAGTACGCGGCGATGGGGATGCTGAGGAGGTTGGGATTGGTGGGGGGGTAGCCTCCGAGGGCGGCGGCGGCGTCGCTTGAAAAGGATTGTTCGACGCGGGTGAGGAGGTAGGTGTAGCCGGCGCGGACGAAGATGCGGCGGGCCGGCTGGTATTGGAGCTCGGACTCGATGCCCTGGGCGCGGAAGGCTTGGGAGTTGAGTTCGGCGCCGCCGTAATCATAGTTGAACGCGTGCGCGAAGGCGGAGGAGGGCGTGAAGTTGAAGTAGGTTGCGAGGTCGTTGGCGCCGATGAATTCCAACTGGTGCGAGAACTGGTTGTGGAAGTAGCCGGCTTTGAGGATGAGTTTGTCGCCGATGAGGCTTTGGTCGAGGCCGAGGTCGAGGGTTCGGGAGCGCTCGGGGCCGAGGGGATCGACGTGGTAGCGGCTGATGTCGGCGGTGTCGCCGAGGTCGAGCAGGGTGCGGTAGAGGGAGGAGAACTCGCTGGCGAGGTTGGGCTCCTGGACGCCGGTGGCGAGGTTGATGCGGAATTTGGTGCCGTGGACGAGGCGGCGTGCGTCGGGTCGGACGGGGATCCAGGCGAGGCCGAGGCGGGGCGTGCCGGCGATGCCGTAGAGGTGGTTCTTCTGGACCGATCCGCCAAAGGAGAGGAAGACGCGGTTCTTGAGGTCGGCGCCGAGCTGGAGGTTGAACTGGTAGTTGGGGCGCTGGATCTGCTCGGACTCGGCATAGGCCGGGAGGTTGAAGGAGCCGCGTTCGTTGTCGTAGCGGAAGCCGAAGAGGGCGGTGAGGTGTTGGCGAGTGGTGAGGTCGGATTGGAAGTAGAGCTGGTCGCGGTTGGAGTCCTGGTCGCGCGCGGCGCCGCCGTAGAGGACGGCCTGGCCGGTGGCGGTCGAGCCGTTGGCGCCGCGGATGGTGGTGACGTTGCCGAAGTAGCCGGAGTAGGTTTTGCCGGGGTTGAAGGGGTCGGGGAAGGTGAGGAAGTTGCCCTGGTTGCCGAAGTAGGCGGCCTGTTCGCGTTTGCGGGCGATGCCGTAGCGGACGAGGTTGTGCCAGCCGGCGGCGGTGGTGTTTTCGACGGTGAGGCCGCCGTAGATGTCCTGGTCGGAGAGTTTGCCGATCTGGACGAGGTGGTAGAAGTCGTAGGCGTTGGGGAGGCCTTGCGCGGAATCCTGGTTGCGGAGGGTGAGGCGGAGCTGGGTGCTGGAGGTGAGGTTGAAGCCGAGGTTGGCGGCGGCGGTGGTGACGTGGAAGCGGTCGTTGGGGAGGGCGTTGGAGGAGTCGAAGCGCGAAAAGGCGAGGAGGTAGTCGGCGCGATTGTGGGTTCCGGAGAGGGTGGCTTCGTTGCGCCAGGTGTGGAGGTTGCCGGCGTCGCCGGAGTAGGTGAGGACCGGTTTGATGGAGGTGCCGCGGGGTGTGGAGAGGCTCACGACGGAGCTGACCGAATCTGAGCCGAAGAGGGCGGAGTTGGGACCGCGATAGAGCTCGATGGCAGCGCCGGGGCTGGGTTCGCGCCAGGGGGCGGCTAGGCCTGTGGAGGAGACGGTGCCGAAGTCGAAGGTGCCGCCGATGTCTTCGGCCGGGATGCCGTCGGAGAGTATTTTGTTGGCATCGGAGTTGCCGCCGCGGACAAAAAGCGAGGTGACGCCGCCGTACTGGCCGGTCTGGACGACGTCCACGCCGGGGGATTGGCGGAGATCGTCGACGACGCCGACGCGGGTGACGAGACTGTCGCGGGGGATGAGGGTGACGGGGGCGGTGAGCTGGGCGAGCGGTGTGGGTGTGCCGTCCTCGAGCACGGAGACTTCGGTGCGGATCTCTCCGGGCGAGAGGACGACGGTTTGGAGAACGATGTCGGTGCGTCCGCCGAAGAAGCTGACGCCGACGTTGGGCGCGAAGGTGGGGGCGGAGGTGAAGAGGGTGAAGCGGCCGGAGGTTCCGGAGCGGATCTCAAAGGTGCCGTCGGGGTTGGAGATGGCGAGTGCGGTGGAGTTGTTGCCCTGGACGAGCCGGATGAGGGCTCGGGGGAGGGCGGCGCCGAGCTGGTCGGTGACGGTGCCGCGGACGACGACGGCGTGCGATGTGGATGGGAGCAGAGCGGCGAGGAGGAATAGGAGGTGGTGGTGGCGCGGATGGTGGTGGCGCGGATGGCGCTGGCGCACCGGAGATGATGCAGGCATGTGCCTATTTTAGGCGGTTGGGGGCTTAGGGTCGGGCTTGGGTCGGGGGTTGGGCCTGGCGGTCAGGCGAGGAGAAGGAGCTTGCCGGTGGTTTTGCGGGATTCGAGGTCGCGGTGGGCCTGGACGGCGTCAGCGAGGGGGTAGGTGTGTTCGATGCGGAGTTTGAGCGAGCCTTGGGCGACGCGGTTGAAGACGTCGGTGGCGCGGGCTTCGAGGTCGGCGCGGGTGGAGACGTAGTCCTTGAGGGTGGGGCGGGTGATGTAGAGCGAGCCCAGGGTGGAGAGGCGGATGAGGTCGAAGGGCGGGACGGCGCCGGAGGCTCCGCCGAAGAGGACGAGGGTGCCGCGGGGTTGGAGCGACGTGAGCGAGCCTTCAAAGGTGGATTTGCCGACGGAGTCGTAGACGACGGGGAGGCCCTTGCCGCCGGTGAGGTGTTTGACCTGGGCGGCGAAGTCGGTTTGGGTGTAGAGGATTGTCTCGTCGGCGCCGGCTTGGCGGGAGAGCTCGGCTTTTTCGGGGGTGGAGACGGTGGTGAAGACCTCGGCGCCGAGCGCCTTCGCCATCTGGGTTAGGAGGAGTCCGGTGCCGCCGGCTCCGGCGTGGATGAGGACGGTGTCGTGCGGCTGGATGGCGTAGGCGGAGTGGGCGAGGTAGTGGGCGGTCATGCCCTGGAGGAGGGCGGCGGCGGCTTGTTGGGCGGAGAGCGCGTCGGGGATGCGGACGAGGCGATCGACGGGGGCGGTCGC
>CAXTYQ010000090.1:0-13952 GCA_964248505.1 uncultured Acidobacteriaceae bacterium
AGGCCTGGTTTAGGCTGCCCTTTCAACAACTACATCAATAGGAGAACTGCCCTAACGTCATTCAATGCAAGCGCACCGGCGGATGGAAGTGGCGACGATCCCATCGGCAGCTCCTCTGCACACTTATCCACGCGCCCAACTCGACACCTCTTCCTTACGGTTCCAGCACCAGCTCACACACCCCTGAGTGGCAGTTCAGGTAGCCTTTGCGCACCAACGCCGCACTTGACCCAGCCGGGAAGAAGGCCGTCAACGAAGCCTTTCGGACCAGAGTATCGCCTCCCGCAACCTCCTTCTCTCCGACCCTTTCCAGCTTGGCGATCCCATCTCGCTTCAACAACAACCGGTACTCCGCCGTGCCGGTCGCAGCACCCGCGGCTCCCAGCGGAATCTTGCGTAGATCCTGCAACTTCGACTCCGAATCCCCTGCCTTCGACCGCGCCCCAGCCTTCCGCAGCGTATCAATCTGTTCCTGCAGCTTCTTCTGCCGCGCATTCGGCGCCGTCCGTACGCCCATCATGTCGTAGCCCGGTATGCTTGCCAGCGCTAGCTCATCCGCGTTCAACGCCGTCCTCACGTCACCCCGTGAAATCGCCACAGCAGCAAGATGCTCGCCCACATCGACGTTCTGCAGGTTGTGCCAAGCCGCGTTCAGATATGCCTGCGCCTCTTCCGTCTTGCCCTCGCGAAACAGCACCCAACCCAGCGTGTCCCACGTCGCTACAATCAGCCGCGACGTCCCGGCCAGCGTCTGCGCGTTCTCGTCCAACGTCCAGCTGCTGCTCTCTTCTGACAGTTTGTCCAGAGCAGCTCGCGTCTTTGTCTCCGCCAGCGCCAGACTCTGCCCCGCCTGCGCCAGCTCATAGGACGCGTCATTCATTGTCCCGGGGCGCTCCGTCGCCGAAAGCACCGCCTCCATCGTCGCCGCGCCCGCTCGCGTGTCCCCCGCCAGTATCTGTGCGCGCCCGATCTCCATCTGCAGCGCTTCATCCTTCTTCGCTGCATCCGGCAGCCGCGCCAAAGCGTCATTGCCTTCCTTCACCGCTGCCCGCCCGTCTCCGTCCTCTCGCAGCATCGATATTAGCTCGACCACCGGCGCGGGGTTCGAACTGTCCGCGCTCTCCCAAGCCCGCAGCGACGCCATCGCCTCCTGCTTCTTGCCCGTGGCCTGCTCCGTCTTCACCAGTAGAGCGTACACCGGGCTCTCATCCGGGTGCAGCTTCACTTCTTTGTGCAAATCCTCGATCGCCTCGCCGGTCTCGCCGCGTTGAATCGCCAGCATCGCGTACGCCGCCCACAAACCCTTCTGCTCCGGGTTCCCATCCTGTAAGCTGTCCAACGATTTCCGCGCCGCCGGTAGATTGTGCTCCTGCATGGACGCAACCGCTGATTGGAGCAGTTCTGTGGCCTCAGCGTCATCCATCTTGGATCCATGCACCTTCAGTGCAGGCACCTTCAATTCATGTGTCGTCGCTCCTTCAGACGCCGTCGGTCCAGTCGAGCTCGGCCCCGCCTCCGCCTTCTTCCCAGGCCCGTTAGCCTCCCCCGCTGCCTCCTTCTTCGCCGCCTTCGGACTGGCCGGATTTCCCGCCGCTCGCGTCAGCGAAATGAAGTTCTCGTTCCCCAGCCCAACCGTGTCGCCCCACTTCTTGTAAACCTTCCACTCCGCCACCGGAACCTTGTCCTTCAACACCTCAATCCGCCGCTCCGCATACACCGTTCCGTGATCCCACCGATACGTCAGGTCGTAGGTCGCGTACGCGGACTTCGCATGCACCGCCTCCGGCAGCTCCGCCGTCCATCCCGCCGGCAGCTTCATCGCAGAGCTCGAGCTCTCCACCCGTGGCACCCCCAACTGAATCGCTCGCACCGGCGGATCAGACTCGTCCACCACCGGCAGCGTCACCGGCGTCAGCTGCGGAACGATCTTCAGATGCTCCCAATCTCCACTCTTCTCTCGTTTGTAGTCGTAGCTGATCTTTACCGGCTCGGTCGTGTCCTCCGGCCGGCTTACCTCGGCGTTGCTCGTCGTCCCCGCATAGCCCATGCCACGCGACAGGTTCTGCACCAACTCCTCATACTGTGCCGGAGCAATCTGCCGCACCACACTCCGAATCCCTAACTCATCGTCGCCCCGGGCAGTCAACACCAGCCGCGATTTTGACGTCCCCTCCTCATCGAGTGTTCCCACCGCCTCCATCTTCTGAAACGGCGCAAACGGCATCCCCACGGGCGTGCGATCCAGACGGGCCGTCCCGACCTCCGGAACCAGAAGCGCCTTCCGGTCACGGATCACATACGACAGCATCCCGTAGGGCGCCACCTCCGCCGTCGCGTCCAGCCATACCGGTGGTCCCGCCACATCTACCCGCGTGATCAGATGGTTGAACGCCGCCGGTGAAGGCACAGCCTCGTTGAACCGGATCCCCGCACCGATCAGCACCGCATCCGAACGCACGCCCGCCGCGGCCAGCATCGCCGCCAACAACGTGTGCTTGTCCTTGCAGTCCCCATACTGGTTGTGCAACACCTCGGCCGCCGCGTGCGGTTGGTACCGTCCCACCCCAAACGCCACGCCAACATACCGGATCTGCGTCGCCACGTACGCATAAATCTCCTGGACCTTCGCCTCCTCCGTCGCCTTTCCCGCGATCACCTCGGCGGTCTTCGCCTTCACCTCTGGGTCCGGCACCATCCGCTCGCCCTCCAGCCCGCGATACCAGGCGCCAACCTCATCCCAGCTCCGAAACGTCGTCCATGCCACGGAAGGCAGCTTGCCCTGCATGGCGTCGGTCTCCTCGGCCTCCGTCCACACATGCTTCTTCTTCAGCTCCTTCGCTGCTTCGGCTTCCTTTCCTGCCGTCGGCTCCAGATGCGCCGTACTCCATCGATAAACGCGCTCCTTGCCTTCCGCCGTATCCGTGGGCTTCAGGGTCGGACTCCAAACCTTTATCGCCGTTCCGTCCGGAACCCGCAGATCCAACGTCTGCGACAGCACCACACCGTTGTCCAAAAAGGTCTCCTGACCCCAGAACTGGCCCGGCGCCTCCGCCTTGTTGCGCGTCACCCGCGCCTTCCACTCCAGCGTGTCGCCCGGCCGCAAACCTTTGATCGGCAGCTGCTTCTGCTTCAGATCGCTGTAGAACGGTGCTGCCCGCGTCACCGGGTCCGGCAGCTCCAACGCATCTCCAACCGGCGTCTCAACCACCGTTCCATCCGGCCGGCGTACCCTCGCATACACGATCTCGACCCGCTCGGACGCGCTTGCAAACGGAATTGTCAACACCCCCAGCTCACGCACCGCAGCCTCACTCTGCACCCGAACCGCGACCGTGAGCTCCTTCGTACCCGTTCCGTCCCCCGCAAATCTGTACACCGAGTCCAGGTGCTCAAACACAAACGACTCCGCCGCATAACTTGCCCCCTTCGGCGCAGGGACAGCTGCCGAGGCTGGAGATCCAGCCGGCAAACCAGAAGATCGAGAAGCTGGCGCTTGCGCCAACATCCGAAGACTCGGGATTGAGAGAACCAGCAGCAAAAGGACAAGCAAAGGTTTCAATCGCATCGATGACATACCTGAAAAGACACACAGATCCTAGCAGGCAGATCGAAACATGTATCTCGTCCTTTCGAGTGACGCGATCTCAAAGGTAATAGGCCCAAACCAAAGTAAGGGACGAGAACAACAAGAAATGTGGAACTGACAACTCCGCCCAAACCTCCAACCCGCAGACATCTATCCTGAACAGATGCCCTCTCCCACTAAATCTCCCGCACCCGACCCACAAACCTGGCTCCGCAATCTCCCGAAAGTCGAGCTCCACCTCCACCTCGAAGGCTCCATCACCGCCGAAACCCTGGTCGAGCTCTCCATCCGCAACGACCCTTCACCGCTAACCCTCTCGCAGGCCGGAAACCTCTATCAGTACACTGACTTCCCAAGCTTCCTGATGAGCTTCAAAGCCGTCACCGAACGCCTCCACCACCCGGCTGACTACGAGCTCATCACCTACAACATGGTCCGGGACCTAAGCCGGCAAGGCGTTCGGCACGCCGAGGTCTATATCTCCTTCGGCATCCTCCTCCACTTCGGCCGCCTCGACGTCGACGAGGTCGTCCATGCCATAGAGCAGGGTCGCACGCGCGCCGAACGCGACTTCGGCACCACCGTCCTTTGGATCATCGACGCTGTCCGCCACTTCGGCCCCGAAGCCGCCGCCGAGGTCTTCCGCAGGGCCGCGCAACTCCGGGAGCACTTCCCCTCGATCGTCGGCATCGGCATCGGCGGCGACGAAGCCCGCGGTCCAGCCGACCAGTTCCGCGAAATCTACGCCACGGCCCGCGACGCCGGCCTCCACCTCACCGCCCACGCCGGCGAATCCACCGGCCCCGAGAGCATATGGGCCGCAGTCAACATCGGCGCCGAACGCATCGGCCACGCACTCTCCGCCCAGCACGACCCCGAACTCATGCACGTCCTCGCCGAGCGCCAGATCCCTCTCGAACTCAACGTCACCAGCAACCTCCGCACCGGCTGCTGCCCGTCCTACGAGGCCCACCCCGTCCGCCTCTACTTCGAGTCCGGCCTGATGATCACCCTCAACTCCGACGATCCACCGATGTTCGGCGCCAACCTGCTCGACGAATACGTCACCACTCACCGCGAGTACGAGTTCTCCCTCGACCAGATGCGCGAGATCGCCGCCAACGGCATCGAAGCCAGCTTTCTTCCGCCGGACCGCAAACTCAAACTCCTGGCCGAGGTCGAACAGTACAGCCTTTAGCCGTAAAGCTAGGAGCCTCGAGCCGAAATGGGATTTGGAGCACCGAATGGGATTTGAACCCATGAATACTGGTTTTGCAGACCAGCGCGTTAGCCACTTCGCCATCGGTGCCCGTCCGCGCGGCCCGCATACCGCCGCGCGTGCGTCTCAAGCCCGCTACTTCACTGCAGCCGGCAGGTCCTTCTTCGAGAGATACCAGCTCTTCACGTCCATGCCGGCACCCCCGCCGTTCGTGCGCTTGGCGGCGTCCTCCTGCGTCGCAGGTGCTGGCACAATCACCTGCTCGCCAGGTACCCAGTTCGCCGGGCAGCTCACGCCATTCGCATCCACCGTCTGCAACGCCTGAAACATCCGGATCAGCTCATCCACGTTCCGTCCCAGCTGCATGGGGTAGTAGAGCAGCGCACGTATCTTCCCCTTTGGATCGATCAGAAACACCGACCGCACCGTCGCCGTATCGCTCACCGCCTCATGCACCAGGCCGTACGATTGCGACACCCTCTGGTCAAGATCCGCAATCACGGGAAACTTCACCTGCACTCCCGCGATCTGCTCAATGTCCCGCACCCACGCAATATGCGAGTAGATCGAGTCGATCGACACCCCAATCAACTGCACGTTCAGCCGGTCGAAGTCGTCGCCGCGCTTAGCAAACTCAATAAACTCGGTCGAACACACCGGCGTAAAGTCAGACGGGTGCGAGAACAGCATCACCCACTTCCCTTTGCTCGTGTAGTCGCTCAGACGAATCACGCCGTGCGTGCTCTTCGCCTCGAAATCCGGTGCCTGCTCCAGTATTCTGGGAATCCGTGATTCACTCATCAGCTCTCCTCCGTTGACGTTCTCTTGCTTATCCGATGTTAGGCAGCCCTACCCAAACGTCGCACCTGCCGATAGGGCCAAAAGAAGAAACCCACCCGGCTCTCTCGCTCTGGGTGGGTCTCGCGCTGCTCGCTTCTGACTCTACCGCGATCCGCTCATGAACTCACCCCAGCCGGCTTCGAGCAACAGCTGCTCTGACCGCAAAGACACGGCGAACACAGACATGGAGAGCAGGTGCATAAGGGGTTCGAGCAGACCGTCTCACCCGTCGACGTCTTTGCCCTGAGCTTCGAAGTTGTGGCTACCGTTGTCATAGTTCGCTCCAAACTCTTGCCGCAGCCGGCCCAAGGCTAGCATGGAGGCAGGTTCGCCTCCCTTTTGCGGTCATTCTGACCATAGCTCTCCCGGAGTCCCCATGTCAAACTCACCCGTGCCGCCCCGCCAGCTCTCCTTCAGCATCGTCGACGTCTTTGCCGAGCGCCCTCTCGAAGGCAACGCACTCGCCATCTTCCACGACGCTCGCGATCTCTCCACCGAGCAGATGCAGAGCATCGCCCGCGAAACCAACCTCTCCGAAACCACCTTTATCTTCCCCCGCGACACCGCCACAGAGCAGGCCCGCGGCGTCCAGGCCCGCATCTTCACCACCACCGAAGAGCTCCCGTTTGCAGGTCACCCCACCCTCGGGACGGCCACGTGGATCTTCAACCACCACCCTAACTTTCGCGGCCAACAAATCATCACCCTCGATCTCCCGGTCGGCCCCGTCCCCGTCCGCTTCGACCCCGCAGAGATCACAACTCAACACACAGAACCCTCAACGCTCCCTGGCACCTTCGCAACCATGCGGCAGAACGATCCCACCTTCGGCGCGACCCACAGTCCCGAGCCCCTCGCGCGCGCCCTCGGCCTCACTCCCGGTGACCTCGACCCCGATTACCCCGCCCAGACCGTCTCCACCGGCCTGCCGTTCTGCATCGTCCCTCTCCGATCCCTCGATGTCGCGCGCCGGCTGGACATCTCACAAACCCTCGCCCGGCCCTACCTCGAAGCCACAGGCGCCAGATTCTTCTTCTGCATCACCCGAGCCGCCTCCGGCTCCGGTGCAGACTGGCACGCTCGTATGCAATGGCCCGGCGGCGAGGATCCCGCGACCGGCTCCGCCTCCGGTTGCGCGATCAGCTGGCTCGTCCGGCACGGCATCGTCCCAAGCGAACACCCGACCATCCTTGAACAGGGAATCGAGATCCACCGCCCCAGCCGTCTCCACCTGCAAGCCCGTCTCCACAACCGAGGCGTCTCCGATGTGTTCGTCGGAGGTCGCACCATCTCCGTGGCAACTGGCCACCTTTTCCTGCCATGATTCACGAGATTTCAACATATCTCCCGGCGCTCATCTCCAGCATTCAGCGTACGTTCCACACTCCGTCGGAAACAGCAAGAGCAAACATTGCCGATCTTCGCTTCTTCTTCGCTGTTGCTAACCCGGATGCCCCTTCGTACTCTGAGCGGGAGTTGTTGATGAGCCCGCGGAAAGCAAGTCAGGCGAGGCTCTCAAACACATGTACTTTCGCCTGTAACTCTAAAATTTAATTTGAGAGACGCCCGCTCTGCTCGCGTGGAGAGCCGTCCCCTCAGAGCGTCTTCACTCGCTCGCACACGTCCCTTCCGACCATCTTTACTCGGTCTTTTGGTGCCTGTTCGGCGCCGGTCGCCTCTGTCTGGTCGACTCCACTCGACAACATCGGACGTCGCTCGCGCCCTCATCTCTAGGCACGGCTCGCACTCTTTGACGCGTCCGCCTGGCGTACGGCAAAGCTTCCAGAATGGAGGCTCAGGAGACCCTCGTCCTGAGCCCAATGTTCCGGGCTCCGTGTCCCAGGTCGACGTACCTCAGATCGCCAGGCTCGCCCGAGGGTGACCCCCGAACGCTGCCGCACATCTGCGTCTGCCAACCAGCAGAAGCAGAAAAACGGTCCATCGGCCACCCTCCCTTACCTGGGAGGCCGTGGCAGAAGCGAGATCACCGAACCATGCGCCCGAAGAAAACCATCCTCTGCGTCGAAGCCAACGAACACGCTCTCTCCGTACGCACCTTTCTCCTCCAAACGCGCGGCTACCGCGTCCTCAGCGCACGCTGCTCAGACGAGGCGCTCGATCTGCTCGGACAAAACCTCCCCGGATCGATCGACCTCCTGCTCTCCGATCTACTCCTGCCCGGCGTCGACGGCAACGAACTCGTCCGCCGCGCGAAATCCAAGCACCCCGGCCTGCCCGCAATTCTTCTCTCAGGAACCGTCAATGCCGCCGACCGGGCCAGCTGTGCCGACGTCTTTCTTCCCAAAAACGCCAGCTCCCCAGCCGACATGCTCGAGCGCATCCGCGTCCTCGTCGCACGCAAGCGTGGACCTCGCAAAGCGCAACCCGCGCCGAGCCCCGGAGCCGCCCTGGCCAGCGCAGCCGTCTAACCCCAGCAAGCACTTAGCCCGGCAAGCGAGTTAGCCGAAACGCTAGAGCGGTTCTCCTGTTACTGTGAGTCGGATGAAGTGTTTGGAGTGCCGTTTTCATTGGAGAAAACGGCCATAGCATCTATGTCTTCGGTGTACACCTAGAGGAGAACTGCGCTAGCTCGCGGTCGGAGAAGGGAGCTGAGACGGCGTCTGCTCTCTTCTCCGAGAACCGGCCTCCGGCTCGCTCGTCCGCCAACTCGCCGACACAAACTGCCGTCCAAACGCCAGACACACATAGTCCCACAACAGGCCGATTCGCTGCCGCATGCTCGGCATCTTCGCAACGTAGATGGCACGCCACATCAGCCATGCAGCAATGCCTTTAACCTGAATCCCGTACACGTTGGCCACGCCCATATGCCGCGAGATCACCGCCAGCTCGCCGATCTGTTTGTATCGAAACGGCGTAACCGACCCTCCCCGAATGGTCGCCAGAATATTGTCGGCAACGTGTCCCCCCTCGCGCGTGGCATTCTGCGCCGTGGTTGCAAAAAACTCTCCGCTGCCATCCGCCTTTGGGATCTCTGCACAATCGCCGATCGCCCACACTCCCGGCCGATCCGTCACCCGGAATGAACTGTCGACTTCCATTCCGCCCTTCTTTCCCTTTGTGCAATCAAAGTCGGCCACCAGAGGATTGACCCGAATTCCTGTATCCCAAATGACCATGCCCGCGGATAGCACCTCGCCGTCCGTCAGCGTCAGATTCTCGGCGGCCACGCTCTTCACACCAACCCCGATGCGCACCCGAATCCCGTCCTTCTTCAGCTGTTCCTCGCCATAGTCCGCCAGGCTCTCCGGCATCTCCCCCATCAGCCGCTTTGTCGGCTCCACAATCGTCAGAGCGAGTTCCTCGGCCGGCACCGACTGCTGTTTCGCCGTGTCGCGCACCAGATCGTTCAGCGCTGCAATCGTCTCGACGCCGGTATACCCTCCACCCGCGACAACAAAGCTCACCAGCCGCTTGCGCTCCTCCGCGCTCTCGGCCACCTTCGCCCGTTCAATATTGCGCTGCGCCAACGTGCGCACCCGGCGAGCGTCTTCCAGCGTCTTCATCGTCAGCGAATACTGTTCCGCACCGTCTACGTGGTGGTAATTCGTCGTCGATCCCAGCGCAAACACGAGATGATCCGCCGCCAGCGTCTGCCCATCCGCCAGAGTGACCGTCTTTGCCCGCAGGTCCGCACTCTTCACCTCGCCTTGGACGCACCGGATCCTTCTCGATAGCTCCCGGTTCGGCGCCTGAATATGCGCCGCACTCACCGATCGTCCCGCCGCTTCGGTCAACATCGGCGTGTACAGCATGTAATCGTTGCGATCCACCAGGATCAGCTCCGACCCTTTCGGCAGACGGTACGCAAGTCGCCTGGCCGCATACCGGCCGCCAAACCCTCCACCGACAATGACCACCCGAACTGCCGCTCTTGTGCCCTGTGCCATCGCTGACCCCTCCAACTTCTTAAGTCGTCCCAAATTGAGTGCCACTGGGCTTCAGCACCCAGCAGCACGCCTCCAACCGCCGCCTGTCGAACAACACTCAAGTCAGCTCGCCAAGATTCAGGCCTGGCTCGCCGCGCTTTCCACGGCCGGCTCAAACTGCTGAACGAACTGCGGCAGCTCCGTCTGCCCCTTATCGATCGCCGAAGTCCCGCCGGCAAGCACAAACGTCACATCCGTAATTCCAATAAAACCGAGAATCTGCTTTAGGTACGGCGTCGCTGCGTTGTAGCTCTCGGCGTAGGCGCCCGGCGTATAAACTCCGCCCGAGGCAAGAATCACCGTCGCCTTCTTGCCCCTCACCAAACCCTCGTAGCTGGGGGTAAACGTCACCCCCACGCGCACAACATGATCGATATACGCCTTCAAAACCGCTGGTATCGAGAAGTTGTACATAGACGTGCCGATCACAATGTGGTCGGCCGCCATCAACTCTGCGGTCAATGCATCCGAGACCGAAATCGCCTTCTTGATCTCTGGCGAGTGTCGCTCGGCCGGTGTGTAGGCACCCGCAATCCACGGAAGATCGACAAAGGGCAGATCTGTGTTCAAAAGATCCCGCATCACGACGGTGCCCTCCGTGTGCTCGGACTTCCAATCTTCAATGAATTTCTTGGTTAGCGTACGCGAAACGGAGTACTCGCCGCGCGGGCTGGACTGAATAACGAGAAGTGTGGCCATGACGAAAAAGATACCTCGATGAGTTGGCTGCTATCCGATGGACTGGCTGAACTCCCCCGTGGGAGCTCCTTGCGTCCATACGATGGATCCACAACATCGTATGATTCACGAAAACAAGAATCAGATCGAGAAACTCTCTGCCCACAAGGAATACCATTCTCCGCAGCACCCTGACGGCACTCTCAAAAGGCCGATCGTCGTCCAGCTCGTCCAGAGAGGAACACGAGATGCAAACGCGTAGAGGACGGATTGCCGCCGCGGCCTTTCTGCTAAGCTCTGCCTGGCTCCGAGGGCAGGGCACACAGCCGCCACCGCCGCCGGTCTCCCCGGAGAAGCCCGTCCTGATCACGGTAGACCTCGCAACTCCAGTCGGCCCCTACAACCCCATCTACGCCTGGTTCGGGTACGACGAAGGCAACTACACCACCATGCACGACGGCCGGCGCCTCCTGCGCGAACTCCACGACCTCAGCCCCGTTCCCGTCTACATCCGCGCCCACCACCTGCTCACCAGCGGCAAAGGCGAAGCCGACGTCGATCTGAAGTGGAGCTCAACCGACGTCTACAGCGAAGACGCACACGGAAATCCGATCTACAACTTCACTATCCTGGACGCCATCTTCGACCAGTACAAGGCTGCCGGCGTCCGCCCTCTGGTCGAGCTCGGCTTTATGCCGAAAGACCTCGCCGCCAACCTCCCCAACCGGCCTGTACCCTACCAGGTGCACTATCCAGAGAGCACAATCTCCGGCGCCTCCAACAACCCGCCCAAGGACTACGCCCGATGGGGCGAGCTGGTGCGGGTCGTCACCGGACACCTCGTCGAGCGCTACGGCCGCCAAACCGTCCTCGACTGGTACTTCGAAGTCTGGAACGAACCCGACATCGACTACTGGCACAGCACACCCGAAGACTACTGGAAGCTCTACGACTACGCCGTCCACGGTGTCCGAGCCGCGCTCCCTGGAGCAAAGGTCGGCGGCCCTGCAAACACCGGCCCCGGCAGCCCACGCGCCGCTAAATTCATGCAGGACTTCCTCAACCACGTCAGCTCCGGCCAGAGCGCGGCCGACGGCAAAGCCGTTCCGCTCGACTTCCTCTCGTTTCACGTAAAAGGCCTTCCCAAAATTGTCGATGGCAAGGTCACCATGAGCATCGCCCACGAACTCACAGACGCGGACAAAGGCTTCAAGATCATCGCCAACTACCCAAAATTCAAGCACCTACCCATCATCCTCAGCGAGGCCGACCCGGAAGGCTGCGCCGCCTGCTCCAGCAAGGTCAACCCTGCCAACAACTACCGCAACGGCACCCTCTACCCCGCGTACACAGCGGCCGCATACAAAGGCCTCTTCGAGCTCCAGGACCTCCACCACGTCAACTTCCTCTCCATGCTCAGCTGGTCCTTTGAGTTCGAAAACAAGGACTACTTCGAAGGCTTCCGCTCCCTTTCAACCAACGGCATCGATAAACCTATCCTCAACTTCTTCCGCATGGCGGCTCTCATGAAAGGCAGCCGCGTCAGCACCGCCAGCGACGGAAATGTGCCGCTCCCAACCCTGGTCGCAACCGGTGTACGCCTCACGCCCGACGTAGACGCGCTCGCAACCCGATCCGACCGCATGGCCGCCGTCATGCTCTGGAACTACCACGACGTGGACGCACCCGCATACCCCACACCCACCACCGTCACCATCATCGGCCTCCCCCCAGAGGCACATCGCGTTCTGGTCACGCACTTCCGCATCGACGAAACCCACAGCAACGCCTATACAGTGTGGAAGAGCATGGGTTCGCCTCAGCACCCAACCTCCGCGCAATACGCGCAGCTACAGAGCCAGGCCGGCCTCCATCTACTCACCTCGCCGCTCTGGAAAGATGTAAACGCCGGCGAAATCAAGCTCACCACCGACATGCCCCGCCAGTCCGTCTCGCTTGTACAGATCGCCTGGTAAGACAAAAGCCAGCGCCTCCCGCCTGCGATCGTAAGATCGCAGGATCGCAACCGAACTCTGGTCCTTCAGGCAGCGCTCGATCGAGCGCCGGGTTGTCACGGCTGTGAACGGTCTGTCGACCTTTGAGCGGTGGTAACCTCACTCGGAGGTCAGCCTGGAGGCTGGTCCCAAGCGCTTGTTGTCAGTCAAGGGATAACTTCCGGTAATGCGACTTCCCGCGACTCAAGCGCATCACTTGCGCTAAACGCCCAGGCCTCGTCCACTCAGGGAGGAAGACAACTTCACACCTTTCTTTACTGGAGCTGCTATGAGGGTCGGGCTGATCTTGAGAAATGTGCTTATTTCCCTTTTCCCCCTAGCGGGGACGCGGCCAGCTCGTCCACAAGTCTCGTTGCCGCCCACTCCAGCCGGGCAGGTCATGACGGCGTTCCTTTCGGCATTCAACAGTGCCGACCGCAATCAGCTTGACGAATACGTTCGGCGATACGACGGAACAGCAGCAGTGGATGAGCTACTTGCATTCAGCGGTTCCACGGGAGGTTTCACCGTCGTTTCTTTGAAAAGCAGCGCTCCAGATGATCTCAAGGTCGTTCTCAAAGGGCGCAGCGATGGTGTCACGTCTTTCGCCGATCTACGCTTATCATCGACAACTCCCGAGACGGTCAAGACTTTCATTATCAGGGCTCTGCCTTCAGGGGCGCCGGTTGAGGATGTGTCTCTTACGGCCGAAATACGGCAGCAGACGCTCGATCTGCTTGAAGAAGAATTTTCAGCTGATTACATCAACCCGATGGTGGCTGTTCAGATGGCCGATAAGCTTCGGAGTGAGGAGAGGTCCGGAGCTTACCAAGCGATAACCGACGGCAACGAGTTCGCAGGGGTGCTTACGGAGCAGCTTCGTTCCATCAGTCATGACGGCCATCTCTTCGTCGCCTACAGCCCAGCCCTGTCACCGGAGGGCAATGCTGCCGCAGTTCCAGGCCCAGCGAAAATCGCCAGGTACCGAGGAGCCCAGAAGCGGGACAATTGCTCCTTTAGCGAGGTGCGTATCTTGCCCCGCAATGTTGGATACGTCAAGTTCAACGAGTTTGCTGACCCTTGAGAGTGCGGTTCGACCGTAGGAGCTGCAATGGGGTTTGTAGCGCATGCTGATGCACTGATCGTGGACTTGCGTGACAACCATGGAGGTCAACCCACTATGGTCCAGCTAATTCTGTCCTACTTCTTCGACAAGCCCACTCACCTGAATGACATCTACATTCGTCCTGATAACACGACCCGCCAGTACTGGACCTGCCCTATGTGCCAGGACCACGGTTGATCGATACACCACTTTACGTCTTGACCTCGAAGCACCTCGAAGCGCACATTCTCAGGCGCTGAAGAGTTTGCGAACGATCTCAAGTCATTGAAGCGAGCCACCATTGTCGGTGAGAGGACCAGAGGTGGTGCACACCCGCTAAACACATTCCCGATCGGTGAGCACTTCGTGGTTGGTATCCCGATAGGCCGTCCTATCAACCCAATCAGTCATGGCGACTGGGAAGGAACGGGCATTGCACCAGACGTTGAAGCCTCGGCGACTGACGCTCTTGAGGTCGCAGAAAAGCTCGCCGTAGCCAAGCTTGTTGCTGACCCGAACCCTCATTAGCTGTGGAGTCTCAACAGGTTGTTGACGTCCAACCCTGAGCGGCTGATGGGTG
>CAXTYQ010000091.1:0-13910 GCA_964248505.1 uncultured Acidobacteriaceae bacterium
TCCCGCCCTGAACCGTGTCCCGCGGCAGCTGCCCCGTTCCGCTCAGCGTGAACCCCAGCGGCTGCGACGGCGAAACCCCGCGCGCCACAAACGTCTGCGCACTCACCTCCTCGCTCACCGGAGCATACGGCGCCCCCGCCTGTGCCTTGAAGGTCATGCTCTTCGGCATTATCACAGCCACGGTGTCCGTCGCCAGCACCGGCTTCGGCGACATCGTCAGACCGCCGTTGTACGGCAGGTGATACGTCACCTGAAATCGTGTCTCCCCCGGCCGGATCGGAAATATGAACGCATAGTGGTTCGCCTCGCCCAAAGGCACCGGCGCAGCCTGCACCGGCATCCCGCCCGGACCCAGCGCCGCCGATCCCTCCACCACCGCCCCAGCCGGCAGATAAAACTCAAACGGACGTTCGCTGAACTGCGTCTGCGGCGGATCCGAATCGTTCTTTACAAAAAAATTCTCCACCACCCGCAAGCTCTTTCCACCCTCATCGGTCTGCAGCCGCATCACGTCCGCCTCGCCGACAACCCCCTCCACCTTCGCCGCCGCGTTATAAACCTCCAGATCGAGCGTCGTCGTCCCGGGCGGCGCCGGCTTAAAGTAGTTCGCTTTATCATGCGTCACCCGCACCAGATGCACGCCCGGGTCCGGCACCTCCAGCTTGTACCGCCCGCGCCCGTCCGACTTCGTCCGCGTCGACTCTTGCATCCCTTGCGCCAGCCGGATCAGAACCACGTCATCCCCAGCCGATACCTTGCCCGTCGTCTTGTTCGTCACCACGCCCGAGATCGTCTCCGCCCCCGCAACCGCCAGGCGCACACCTCCCAGCAGCCCAAACAGCAGCAGCGCCCAAAGCAAACTCCTCGACCTCAACCGAAATTCCCTCACACCTAACCCTATCGTCCGTTTCCGGAAAAACTTTAGCCCAAACCTCAAAAAATTCCCCAAAAGTACCCAAAGCACCCCAGCGTCACCCCAGCCCCCGCGACTCCAGCGCCTCCATTTCCCCCACCACCCCCGCCGCCTCATCCTCCAAACCGCGCCGCTGCTCCAGGTAATCCCGCTCCGGATACTTGCCCGCCAGATACTCAAAATTCAAATCCCGCAAATTGTCATAGATCACATCCCGCCGCTCCCGCAGGTACTCCACCCGCGTCTTCTCGCGCCCCAGCACCAAGCCGCGCACCGGCCAGAACATATACACGAAACACCCCAAAGTCAGCGCCGCCGCCGCCACGATCCCCATCAATACTCCGTGTCCCGGCGAATCCGCTCCCGCAGAGCCTCCGTTCCGTCATCCGGCATCACACCGTCGCCAAACGTCCCACCCACCGTCACCTCGCGCCCCCCGCTCCGCCGATGCCACACCTTCACCAGAACCACCGTCCCCAACGTCGCCAGGACAAACACCACCACCGGAGCAATCCACGCCACCGTGTCAAACCCACCGCGCATCGGCGCCGCCAGAATGATGGCCCCGTACTTCGCCGCAAACCAGTTCATCACCGCGGTATCCGAACCACCCGAACCGCCCCCCGCGCCGCCATCCGTCAGCTGCGCCCGCAACTCCCCAATCATCCGGTCCGAATCCGGACACCCCACGTGATTGCACTCCAGCAAAATCTGCCCACACCCGCACGCGCACATCATCTTGTGCCCGATCCGGTTAAACCGCGTCCCCGTATTGTCCGATCCAGACCCGTCCGCGCCCAGCATCACCAGCCCCAGAACACACACCGCCAAGCCCTGCCCCAGACGCGCCCACCTCCGGCGCCCCGGCATGCCGCTAAGCATGACGCACCTCAGCCGGCGCCACAGCTCCCACCACCGGCGCCACAGCCGCCGCCCGCTCTCGCACCACCGATCGCGTCAGCCGCGGCAGCAACGCCACCAACGTCCCCAGCACCACAATCCCCACGCCAATCCAGATCCAGTTAATCAGCGGATTCAGGAACACCTTGATGATCGGCCGGTCCGTCTCCGGATTCTTACCCTCGTAGATCACATACAAATCGCTCCCCAGCGTCGAATGATTCGCCACCACCGTCGCAGGCGTGTCGCTCGCATGGTACACCCGCTTCTCCGGCGCCATCTGCGTCACCTTCCGGCCACCCTTATACACATCCAACAGCGCATACTCCGTGTCGAACGTCGGGTTTGAGTCCTGCGTAAAACTCTGGCACACCAGGCGGTACGGCCCCATCTTCATCTCCGAGCCAAACCCCATCTCCTGCTCGTGCGACTGGTTGAACGCACCGCCCGCAATCCCGATAAACATCACCACAATCCCGAAGTGCACCAGGTACCCGCCATACCTCCGCGTATTTTTACGCACCAGCAACAGCATCGACCCGGCGAGATTCTTTCCCGTCTGCGACCGAACCACCGCCGCCCCCCGCAGGAACTCCGACGAGATCGCCGTAATCACCCCCGCCCCCAGCGAAAACGCCACCAGCGAGAACGCCGTTGCCTGCATATCGTCGCCATCGGCCCACGGCCGCACCCCCGCCAGCATCAACCCCACCGCCGTCACACCCACAGCGATCCCCGGCAAGATAAAGTTCCGCCGGATCGACCGCAACGACGTCGACCGCCACGCCAGCAACGGCCCAATCCCGGTCAAAAACAGCAAGGACAACCCGATCGGCAGATTCACGCGGTTATAAAACGGCGCCCCCACCGTCACCTTCGACCCCTGCACATACTCGCTCAGGATCGGAAACAGCGTCCCCCAAAGCACCGTAAAACACGCCGCCAGCAACACCAGGTTGTTGAACAGAAAGCTAGACTCCCGGCTCACCAAGCTCTCCAGCCGGTTCTCGGACTTCAGGTGATCCCGCTGCCGGATAAATGTAAACAAGCACACCGCCATCACCACCACCAGGAACCCGTAAAACCACCCGCCGATCGAGCTCTGCGCAAACGCATGCACCGAACTCACAATCCCCGACCGCGTCAGCAACGTCCCCAAGATCGTCAGCATAAACGTCGAGAAGATGAGCCAAACGTTCCAGCTCTTCATCATCCCGCGCTTCTCCTGCATCATCACCGAGTGCAAAAACGCCGTCCCCGTCAGCCACGGCATCAGGCTCGCATTCTCAACCGGATCCCACCCCCAGTACCCGCCCCACCCCAGCACAGCATACGCCCAGTGCATCCCCAGGCAGATCCCGCAGGTCAAAAACAGCCACGTCACCATCGTCCACCGGCGCGTAATGTGGATCCACTTCTCCCCTGGATACCGCATCATCAGCGCGCCCAGGGCAAACGCAAACGGCACCGCAAATCCCACATACCCCAGGTACAGCATCGGCGGATGAATCACCATCTCCGGATACTGCAGCAGCGGATTCAGCCCAAATCCATCCGCCGCCACCGGCCCCGGCTGCAGGGCAAACGGAGGCGCCGCAAAGTTCAGCAGGAGCAAGAAAAACACCTGCACCCCAGCCAGGATCGTCGATGCATATGCGCTCAGCCGGATGTCCACCTTGTGCCGCACCCGCAGGACAAATCCATACGCCGCCAGGAGCGACGCCCACAAGAGCAGCGACCCCTCCTGCCCTGACCACAACGCCGAAAACTTGTACGCCGGGTGCAAACTCCGGTTCGTATGGTGAAGAATGTACGCCACCGAATAGTCATTCGTAAACGAAGCCCACACCAGGGCGAACGCCGCGCAACTCACCGCCGCAAAGCTCGCTATCCCCGCCCGCCGCGCCGTCTCTCCCAGGCGCCCCGCCATGGGGTCCGGAGCCGGCTCAACCCGACCTCCCCCAACCCCGACAACCGCCCTCTGCCGCCACAACGCCAGAGCCCCCGCGCCCAGCGTATACACACTCAGCATCAGCGCCAGGAGCAACGAGAAACTGCCAAACTCAGGCATGGGATGGGTGGGCATAACTACCTCACCTCATTCTCTCAAGCCCGCTCCCCAACCGCAATCAATCGGGCCGCTTATCGCCCCCCTAACAGCCGCTCCACATCCCACAGCAGCTTGTCCGGCGGCAGCGGCTTCAGACGAAACGTCACATGGAGCCCCTCATACTCCATCTCCGCCTCATCCATGCCGCTGATCACCAGCACCGGCACCGTCGCATCCGTCGTCCGCAGCTCGCGGACAAACTCCGCCCCCGTCATCCCCGGCATAATATGGTCCGTAATCACCAAACCAATCTCGCCCGGATACTCGCTTCCGCGCATCTGCTCCAACGCCCGCTCCGGATGCAAGACCGCAATACAGAAGTACCCCGCCCGCTTCAGGATCGTCTGCCGCGTCGCCGCCTGCACCGCATTGTCATCCACCAGCAAAACCGTTCCCGCCATCGCCCCGTCCGGTCCTATCGCCGCTCGCCTTCACTGATCACTCATCACTCGCTGCTCGCTACTCATGACTCACTACACTTAACGCAAACCTCCACCGTCGGATGCGAGACACACCCCTCGCGTCACTCCCGTCACCCCATCTCCTCCATAGACTCCCCCCTCCCAAACCGTTTAGAGTGAAGCACCAAGGGCCCGCTCAGACTCCAGAAGCCACCCCCGATCGCCAAAAAGGACACCCCACCACCCCATGAACCTCTCCCTCATCGACTGGCTCATCATGCTGGTCTACTTCAGCTTCGTCCTCGGCATCGGCTTCGCCCTCAAGCGCTACATGCGCACCTCCAACGACTTCTTCCTCGCCGGCCGATCCATCCCCGCCTGGGTCTGCGGCCTTGCGTTCATCTCCGCCAACCTCGGCGCCCAGGAGGTCATCGGCATGGCCGCCTCCGGCGCCAAGTACGGCATCATCACATCCCAGTTCTATTGGATCGGCGCCATCCCCGCCATGGTCTTCGTCGGCATCTTCATGATGCCCTTCTACTACGGCTCAAAAGCCCGCTCCGTCCCCGAGTTCCTCCGCCTCCGCTTTGACGAAAAAACCCGCGCCCTCAACGCCTTCTCCTTCGCCCTCATGACCGTCTTCTCCTCCGGCATCTCCATGTACGCCATGGCCCTGCTCATCCAGACCCTCGGCCTCTTCCACAACGTCCTTCCCGATGCCTGGATCTTTCACGTCTCCATCGTCCTGTCCGCCGTCATCGTCCTCGGCTACATCTTCCTCGGCGGCCTCACCTCCGCCATCTACAACGAGGTCCTCCAGTTCTTTCTCATCGTCGCCGGCTTCGCCCCCCTCGTCTGGATCGGCCTCCGCAACGTCGGCGGCTGGCAGGGCATCAAGCAAACCCTCCCTATCTCCATGGTCCACTCCTGGCGCGGCATGGCCCACTCCAACACCAACCCTCTCGGCGTCGAGTGGTTCGGCCTGGTCATGGGCCTCGGCTTCGTCCTCTCCTTCGGCTACTGGTGCACCGACTTCCTCGTCATCCAGCGAGCCATGGCCGCCGACTCCGAAGTCTCCGCCCGCCGCGTCCCCCTGATCGCCGCCCTCCCCAAAATGTTCTTCCCCTTCCTCGTCATCCTCCCCGGCCTCATCGCCGTCTCCGTCACCAGCCGCATCACCACCAACCCGGCCATCTCGACCGGAGGCCCATCCACCAACCCTGTCATCTCGACCGGAGGCCCATCCACCAACCCTGTCACAAACCCGGGTGCCCCATCCTCTCCGACAGCCCTATCGTCGGAAAGGGTGGGTTCTTCCACTGTCGCCGACCAAGAACTCCCACCCCAACGCCTCCCCTCCAAAACCGACGCAGGACACCCCGCCGAAGACAACCACCCGCACGGCCTCATCCCCGTCAAAACCAACCCCATCACCGGCGCCGCCGTCCTCAACGCCGACGGCTCAGCCGCCTATAACTACGACCTCGCCATCCCCGTCATGCTCCTCCACTACTTCCCAACCGGCATCCTGGGATTGGGCCTCACCGCCCTCCTGGCAAGCTTCATGTCCGGCATGGCCGGCAACGTCACCGCCTTCAACACCGTCTGGACCTACGACATCTACCAGGCCTACATCAACAAACGCGCGACCGACGCCCACTACCTCTGGATGGGCCGCGTCTCCACCGTCGGCGGCATCCTCCTGTCCATCGCCGCCGCCTACGCCGTCACCAGCTTCAACAACATCATGGACGCCCTCCAACTCGTCTTCTCCATCGTCAACGCACCCCTCTTCGCCACCTTTCTCCTCGGCATGTTCTGGAAACGCACCACCGGCCACGCCGCCTTCTCCGGCCTCCTCGCCGGAACCGCCGGAGCCCTCCTCCACCACGGCCTCACCCTCCCCGCCGACGCCGTCCCCGGCCTCCACGGCGGTTGGATCGCCGTCCTCCACCACTACCCCTCCGACATGGCCCAAAACTTCTGGACCGCCATCTTCGCCTTCTCCATCAACTTCGTCGTCACCGTCGCCGTCTCGCTCGTCACCCAGCCCCGCCCCGAACCCGAACTCGTCGGCCTCGTCTACTCCCTCACCCCCAAACCCGTCGACACCGATCTCTCCTGGTACCAAAAACCCGCCACCCTCGCCATCGCCGTCCTCGTCATCCTGGTCGCCCTCAACCTCGTCTTCGCCTAACCCACTCACCACCCATCCCTCACCTCTAATCGCTCACCACTCATAACTCGTCACTCATTACTCATAACTCACCACTCACCAGACAGACCCAGACCGCAAATTCCCCTTCCCACACCGACCCCCTTGCCTTACCCTTGGCAACACACCATGACCCCGCCGCCGCCCCCACCTCCCAACCTCCCGCCCATCTACCCCTATTCCCCCAACTACCCCGCGCCGTACCCCATCTACGGCAACCCCCTCCGCGACCTCGCCGGCCACGTCCGCACCCTCGGCATCCTGTTTTGCGTCTACGGCGGTCTCGCTCTCCTTTCCATCGGGTTCGCCTCCCTGTTCTTCGGCTACTTCCTTCTCCACCCCGGCTCAGACGCCGGCGCCACCACCGTCACTGCCAGCGTCCACATCCTCTCCATCCAGACCAGCCTCCATCCCGAACTCCTCCACGCCCAATTCCCGGCCGGCTTCGACCTCCACACCATCCCCTTCCTCTCCGGCATCCTCACCTTCGCCCTCGTTATCTGCCTCCTCTCCATCGCTCTTCCCATCGTCGCCGGATACGCCCTCCTCAAACGCAAACCCTGGGGCCGAACCCTCGCCCTCGTCAACGCCTGGCTCATCGTCCTCTCCTTCCCCTTCGGCAGCGCCCTCGGCATCTACACCCTCATCGTCTTCCTCAAGGGCGGAGCCCGCGACCTCTACGCCCAACTCGCCGCCGAAGCCCTCACCCCCGCCAACCTCCCCTACCGGTAAACCCTCACCCGGCATACCACCCAGCAAAGGACCCCACCCATGGGACTCGACATCCGCATCCCCCTCGGACTCATCTTCCTCATCATCGGCGGCATCATGGCTGTCTTCGGCCTCTTCACCCACGGCTCCAACCTCTACAGCAAATCCCTCGGCGTCGACCTCAACCTCACCTGGGGAGCCCTCATGTTCCTCTTCGGCCTAGCCATGTTCCTCCTCGGCCGCCGCAAAAAGTGGCAGGACGACCCCGTCACCCCACGCCCCTGGGAACGCGACCCCAAATCTCGTCATTGACACCTCCCCCTAACCTAGCTAACATAACTAAGCACTCAGGAGATTTCAATGATCTCAGCCACCATCTTCGAAGCCAAAACCAACCTCTCCAGGCTCGTCCGCCAGGCCCAGGGAGGCGAAGAAGTCGTCATCACCTCCGGACGCACCAAAAAGCCGATCGCCCGCCTGCAAGCAATCGAGCCGACGAAGCACCAACGACTTGGCGTCAACCGCGATCCGAACTTCGTCCTCGGCGACGCCTTCTGGGAGCCGCTTCCCGAAGACGAACTCCGCCTCTGGGAAGGCGACAGTGAGTGAAGCTCCTGCTCGACACCCACACTCTCATCTGGGCAACCAGCTCCCCCGAATCCCTAAGCACGGCAGCAGCCTCTCTGATCAGCGACGAAGCGAACGAGATCCTCATCTCCGCGGCATCAGCGTGGGAGATCGCCACCAAGGTCCGGCTCGGAAAGCTGCCTGAAGCTGCTCGGCTCGAGCAAAACCTCCTCCCCTTGCTCGATCGCGCCGGCTACACCCTTCTCCCCATCTCCGTCGAAGACGCGCTCCGCGGCGGCCGTCTTCCCGGACCGCATCGCGATCCATTCGACCGCATCCTCGCCGCCCAAGCCCTCACCCTCAACATCCCCATCCTCAGCCTCGACCCCCAACTCGACCTCTTCGGCACCCACCGCATCTGGTAAGAAATGCAAAATCCGAACCGGGAAATGACCATCTGACACAGGCTCCTCATCCCGACAGCGCCGTGACGCTGAACACTGCCATGACGCGCGACAGCGCCATGATGCTAGCCGCCCTGGCGATCCTCGCCTACGCCGCTTCCATGATGACGCATGAAGCGCTCGGTCACGGCGCCTATTGCATCGCTGCCGGCGGCCACAACACCATGCTGACCGCCTGGTGGGAGATCTGTAATCTTCCAGGCGCGCATCCACTTGGAATCACGGCGGCAGGCCCCGGTGTGCAATTCGGCGCCGGCCTCGTCGCCTGGCTCGTCCTCCACCTCCTACCCCCAAACGCCGCCAGGCTGCGCTACTTTTTCTTCCTGTACATGGTCTTCAATCTGCTCGTCTCCTCCGGCTACGTCGCATTCAGCGGCGTCACCAATTCGGGAGATGGAGCCGAACTCATCGCTCGGCTCCATCCCCCATCCTGTGGCGCGGCGGCCTCATCCTGCTCGGCTCCGCGCTCTACTCCCTGTCCATGCTGGCGGCAGCGTCCGAGCTCAAGCGATTCACCGGCCTCGATGACCGATCGAGCCGCCTCTACCGCCTCGTCTGGATACCGTATGCAACCGCCGGAGTCTTCGCCTGCTGCACCGCCGCCTCCAACCAAATCACGGGACACGGAGCCGCCATCGGATTGGCAGCGGCATCCCCCGCCTTGAACCAGACCATGGGCCACCGAGCCGCCATCGGATTGGCCGTGGCCTCCTCCTTCGGCGCCGGCATGGGTCTATTGTTCCTCCCAATGATGCAGTGCGGCATAGCGCCCAAAAGACCCTCCCCGACGGTCTACCTCCATTGGAGCTCCGCATGGGGTGCCGTCGCCGCAATAGTCATCGCGGCCTTCCTGTTCTTCATCGGACCGGGACTGCAGTAATCGTGCGTGAAGCTATTGGGCGACATGCTTCTCTCCGGACCGGCGCTCATCTTCGTAGAGTTCACCCAACGAACGTCAAAGTAAAATGACGGCGAGGAGCCCATCATGCAAGCCTTCGATCGCATCACCCAGCACCCCGGCACCATGGGCGGAAAAGCCTGCATCCGAGGCATGCGCGTCACCGTCGGCATGATCCTCGGCCAGATCGGCGCAGGCCAAACCCATCGACCAACTCCTCGCCGACTACACCTACCTCGAACGCGAAGACATCCTCCAGGCTCTGCGCTATGCAGCGTGGCGCGGCAGAGAGCGTGAGGTCACCCTGGCCCTCGCGTGAAACTGAGGAAACCACTATCACCGCGTGCGGTGATAGTGGTTTCCGGTGCGTCGATTATTGTAATGTCCTCCCTTGTGGCTACTGCCGTGTCCGCCCGAATAAGAGCCGCCGCCGCGAGCGTAACCCGTGTATGAGCGTGATCTGTAAGGACGATATCGGTAGTGATGCGAACGTGAGCGCGAACCTGAGGCCGGTGTTGCGATAAGAAGTCCGCTGAGAATCAGCGCGCAACAAACGATAGTGCTCTTCATGCCGGCAGAATATCAGCGGAAGCTCTGATCCCACCTCCACGCCACCCCCAAGTTCACAATCCCCACACCCCCGCAAGCGATAATCAATAGGCATGAAGCGCCGCACCATCGAGCACTACGAAATCCTTCGCAAAATCGGCGCCGGCGGCTCCGGTGTCGTCTACCTCGCCACCGACACCCTCCTCCAGCGCCCCGTCGTCCTCAAAATCCTCAAGCGCGGAGCCCTCACCGCGGAACAGATGCGCCACACCCAGCTCCGCGAAGCCCGCCTCGCCTCCGCCATCGACCACCCCAACGTCTGCGCCATCTACGACGTCGGCGAAACCTCCGACACCCGCGACCCCGACTCCGACGAAGCCTACATCGTCATGCAGTACATCCCCGGCAAATCCCTCGATAAACTCATCCTCGAAGGCCCCGCCTCCCTCCAACTCGTCCTCTCCGTCGGCATCCAGATCGCCGACGGCCTCGCCGCCGCACACGCCCTCGGCATCTTTCACCGCGACCTCAAACCCGCCAACGTCATGCTCACCGAAGGCGGCCTCGTCAAAATCCTCGACTTCGGCCTCGCCCGCCGGCTCTCCCCCGCCGAAGTCGACTTCGATCCCTCGCACCCCGGATACGCCCGCGACATCCCCGCCACCTACACCGCACGCGGCGGAACCGTCGCCTACATGGCCCCAGAACAGTTCGTCACCGGCCAGTCCTCCGTCCAGTCCGACATCTTCGCCCTCGGCCTCATCCTCTACGAACTCAGCTCCGGCCGACACCCCTTCCATCGCCCCGATACCCCAGACTTCCAATCCATCCGCGCCATCCAGTACGCCGACCCGCCGCCCTTGCGCGAAATCAACCCCACGCTCCCCGTCGAACTCGAATCCGTCATCCTCCGCTGCCTCGAAAAACAACCCTCCGCCCGCTTCTCCTCCGCCGCCGACATCCGCGAAGCCCTCCGCATGATCATGCGCACCATGCAGCTCGATGCCGTCGGCATCCCCGGCGAGGCCATCTCCTCCCGCATCTCCTCCCAGCGCCTCCTCCCGCTCGACCCTCACGAAGACGAAAAACGCTCCGCCGGCCTCCTCTCCATGCTCGCCGAACGCTTCCGCGAACCCGCCGCCAACCCCGGCTCCGGCAAACAAAACACCCTCGTCGTCCTCCCCTTCCAGAACTTCGGTCCCACCGACGCCGCACCCCTCTACGGCTACGCCCTCGCCGACGCCATCGCCGCCCGCCTCGCGCGCATGCCCACCCTCGTCGTCCGTCCCTCCTCCTCCCTAGTCACCCTCGTCGCCCAGCAGCTCGACCCGCTCTCCATCGGCCGCAAACTCCTCGTCCAATACGTCCTCGCCGGCAACTTCCTCCGCTCCGACGCAGGCTTCGACCTCAACTGGCAGCTCCTCGACGTCCCCGCCCAATCCGTCCGCGCCGGCGGCTCCATCAACGTCGCCAGCTTCGACCTCGTCGCCATCCAGACCGAAATCTCCAACGAAGTCTTCTCCACCCTCCAGGGCGCCGGAACCCTCCAGAGCTCCCCCGACACCCCTCGCAACGCGACCCAGCCCCCGCCCCCCTCCCTCACCAACCTCCAGTCCGAAAAATACCTCCAGGCCCGCGCCGTCCTCTCCTCCTTTATGTCCCGCACCGGCTCCCGCGACGACCTCGACCGCGCCCGCGCCCTCTTCCAGTCCGTCATCGAGCAGCACGAAAACTTCGCCGCCGGTTGGTCCGGCCTCGGCATCACCCACCTCCAGTACGCCCGCCACGGCCTCGGCGGACAGATGCACGTCCTTGAAGCCCGCCGAGCCTTCGAACGTGCCCTCCAACTCGACCCCGGATCCGTCGAAGCCAACCTCTACCGCGTCTACATGCTCCTCTCCCGCGGCGAAAAAGAGTCCGCCCGCCACGGCATCGAACACCTACTCCAAACCGCCGGCAACGACTGGAACGTCCACCTCGTCGCCGGCACCACCCTCCGCACCGACGGCATGTACGAGGAAGCCCTCGACCAGTTCAACATCTCCCTCCGCATGAACCCGGCCGACGCACCCATCCTCTACAACCACCGCGCCCGCGTCTTCCAATACCAGAACCAGCTCGAACTAGCCGCCGACGAAATCGAAAAAGGCCTCACCCTCGAACCCCGCCAACCCCTCCTCCGAACCTCCCTCGGCTACCAGCAAATGCGCTCCGGAGACCTCCTCGGAGCCATCTCCACCCTCGAAAAAGTCACCCGCGACGACCCCTCCCTCCGCATCGTCTACCCCACCATCGCCCTCTGCTACGCCCAGCTCGGCAACCGCGTCAAAGCCTCCTCCTTTATCGTCGACGAAACCCTCTCCGCCGCCGAAGCCGACTCCGAAATGGCCTACCGCCTCGCCACCTACTTCGCCGTCGAAGGCGACGAGTCCGAAGCCCTCCACTGGCTCCGCCGAGCCATCTACCTCGGCAACGAAAACTACCCCTGGTTCTCCATCAACCCAGCCTGGAAGAAACTCTCCGGACACTCCGACTTCGAACGCATCCTCGAAGACCTGAAAAAAAGCTACCGCCGCAACCAAAAAAACTGGCGCCGCCTCCTAGCCCAAATCAGCGACTAACCGCCCTTCATCTCGACTACCGAACCCCGTCATCTCGACTACCGAAACCCTGTCATCTCGACCGAAGCGGAGAGACCCGCAGTGGTTTGTACTCGGTCCTTTGGACCGCACCACCACAACCTTGTCATCTCGACCGGAGGCCAAAGGCCGGAGCGGAGAGACCCGCAGTTGCCCTTGCCGTCGCCCTCGCCCGCACCCCCGAAGAATTGTCATCTCGACCGAAGCGGAGAGACCCGCAGTTGCCCTTAGCCTTTTGCCTCCGCCGGCTTGCCCCAACCCTCGCTCAGGTCGGCCCACCCCGGGTTCGCTTTTACCAGTAACGCAATCTTCTTGGCCCGTGACCATCGCTTCAGCTGCTTCTCGCGGCCGATCGCCCGGTAGACATCCTCGTATCGCTCGAAGTACACCAACCGATGGCACTTGTACTGCATCGAGAAACCGTCGTACACGTCCTCTCGATGCTGCCTGACACGCACGTCCAGATCTGAGGTAAACCCGATATATAGCGTCCGGCTGCGACTCGCCATCATGTAAACAAAATAGCGATGTTCCCGCACGCCCTCACCATAACGCCAGTCAATGCATCCCGCACTCCCCTAAACCTGTCATCTCGACCGCACCACCACCAACCCTTGTCATCTCTCCCGCTCCTCTTCCCACGCCTGTCATCTCGACCGGAGGCCAAAGGCCGGAGCGGAGAGACCCGCAGCGTTTGTACTCGGTCCTTCGACCGCGCCACCACAAACCCATGTCATCTCGACCGGAGGCCAAAGGCCGGAGCGGAGAGACCCGCAGTGGTTTGTACTCGGTCCTTTGGACCGCACCACCCACAAACCCTTGTCATCTCGACCGAAGGCGCAAAGCGCCGAAGCGGAGAGACCCGCATCTGCCCTTTGCCTGTAGGCTCTAATCTTGCTGTCACTCCCCCGAACACCCATCCCCCGCGCACGCACACGTCCGGCAAAACGTATGGTTCGTCCGGTGAGCACCGATCATCAACGCGCTCCCCAGAAACGTCACCCCAACCTCCCACCCGTGCGACGGAAGCCGGTCCCCAAACCACGCCCCGCCAAAGATGCACAGGAGACCCAAACTCATCAGAAAAAGCACACGCACACGCCGGTGTCTCCGGAAACCCTTCACCAACGCCACCGCGCCAAAACACGCAATCAATCCAGCCAGGCTGCGATGCGTCCTCTCCTCGGCCGGCAAAAAGTGCGCCATCACCGCCGAAAACGAAAGCAAAACCGGCGTCAAGAGACAGTGCACAACACACAGCACCGAAGTCCAGATGCCCAATCGGTCCGCCCACTCCCGAGCGCCGGCGTGTGTTGGTTGACTCGCGACCATAGATCTCCAGCATATCCGCGCCCGATCCGAATCTCCAAAAAGACGATCACCCCACACGCGGTCTAAACTCACATCTGACATCTGACAACTCGACCAGAAAACAAACACACCGCCATACCCAAGTCAGGAACCCTTCATGCCCCCCAAAATCCTCCCCGCCCTCCTCCTGCTCGCCTCCACCCTCCCCGCCCTCGCCCAAAACTCCGCGCCA
>CAXTYQ010000092.1:0-13877 GCA_964248505.1 uncultured Acidobacteriaceae bacterium
GCGGTTGAGCACGCTTGGGGTGCGGGCCGTGCGCGAGCAGACCAGCGTCGGTTCGAGCCTGTTTGCGCAGCCGCTGATGCTCGCGGCCGTGCCTCTTCCGGGCCAGGCGAGCGACGCGCCGTCAGAGGCTGCGGCGTCTCCGGAGGCCCGTGCGGCCAGTGTTCTGGCGGACCTGAAACAGAGGACGGAGGCGCCGGGCGAGCGTGATCTGGCGCTCCTGAGCGACCACCTCGCGCTCTTTCGACGGTGGTACTATCGTCCCGAAAAGCAGCGCGCTGGCGAGGTGTTTCTGCCCGGAGCGGACGGGAGCTGGCCGTCCCGGGCCATTCTGCGCGGTGCGGCGCGGGTGGTTCTCGGCGATCCCAAGGCTATGGCGGAGACGGATCGGGAGGCTGCCAAGACGATCCGCGCAGCAGCTCGCACCAAGGTGCTGCACGAGGGACGGCCGGAGGTGGAGCGCGTCGTGCCGGTGATCGACGCCCCGGGCACGTATCGGAGCCGACGTCGAAAGGCGCTGGCCGGGAAGGAGGTGGCGCCGTGAGGCCGGCCGCGCCGCTCCAGATCCCTGCGCCGATCAAAATCCTTCGAGCACGGCCGCCTGCTAGGCTCGTCGGTGTGAGCGGACCGCCGGGAATTTACGTCGAGATTATGATCCGGAGCGGCCTCGATGCGGTCTGGCGTCTGACGCAGGAGCCTCTGCTTCACCAGCGATGGGACCTGCGTTTTACGAAGATCGAGTATCCTCCCCGTCCCGACCCGGACAAGCCGCAGAGCTTCCTCTACGAGACGCGCATCGGCGCTGGTCTCAGCATTCGGGGCACCGGCGAGAGCGTCGCGACGCGGTCGTCGGGTGATGGCGAGACCAGCTCTTCGCTCAAGTTCGCGTCGGCGGATCCGAAGTCGCTGATTCGCGAGGGCTCGGGGTACTGGCGCTATGTCTCGACCGCGGACGGACTTCGGTTTCTCACCTGGTACGACTACAAGGTGCGGTTCGGAGCCTTGGGCCGGATGGCGGACCGCCTCGCTTTTCGACCTTTGATGGGGTGGGCGACGGCGTGGAGCTTTGATCGCCTCCGGCTGTGGGCGGACACGGGACAGACGCCCGAGAGCTCGATGGCTTTGGCGCTGGTCCATGCGGCGGCGCGAGGCACGATTGCGGCAGTCTGGATCTGGCATGGTCTGGTTCCGAAGCTGCTTTACCGGCAGGCGGATGAGCAGGTGATGCTGGCGCAGGCCGGCCTCTCGCTGGCGCTCCTGCCCTGGATCGGGGTTGGAGAGATCGTCTTTGGGGCGATCTTTCTTCTGCTCTGGAGAGTGCGCGGGATGTTTGCGATCAATGCTGTCCTGATGGTGCTGGCTACGGCGGCGGTGGCGGTGCGATCGCCGGTGTATCTCTTTGCGGCGTTCAACCCGGTCACTCTGAATCTGGCGCTGGTGGCGCTGTCGGCCGTGGGTTGGCTCAGCTCACAGAGCCTGCCGACGGCGAGCCGATGCCTGCGACGGTCGCCGGGAGGGGAGCGATGACGTCGATCTACCAGCGTGCGATGGGCTCGGAGTTCGGGAAGCTGCATCCGGAGATCCAGCGGAGGTTCGCTCTGAACTCGGGCGACCGGACGGCCGCGGTGGGAACGGGGGTGATGGACCGGGTCTGGCACGGCGCCGCGTACACGCTGCCGTTTCTGTACGTCGGAACGTGGCGCAGCATTATGTTCCCGGAGCACGGCCGAGACGTCCCGTTCACGATCGAGAACTATGCGTATAGCGACCCGCTCGGACGGGAGACGGTGACGTGGGTGCGAACCTTTGCGACGAAAAAGGTGCGGCGATTCGACGCGTACATGGTGTGGAGTGACGAGCGCGGATGCATCGTCGACTATCTTGGAACGCACCAGCACCTGGCGGTCGATCTGGAGCTCAGCGTCGCCGAGAACGGAGGTCTGCGCATACGCTCGGGCGAGCAGCGTTTCTATGAGGGACCGGTGGCGTTTCAGTTTCCGCTCGCGCTCTCGGGTGTAGCCGACGTGACGGAGTGGTACGACGATAGCGAGCTCTGCTTCCGCATTGAAGTGAGCGCCGGCAACCGGAGGTGGGGCAAGTTGTTCGGCTACATCGGCCGCTTCCAGGTGGAGTGGAAGACGGTCTCTCCGGACGAGATTCCGCCCGCGGTCCTGCCGCGGCGGTTGGAACGGCGGAGCTGAGAGGATGACGAAGATCTCACGTCAGGACCAGGCGGCACCGGCGCCCGGCTCCGGGCAGATCTGGGATGCGGCCGAGTACGCGGTTCACGGTCGGTTTGTCGCCGACCTGGCCACGGGTGTTGTCGATCTGCTGTGTCCGCAGGCGGGCGAGCGGATTCTGGACGTCGGTTGCGGGGATGGCGCTCTGACTGCGCGGATCGCCGCGTCGGGTGCGAGGGTTGTCGGTGTGGACGCCTCGGCTTCCATGGTGGAGGCGGCTCGCGCCCGTGGTCTCGACGCGCGGCACGTCCGGGTGACGGAGCTTGCGTTTGCGCAGGAGTTTGACGCTGTCTTCTCGAATGCGGCGCTGCACTGGGTGCCGCGTCAGGATCAGCCTGAGGCGCTTGCCCGCATTCACGCTGCCCTCCGGCCAGGGGCTCGGTTTGTGGCGGAGATGGGCGGCCTGGGCAACATCGCCGCGATCCGGACCGCGCTTTCGGCTGTGCTCGCCGGTTTTGGTGTTGATGCCGAGGCCGCTGCATCGTCCTTTTTTCCATCGCCGACGCAGTACAGACGGCTTCTGGAGGGGGTTGGCTTCGAGGTCAGATCGATCGACCTGATCTCGCGTCCGACGGCGCTTCCCGGGCACAGGGACGGCATGCGCGATTGGCTGAACACCTTTCGCGGCGGCGTTCTCGATCTGCTCCCCCCGACGGTCCGCGGACGTGCTCTCGACCAGACCATCCATCTGCTCGAACCTGTCCTGCGGGAGGAAGCGGGCGGTTGGACCGCTGATTATGTTCGGCTGCGCTTGAGGGCGGTGAGGTCGGGTTGATCTGGGAGGCAACCAGCAGAAGTGAATATGTCGATATACCCTGGCGCGGTTCTCGGTCGGGGTCCGTCGCTCCCACCGGCGGACTGCCCTGCGCTGGTAGACTTTTGCCTCAGGGGTGAACTCTGGTGGTTGAGCTGGCGTTTTCGATTTTAGCTTCGGATTTTGCGCATCTCGCGGACGAGGTTCACGCGGCCGAGCGGGGTGGCGGAACGATTGTGCATGTGGATGTGATGGACGGGCATTTTGTGCCGAATATTACGTTTGGGCCGCCGGTGGTGGAGGCGCTTCGGCCTGTGACCAAGCTGCCCCTCGATTGTCACCTGATGATCGAGGATCCGGACCAGTTCATACCGGCGTTTGCCGAAGCCGGCGCGGACATGATCGGCGTTCACCAGGAGGCGTGCCGGCATCTCTACCGGACGTTGCAGCTGATCCAGCAGCATGGGATGCTGCCCGGGGTCGTCATCAACCCGGCGACGCCGATCGAGACGCTGGTCGAGGTGCTGCCGATCGTGCATCACGTCCTTGTGATGAGCGTGAATCCGGGCTTCGGCGGCCAGAAGTTTCTGCCGCTTGCCGTGGGGAAGATCCGGCGCCTGGCCGAGATGCGAGAGGCGATGGGGTTGAACTTTCGCATCGAGGTGGATGGCGGCGTCGCTCACGATACGGTCGCGGAGGTCGTCACAGCAGGAGCGGAGATGCTGGTTGCCGGATCGGCGGTCTTTCAGCCGGGCGAGACGGAGGCGCATGCACGCGAGTTGCTCCGCCTGGCGCGAGCGGCTGCAGGGGAGGCGTAAGTTGGTTTGTCGGTTGGTGCGCTGAATCCTGGATGGGAGTGCGTGAGTACTTCGGAGTGGTTCAGGACGCGGTCTGGACGGGCGCTGGGTCCGAAGTGTGGCTAGAATATAGATTGGCTGACGGTCACATCGACGTCGCGGCGATGAGGGCGAGAGATCAGGATGGCGAAACAGAGCTTTTTTCCGAGTGTCAGGTCCGGTGTTGTGGCAGGAATTGCGGTTGCGGCGGCGTTGCTGGGGCCACCTCTGGGTGCGCGGGCGCAGGTGACGGGGTCGTCGCAGACCTCGACCGACGCCAGTGGCAAGCCGACGGAGAGCGTTACGCTATCGGCGCCGATCAAGGGTAAGAAGAAGGACGAAAAGGTCGTTCAGTCCAAGGACACCAAGAAGGCCGTCCGAAAAGAGAAGAAGCTCGATCCGCTGGCGGGCAAGGATGCGAATCTGCCGGACAAACAGCTCTACGACAAGGCGGTGGACGCGACCAAGCACGGGCACTTCGACCTGGCGCGGCTGGAGTTGCAGAACCTCCTGGCGACCTATCCTGACTCGCAGTACCAGATGCGCGCGAAGCTGGCGATCGCCGATAGCTGGTACAAGGAGGGCGGAACCGCGGCCCTGACGCAGGCCGAGCAGGAGTACAAGGACTTCGTGGTCTTCTTTCCGAACGCTCCGGAGGCGGCCGAGGCGCAGATGCGGATCGGCGACATCTACTTCCGGCAGATGGACAGGCCGGATCGCGATTACGCGAAGGCGGTCCATGCGGAGGAGGAGTATCGCCGCATGCTGACGGACTACCCGGATTCGAAGCTGGCGCCGCAGGCAAAGCAGAAGCTGCGTGAGGTTCAGGAGGTCCTGGCCACGCGCGAGTCGAGCATAGCGGCGTTTTACGCAACGCGCGAGAACTGGCCGGCGACGATTGCGCGCTACCAGACGGTGGTCGATACGTACCCGCTGTACAGCCACATGGATGACGTTCTTGTGGGCATGGGCGACGCGTACGAGTCCGAAGCGCGGCTGGTGCGGGCGCAGCGTAATCTGGCGGAGGCGGGCAAGGCGAAGCTCGAAAAGACGTACGACGACAGGGCCGCCGCGGCGTACACCAAGGTGGTGCTGGAGCACTCGGCTTCGCCGCACGTAGAAGACGCAAAGGATCGTCTGGCGGCGATGAATCTGCCCATCCCGACGCCTTCGATCGAACAGGCGCAGGCGAGCAATGCGCTCGAGAACAGCCGCCAGCAGTACGACCTGCGCAAGCGTGCCGAGTTGCTGGTCTTCCGCAAGGCGGACGTGGTGCAGGCGGCGCGTGTGGGCGACCCACCGATGGTGGATCCGAAGCCGACGATGGCGCCGGCAGTGACGCGACAGATCATCGCGGACTACAACTCTGCGATGGGCGTGAATATGGTGGTGGATGGGACGTCGGCGAAGTCCGCACCGGCAGCCGAGGCGCCGGGGCCGAGCGACCATGCGGCCCCCGCAGCGACCGCAGCGCCGGCGCCGCTCGCGCTCTCCGACGTCACGTCGGCCGACAGCTCGAACAACGGCGGTTCTGTGGGGACGGCAACGACCGTCACTCCAGGGACCGTCACTCCAGGGACCGTCACTCCAGGAGCGACCAACGGGATGTCGGTGGGAGCTCCGGGGGCGTCGTTGGGCGCGGAGGTTCTTACCCCAGGCGTGAACGGCAACGCCCCTTCGCCGGCTGCGGCGACGGGAGCGCAGGATCCCAACTTCGGTCTGCACGGCGTGCATCCGGAGAACGCGGCTCCGCTGCCGCCGGTTGAAAAGGTGGGTGTGGCGCCCGATGCGGTCAACGACATTCAACCCGGCGCCTCGCCGGCCGCGCAGGCTCCCCGAGCTGACGGCAAGAAGAATAAGCCCGAGTTCGACAAGAGCGACGAATCTTCGAGCAAGCACAAGAGAAAGAAGGGCATCAAGAAGATCGATCCGTTCTAGACGCTGGGATCCGTTCTAGATGCTGGGAGGTCGCCAGGCCTCATTGGCGGCTGAGGCTCGGCCGCTCTGTTCCATTCTGGAACGGACGGACGCCGGGTCAGCGGCCTCCAACTTCTATCTGGTGAGACGCCGGGCGAACTCGCGGATCTGCGTTGAAAAAGCGGGTGCGCAGCACGCCCAAAGAAGGCCGGAGCGGAACCGTATTCACGCTTTTCTGCGGTTTTTAGCGCAGAGACCCGTTCCTAGCTTGGGACAAAGGCCGAGCGAGGGCTTGACAACGGTTGGTGCGCTCAATAAAAATCGCTTCTGCTCCGATCAGGACTGCAAGACAAACGCTCAACTTGAGAGACAAGCGTCCTGGGAACTAACCGGAGTTCTGTACCCGATCTGCTTTGGAGGCAATTCTATGAAGTTCGCTCGATCCGCCGGCGCAGCCTTGCTGTGTGCCGCATCCCTGCTTCTACCATCCGCCGCGTCTAGCCAGGCGACCAACTCCGGCGACATCCGCGGCGTGGTTACCGACCCGACGGGAGCGGTGATCCCGGACGCCACCGTGACCGTGACAAACGTCAACACGGGCGTAACCAAGGTCCTGCAGACCAATTCAGACGGGCTCTACGACACCTCGTCCATCGTCGTCGGAACGTACCGGGTGACGTTTGAGAGGGAGGGCTTCGGGAAGTTTGAGCGTTCGTCGATCACCCTCCCCGTCGGCACATCGACGGTCAACGCCGTGCTCCAGGTGGGTGGCACCACGCAAGAGGTGGTGGTAAACACGGATATTCCTCTGCTCGAGACCGAGTCAGGCACACAACAGACGACGCTGGAGGCGAGATCGATGCAGGCTCTGCCGAACGTCGGTCAGAACTGGGAAAACTTCGCGATTCTGATCCCGGGATCGTCGGGTATCGCCGGAGGCGTCAATCCGGGCCAGCAGATCTCGGCCAACGGCAACCTGCCTTACAGCAACGTTCTGGCGGATGGCGCGTCGGTCACGCTTGGCACCAGCGCCAACGCGGACGTGAACGTGTTTGAGACGGTGCAGGAGGTGCAGATCTCGACCTCCGCCTTCTCGGCGCAGTACGGCATCGGCGGCATCATCTTCAACCAGATCACCAAGGGCGGAACCAGCCAGTTCCACGGCTCGGCATACGAGTTTTACCAGGCCAGCCCGTTCAACGCCAACAGCTACCAGTTCGGGGGAATCGGCCACACCCTCTCGTCACTCCACTACAACAACTTCGGCGCGTCCATCGGCGGACCGATCGCCATACCCCACACCGGCCTGCGCGACCGGGCGTTCTTCTTCTTCGATTACGACCAGATCATCAATCACAGCGCCACCAATCAGTACAATGACGTTCCTTCCGTGGCCGTCCTAAACGGTATGTTTACCGCTCCGAACATGCAAACGATCTACGACCCGACGACGCAGGTGATCGCCACCGACTCCGCAGGCCATCATTATCCCATTCGCCAGTCGTTTGCCAGCGAGTACGGTTCCAACAGCATTCCTACGTCGCTGTTTGATCCAGTGTCAGCGAAGTTCGAGAGCTTCTTCCCGACCCCTACCAACCACATCGCTGGGGGACAATTCCTGCCTGGTATCACCAACAACATCGGCATCACGCAGCACAATTTCTACGCGCAGGTGCCGCAGTCAACCCCGGAGAAGCGGTACTTCGGCCGGATCGACTATAACCTCAACGAAAAGAACCGTCTGACAGGGTCTGTGACCCAGGGCGACACCCCCGCGCTGGCTCCCGCCACACTCTCCTTCGGTCCCGTCGGGACAGGCATCCAGGATGTTTCCAGGTTGAATCTGCAAGTTACGGATGTCTATACAATCACGCCCCATCTCATCAACGAAGCGCGCATGGGATTCACGTATCAGGGAAACTTCTTCTACGACGGCACGCATAACCAGGGCTACCCGGCTAAACTCGGCTGGCAGTTCGCCAAGGCGGACGAGATCCCCTCGGTCCAGTTCCAACGGAACTATTCCTATGCGTGGATTGGGCCAACTAGCAACCAGTTTGTCTATAAAGAGAACGTCTTCGATCCCTCCGATGTAGTCACGTTGATCAAAGGCAAGCATTCCCTTCACTTTGGCGGCGAGGTCGGGATCTACCGAAATGACAACACAAACTATAACCAGATCCAACCCGGAACGATGGTGTTCAACGGTGTATACACGCAGCACTGGAGCCTCGACAGCCACGGTGTAGCGCATCCCGACTCGGGCACGGGTGTCGAGTTCGCCGACTTTCTGCTCGGCGATGCGGAGCAGTGGAGCGCCACCGTTGGCACCGAATACGGTGCTCGCCTCAAGAATCCCCAGGTGTTCGTCCAGGATGACTTCAAAATCCGACCGAACCTGACCCTCAACCTCGGCTTGCGCTACCAAATGCGGCTCGGCATCAGCGAGGTGAAAGGCGATGTGGGCAGCTACGATCCCACAGTCCTCAATCCCGCTAACAACACCCTGGGCGCCTACTGGTTTGGTGTGACCCACGCCAACGGCCGATATAACCTCGAGAAGAATAAGTACACCACTTTTCTTCCGCGGGTTGGCTTCTCCTACCTTCCGACTCCGAGTATGACGATCCGCGGCGGCTTCGGCATGTACGCCTACAACCTGAGTGTGGATACCTACGGAGGCGGTCTTGGTCAGGTTACGACGTCCTCGGGCAGCTACTACGACAGCGACCCAACAGGTGTGACTCCGGCGGGTGTGATTCCGGCCATCAAGTTCAGCGGTCCGGGAACGGAAAATCTCACCGGCGCGCCGCTTCCCTTTGCAACCCCGGGCACCAGTCCTACTCGTTTCAACGGGCAGAATGCGAACTACACCGAATACGACACCCCGGACCCGGAGATCTACCAGTACAACCTCGGGATTCAGCAGACCCTGGGAACCAACATGGTGTTCAACATGTCGTACGTCGGGAGCCACGGGTACCATCTGAACTTCCCGACGGATCTGAATCAGGTTTCCATCGCTAACATGGCTGCTGGCAGTAGTGCGCGTGCCAACTCCAACTACTCTCAGATTATCGGGAGCACCAACGATGCTATCTCCAACTACAACTCGATGCAGGCGGAGATCAACCGGCGCCTAGCCCAGGGTCTCAGCTTCGACTTCAGCTATACCTGGTCGCACTTCATGGACGATCAGGACTCCGCGGGTCGCGGAAGCATCGCGGGCCCACAAACTCGCCAGTATGCGGACGCTCCCTCGAACTACAGCAACTCCAACTACGACGTGCGTAACGCGTTCAAGGGCCGTGTTGTGTTCGAGGTGCCGATCGGACATGGCCGGCGGTTCTTCAACCAGAACTATCTGGTGGACGCTCTGTTGGGCGGCTACCAGGTCTCGAGCACGATGCAGTTCCAGAGCGGCAACCCGTTCACAATCTTCGCAAACGGACAGAATACGAATGCGGAGCCGGGAAGCAGCAGTCTGCCGTTTGTCAACTACTCCGGGTATCCGATCTACCCGGCGGGCGGGAAGTCAATCAACCAGGTCTTCAACCCGGGTGCCTTTACCCTCCCTGCTAACGGGACGTTCGGCAACGTCCGGCGCAACTCGGTGTATGGTCCGGGTCTGGAGTATGCCAACATCTCGGCGGGTAAGCAATTCACGTTGTACGAAAACGTGAAGCTGCAAGTTCGCCTGGATGCTACGAATGCCTTGAACCATCCGAGCTTTGCGAACCCGAACGGTCAGCTGAGCGCAGCGACAGGGCAGCTGCCAGGTCAGCCGTACACGTCGTCGAGCGCCTCCGCTGCACAGAGCACTTCAGTCACGGTCGGCGGACGCAATCTGCAAGGGGGACTTCGTCTGCAGTTCTAACCTCCAACCCGCAACGCAACCGACGGACGGCGATTCTCGCCGTCCGTTTTTTTTGTCCCCAACCGAGATCGGCTTTCGCCTGGGTCGAGGCCGCTTCCCTAAGTTGCGCGACCTTCGCTACCCTGTTTGCATGGGCTCTATCGCTGACCGAGCGCTCCCGCGGCTTCTGCTCCTGTCTGCTCTGCTCCTGTCCGCTCTGCTTGCCGGCCCCTCTGCGCGAGCGCAGCATTCTGGGAATGCATCGCCGGCTGCGCAGCAGGTACGTGCGGCGCTGGCTCAGGCCGAGCATGGCGATCGTGCGGGTGCGATGGAGCGCACATCCGCCATCCTGCGAGAGCACCCCAACTTCGTTCCCGCGATGAAGCTCCACGCGATGCTGCTCGAAGAGGCCGGAGATGCGGCGGCGGCTACCAAGGAGTACGCCGCGGCGTTCGAACTCGCGCCGTCTGACCCTGATCTGCTGTTCAAGGTGGGGCTCGCGGACCTGTTGCGCGGCGACACGGAACCGGCGGTCGCGCGGCTCGCGAAGTACACCGCGCTGGAGCCTCGCGACGAGGAGGGTTTCTACTATCTCGCGCAGGCGTACCACCATGCCGGCAAGGATGAGGAGGCGTTGAAGGCGATTCGGCGCGCCACGGAGCTTGCGCCCGCCAGCGCTCCGATTCAGCAGAAGTTCGGCGAGTTGCTGTGCAGCACCGGCGACAACGACAAGGCGCTCCTTGTGCTAGCGAAGGCGCAGAAGTCTGACCCCTCCCTGCCCCGGATCAACTTCGATCTCGCGGTCGCGAGTTACAACAACCAGGATCTCGAACAGGCGGTACGCTACGCCGAGCGAGAAGCGCAGCTGGCCCAAACTAGTAGCGAGGCCGGGGGCCGAAGCAGTCTCCAGGCCGATGCCGAGACCAGGGCGCTCCTGGGATCGGCCGAGATCAAGCTCGGGCAGTGGAGCGAGGCTGTACCGAACCTGCAGCGGGCCCTTGCGGCGCGGCCCAAGGACGCTCCTCTGTTGCTGCAGCTCGGCCACTGCCAGTTGGAGCTGCACCAGGACGACGCGGCCGTGGCAACGCTCCATCAGGCGCTCAGTCTGGACCCGACGCAGCCGCTGGCGCACTTCTTTCTTTCGCGCGCGTATGCGGCTCTCGGCAATACGGCGGAGGCGAAGCACGAGGCTGCGCTGCACCAGAGAATGCTGCAGGAGATCTCGTTTGCTCTGCCAAAGGCGCAGGAGCAGCAACAGACCGAGCTGCGCGAGCAGGCCACCAAACTTCTGGCCGCCGGACAGGAGAACGAGGCGCTCGATCTGTATAGGCGCGCGGACCGCGAACCTGCGCCGTCCCCTGGAACGCCGTACGAGGCGGTGGGCGCGACGTACCTGTCGATGGGCGATGACGCAAAGGCGAAGCAGGCGCTCGATCGTGCGTTGCAAATCGACCCGCACTGCAAGGGAGTCCACACCTACCTCGGCATCCTGGCGCTGCAGCAGAACGATCTGGAGGCGGCGGCACAGCAGTTTGAGGACGAGCTGAAGATCGACGCCAACCATCCGCTGGCGCTCGCACAGCTTGGCGAGGTGCGGTACCGGCAGGCGAGATGGAACGAGGCGATCGCGCTGTTTGTGCGATCGAAGACGAGTATGCCGCGCTTCCTCTACATGCTGACCGACGCGTATTTTCGGGTCGGCAACACCTCGGCGGCGGACATCACGGCCGAGTCGCTCGCCGCCTACGCCCGCCGGCAGCCGGAGGTGATGGCGAGCCTGATGGAGCTGCTAGAGAGCCACGGCGAGACAGCCGTGATCCAGCGAATTGAACATCCGTGATCCAGCGAATTGAACATCCGTGACCCGAATCGAACATCCATGACGCGGCCCGGCGGCGAGCTCCGTCCTCACTTCACCTCCGCGTGCGTCGCAGCTTCCGTGATGGTCAGCACCTGGTCAGACTTCACGCCGGTCAGCATCTGGTGGACGCCGGTCGGCCACCAGAGTTCGATCGTGTCGATCACGGCGGCATCGCCCAGACCGAAGTGCACGCGCTTGTCGCTCGACGAGTTGTATCCGACCGCCGTGGTGGCTGCGTTGTACTGGCTGCCGTGCGCGGTCGTTACTTTGACGCGTGTGCCCAGGCCATCGCGATTGTCGGCGACGCCGACGAGCTTCAGCAGAATCCAGTGGTTCCGTTTCGCCGGTGCAAGCTCCGCTCCAGTCGTGTTCATCAGCAGCTGCGGAGCTCCGTTCAGAACTGTGACCACGGCGTCGATGTTGCCGTTGTTGACGAGGTCGCCGAACGCTGCTCCACGATGCGGCGCGGATGTGCGAAACGCGGGTCCGGCCGTGAGACTCACATCGCGAAAGCGCAGCGGATCTTCGCGGCGATACACGCTGTCCGGCAAGGGAAACGGCCGGTGCTCGACCTCCATCTCGTTGTCGAGGATGGCGGCGTTGGCCGTAAAAAGATCCTTCCAACCATCGTTGTCGAAGTCGTAGGCGCCCGCGCCCCAGCCCGTCAATTTGCTCGTGGGACCAGCCAGGCCGGCGACACCGGTGACCTCCTGAAACTGCCCGTTGCCGAGATTCTGGTAGAGCGGAAACGTGTCGCCAAACATCGCCGTGTGAAAGATGTCGGGCTTGCCGTCGTTGTCCATGTCCCGGAACTCGGCGCCCATGCCCGCGACGGCTTTGCCGTTCTCCTTGTAGGCGACGCCGGCCTCGGTCGCCTCGTCGGTAAAGGTGCCGTCGCCGTTGTTGCGCAAAAGGAAGTTGGGAAAGGTGTCGTTCGAGACGAAGATGTCGGTGTGGCCGTCGTTGTTGTAATCCGCAAACGCCACGCCCATGCCCTTGCCCACATAGTCGGCGATGTGCGACTCCGCCGAAACGTCGGTAAAGGTTCCGTTGCCGTTGTTGCGGTACAGGATATTCGGCAGGCCCTGGAAGTCGTCCGGGGAGCAGTAGGTCGCGAGCTTTCGCGTGCTGCAAAGCGCCACCGTCTTCAGGTTGTAGTCGAGATAGTTGACCACCAGCAGGTCCAGCCGGCCGTCGTTGTTGTAGTCGAACCAGCCCGCCGTTACGGACCATCCCTTGCGTTTGTCGGGCAGATTGCCGGCGACGCCTGCCTTGGCGGTGACGTCGGTAAACGTCCCATCGCCGTTGTTGTGGAGCATCTGGTTGCGATTGACGCCGGTGACGTAGAGGTCCACGAAGCCGTCATTGTCGTAGTCTCCCGCGGCGACGCCCATCGAGTAGCCCACGCCCTGCACGCCGGCCTTTTCGGTCACGTCGGTGAAGGTGCCGTTGCCGTTGTTGTGGTACAGCCGATTCCAGTACTGCGGTCCGGTTTTTTCGAGCGACGGGATGGCTGCGCCGTTGGTAAAAAACAGATCAAGCAAGCCGTCGTTGTCGTAGTCGAAGGCCGCGACACCACCGGCCATGGTTTCGATCGAATATCGTTGCGGGGTCACGTTGCTGTTGAGCTGAAAGTTGAGACCGGCGCGATGCGCGACCTCTTCAAATGTGATCGGCGCGACCGGGACGGGCACGGACGGCGGCCTCCCAGTCTCGGCGTTGCCGGCGGTTGCTGCCCCGGCAGCCTGCGGTTGGGCGCGGTAAGTCATCGGCAACATCAGAGCGCCGCACAGAATCGGCCGCAGACATCGCCTCGCCGATGACGATGAGAATGACCAGATAGACCGCCTGAATTTTCGTTCCACGCTCAACTCGGCATCGCTTCACCGGGACGGACGATCCGGATGTCGTGGTCGGTAAAGTCGCCGTGCATGCTGGGAACTTTCACCTTGGGCATATGGCAGGTGGTGCACTGGCCTGTCGCCTTGGGGCAGACCGCGGCCCGCGGTGCTGAGGCCTGGGGTGCTGAGGCCTGGGATGCTGAGGCCCGGGGTGCTGCGGCAAGGTGCGCGGCGCCGCTCGGGGCCTGATGGCAGCTGACGCACTTCCGGTCGTAGCTGGCCGGGTCACGGTCCAGCGCCTCGTGTGGATTGTGGCAGGCCACGCACGTCAGACGCTCGTCTTCGGTCGCGCGCCAGCACTTGCTCTCCTCGAGACGGTACGGCTGAAAGCGCACAACAGCGGAGGTCGTGATGCCGGCCGTGGCGATGGTGGCGTCGGAAAAGGTTCGGTGGCAAGACCCGCAGAAGTCAATCAGATCGGCGGGAGACAACTTTGCCGGATTGAAGATGGTGGCGCGCAACGCGGGTCCCGGCGCCCCGGTCGATCGGGCCCCCGTCGATCGCGCCCCCGTCGA
>CAXTYQ010000093.1:0-13851 GCA_964248505.1 uncultured Acidobacteriaceae bacterium
CGGGAGTTTGGAGGGGGGGATGGAGGGCGACGTCGGCGCGGGTCCAGGTGCTGTCGGAGAGGCGGAAGATGCCGTGGTTGGTTCCGGCGAGGACGGTGCCGTCGGGGGCGCGGCCGAGCGAGAAGACGTCGCGACCTTCGAGGCCGGCGCTCTGTTGCGTCCATGTGAGGCCGCCGTTGTCGCTGAGGAAGACGCCTCCCCATTGCTTGTCGTTGACGACGGAGACGTAGATGGTTTTGTTGTCTGGGTCGGCGACGTAGCCGGTGATCTGGCGGGCGGCGAAGCCGTCGTTGGAGGGCGCGAAGGTGGTGCCGGCGTCGTGGCTGGCTAGGACGCCGCCGCGGTCGGTGGCGAGGAGGATGTGATTGGAGTCGGCGGGGTCGATGTAGACGTCGTTGACGATGATTTCGGGGCCGGTGGTGCGGGTCCAGGATTTGCCGGAGTCTTCGGTGCGGAAGAGGCCTTCTGTGGTGCCGGCGTAGACGACGTTGAGCTGCTGGGGGTCTTGGGCGAGGACGCGGGTGCGGCGGGCGGTGGACGGGATGCCCTGGATTTTGTGGAACAGGTCGCCGGCGTCGTCGCTTTTGTAGATGCCGGAGCAGGCGCTGGCGTAGACGACGGAGGGGTCTTTGGGGTCGACGATGATGGAGAAGACGTCGGAGTCGTCGATGATGCCTTCCTTGATGTTGTTCCAGTGTTCGCCGCTGTCGCCGGTCTTCCAGGGGAGGTGCCAGGTGCCGGCGTAGATGACCCCGGGGTTGCTGGGGTCGATGGCGACGGACTCGACGCCGTGGATGGTGGGCGAGTCTTCGGGGCTGATGAGCTTCCAGTGCGCGCCGGCGTCGGTGGATCGGAAGACGCCCTCGACGGTGCCGGCGACGATGACGTTGGGATCGGAGGGGGCGGACGAGAGGGCGCGGACGGACTGGCCCTGGAGGTCGGGGACGGGTTTCCAGGTGTGGCCGGCGTCGGTTGAGAGATAGAGGCCGCCGTCGACGCTGCCGAGCGCCCAGACGCCGACGAGGAGGCGTTTGGGGTCGGCGCGATCGACGACGATGTGGTCGAGGACGAGGTCGTCGCGTTTGCCGATCTGGGCGAGACGCTCCCATCGCTCGCCGCCGTTGTGGGACTGGTAGATCCAGCCGTTGGCGGTGCCGAGATAGATGTGTGCGTGGTCTTTGGGGTCGACGGCGAAGGAGCGGGCGTCGCCGCCGAAGGGGCCGAAGGGGATCCAGGGGGCGGCCGCGGATGCGGGCAGGGCGGATCCGAGAAGCAGGAACAGGGAGGCGAGAAGGGCGAACCGGAGGGATCGCTGCATCCCGTTCTGATGCGGGGACGTCATTGTGGATCTAGGTTTCAACGCTGCCTTTGGAGTGGGTGGGAACGATTTGAGGATGGAGCAAAGGAAAGGCTGACTGGAAGATCCAGTCAGCCTTTTCCCTGCTGTGAGGAGGCGCGGTTTACTGCGCTGCCTTTTTGCCGCGGTGGTGGTGACGGCCGTGCTTGGAGCGACCGGCCCGGGCGTTGCGGGGCTGAGCGTGGATGGTTGTCTCATCGACCACGACGATGCTCGTGGTGTCAAAGGTTGCGCCGGGGAGGATTTCGGTATCGGTGACTGCCGGACCGCTCTGATTCCCGGTGTAGACCGAGATGCGGGAAGCATCGATGCCCTTGTCTCCGACGAGGTAGGCCTTGGCGTTGACAGCGCGTTCCGCGGCGAGAGTGGTTCCATTCTTCTCGGTGGACGTAGCGTTGCCGACGATGGCAAGCTTCGCATCGGTAGAACGCTGCAATTCGAGCGCTACGTCGTCGAGGCATGCCCGGTCTGTGTTATCGACACGAGCTGGACGGCGCTTGTCGACGGCGAAGTTGAGGGAGCAGAGTTGGCGAGCTTCCACGACCTTCACGGCTACCGGTGCATTCACCGTTACGCTGGTGGTGCTGGACGCTGTCTGACCCTTGTCGTCGACGACGTTGCAGGTGACCGTGATGGTTCCGGGCGCCGCGCCGGCGGTGGTGAGGGTTGCGGTGGAGGTGTTGCCTGAGACCGAGCCGGAGGTCGAGCTATAGCTGTAGGTCAGAGGACGGTTCTGGGGGCTGACGCCTTGGGCGGTGATGGTGGAGGAGTCGCCGGGGTTGACGGTCGAGGGGTTAGCCGAGCAGGAGATGGTCGGCGGTTCGAACTGCTTGACCGTGTACGGGGCGGCGCAATCGGCCATCTGGCCGGGCTTGTTGCCCTCGGAGACGTGACCCTTGGCGTTGTAGGAGCCTGGGGTCGCGCTGTGGGTGTCGATGTTGGCGACGTTGGAGGTTCCGGTGATGGTCCCGCCGGCCGCGTCGGTGGTCCAGGTGTAGTTAGCGGTCTTTTTGGGGTTGAGGTTGAGGGCGGTTCCGGTGATGGTGATGGGGTCACCGGGGTAGCCTGTGGTCGGCGAAGCGACGCAGGTGAGGGTGACCGGCGGCGGCGGGATGATGTGGCCGAAGTGCGTCACGATGCCGGCGGAGAGTTCTACTGACGACATATTGGTGCGTCCGCCGAGGACGCCGGGGGTGGGAACGGTGGTGGCGGGACCGAAGTCGGCGTGGATGTAGCGGTAGTCTGCCTCAAAGAGCCGGATGGAGAACAGGTTGTTCAGGAAGGGCAGGTCGTAGTCCATGCCGCCGCCGACGGCGACGGACGGTCCCCAGGTATAGGGCTCGTGGTAGAAGGGGACGCCTGAGTTGTTTGGACCGCCGATGCGCGCGGCGCCGCCGAGGGCGTGGGCGAAGACGGTGAAGTTTTGCATGGGAGCGCGGAAGATGGGGCCGGCGGAACCGGTGTAGATGCCGTCGTTGTTGCCATCCGGATGGGCGGTGATGAGGATCTCGCCGCCGACATACTTATTGAAGTAGAAGGCTCCGCTTCCGGCCGCGCCGTAGTCGATCGAAGAGTAGTTGATGCCGGCGGGCTTTACCTGTCCGTGCGCGCCGAAGTAGGAGTATCCGGTGAAGATATCGATGCGGGACGGGTTTGGACCGGTGGGAGCGGAGGGGGTTGACCCTGCGGGAGCGGATGGTGGTTGCCCTGCGGGGGCTGATGTGCTGGGCGTGTCCTGTGCACTCAGGCTGGCTGCGCCGAGACTGACTGCACATGCAGCCAGTACAAGCCGGCCTAAACGATGATTCGGGCGATGATCCATTCGACTCCTCCAAAAATTGAAACTGATATTTTGCGTCACGAGCTTGCACAAATGTGGCTTCGTTCGAGTGATTATGATTCCCTCAAGTCTAATGCAGTTGCAGAATTTAATGAGACTTTCGTGCAAACAGTTGCAAACGTTCGAACCTCACTGTAGCTGTTATCGGCAAAGTTCTGCAAAAGGTGAACCTCCCGAGTAACGAAAGGCGCACTTTTGTACCGGGAACGCTGGTGAAAGGGGCTTGATCAGGGGTTCCCTAGGCCTGACATTTTTGCCCGTGTCGGAGGTTCTGGTTTAGCTGAGGTTGAAGGTTCTGCGAACGGATCCGCGTTCGTGCTGGATCTTTTCCTGAAGCAGGGTGATGGCGTACAGGAGCTGCTCCGGGCGTGGCGGGCAGCCGGGGACGTAGATGTCGACGGGGATGATCTGGTTGACGCCCTGGAGGAGGGCGTAGTTGTTGAAGACGCCGCCCGAGGTAGCGCAGGCGCCCATGGAGATGACCCATTTGGGTTCGGGCATTTGCTCGTAGAGGCGGCGGATGACGGGGGCCATTTTTTGCGAGACGCGGCCGGCGATGATCATGAGGTCGCTTTGCCGGGGCGACGGGCGAAAGACTTCGGCGCCGAAGCGGGCGATGTCGTAGCGCGATCCGCCCATGGACATCATTTCGATGGCGCAGCAGGCGAGGCCAAAGGTCATGGGCCAGACGGAGTTTTTGCGGACCCAGTTGATGGCCGCGTCGAGGGAGGCGAGGACGATGCCTTCGGGCTGGTCGTAGCCCCAGCTGACCTCGCTGACCTTGGTTTGATTTTTGGCGAACGAGTCGAGCGTGCCGAAGAAGCGGCGATCGTGATTCTCCGGTGGGACGGGTCGACCGTTGCTGGTGTTGGGAGCAGATGGCTCGGTTGCTGGCATACGTTGAGTATAAATCGCGTCCGTGGTTGGTGGGGAGCTGACGGGCGACGGTTTAATTGGCGAGTTATGAGTAGTGAGTATTGAGTTATGAGTTTGTTTAGTGGGCGTTGGCTTGGATGGCGGCGACGAGGGCGGCGTGGAGCGTGGCGGTTTGGGCGGTTTCGAGTTTTTCGCCGGCTTGGGTGAGGTAGAAGACGTCGATCGCGGTTTCGCCTTCGGTGTCGATGAGGGCGACTTCGATGTTGGCGTCGTGGTTGCTGAGGGCGAGGGACAGGGCGTGGAGGAGGCCGGGGGTGTCCTGGGCGGTGACTTCGAGCAGGGTGGAGTGGGTGGATGCGGTCTGGTTGAAGGTGATGCTGGTCTCCACGTTGATCTTGGTGGGGGGTCGGCGTGTGCGTTTGCGGCCGCTGAGGAGTTTGTCGAGCGAGACGGCGCCGAGGAGGACGTCGTGAATGGTCTCCACGAAGCGTTTGTGCTCGGAGAGGTTCATCTCGAGGGTGCGGAAGGGGTCGGTGAAGCGGAAGGTGTCGACGACGGTGCCGACGCGGTTGGAGAAGGCTTCGGCGGAGACGATGTTCATGCCCCAGGCGGCGAGGACGCCGGCGATGTTGGCGAAGAGGAGCGGTCGATCGCGGGTGACGAGGTTGAGTTGGCTGAGGTGCGGAGCGGGTTCGAAGCTGAGTTGGACGGGGTCGGTGGTGAGCTTCTGGCTCATGAGGAAGTGGGTCTGGACCTCGGCGGGGGAGTGGGTGCGGACGTAGCGCTCGGGGAAGCCTTCGAGGAAGCGGCCGATCGAGAGGCGCTCGTTGGGGAGGGTGGCGGCGACGCGGTCGATGAGGTCGGTGGCGCGGGAGCCGACGCGATCCTCGTCGACGGAGCGGTCGAGGGCGTTGGCGGCGGCGATGTAGAGGCGCCAGAGATTTTCGGCCTTCCATGGGGTGAGGGCGTCCGGGTGGACGGCGTTGAGGTCGGCGTAGGTGAAGAGGGTGAGCATGCGGAGGGCTTCGGGGGTGCCGATTTTGGCGGCAAAGGTCTGGACGGTTTCGGCGTCGAAGATGTCGCGGCGGAGGGCGGCGGACATTTCGAGGTGGTGGGCGATGAGGTCGGTGACGAGGGCGGATTCGTAGGGATCCATCTGGAGGCGGGCGAGGACCTGTGCGGTGAGGCGGACGCTTTCCTGGGCGTGGTCTCCGGAGCGGCGGGCTTTGCCGGTGTCGTGGAGGAGGGCGGCGAGGTAGAGGAGGTCGGGGTGGTGGAGATCGTGGAGGAGAGGGTGGAAGCGGGCGGTCCAGTCGGGGAGGGAGCCGGCCTGGAGGCTGGTTGGGGAGGGTGCGGGGTCGGCGAGGCTGTGGAGCGTGTCGATGAGGACAAAGGTGTGTTCGTCGACGGTGTAGCGGTGGTAGCTGTCGCGGATGACGAGGGCGTCGATGCCGTGGAACTCGGGGAGGAGGAGGTCGAGCAGGCCGATGGCGTGCATGAGGCGGAGGGCGCGGCCGGCGTGACGGCCGAGGAGGATGAGGCGGAGATGGCGCCAGAGGGCGGGGCCGTCCTCGATGTGGGCGGAGAGGGCGGGCAGGGCTTCGGAGATGCGGGTCTCGGTGTTGCGGTCGAGTTGGAGGCCGGGGTCGGGGCCGGTTTGGGCGAGGGTGGCGAAGAGGTTCAGGACGATTTCGGGGTCTTCCGCGGGGTCTTGTTCGGGGTTTGGGCCGGAGGTTGGGCCGGAGGTTGGCGTGAGGGGATCGATCGAGATGCGGCCGGCCTGGATGCGGAAACCGATGGTGCTGGGCGGATTGGAGGTGGGGTCGATCTCCTGCCCGGAACGGCGGCGTCGCCAGGAGGTGAGGAGGGCGGGTTTGCCGAGGAGGGGTTTGGTGGGGGGCGGTGTGAGTTCGTCGAGGCGCTGCGCGGCGCGGCGGCTGACGACGCGGGCATGGCGGAAGTAGACGCGCATCCAGTAGGCGGTGTCGACGGGGCCGGCGTTGAGAGGGGAGTTGGGGAGGCCGATGCTTTGCCGGGCGGCGTCGTCCTGGGCCTTCCAGTCGAGGGTGTTGTCGTCGCGCTCGTGGCGGAGGTGGAGAAAGCAGCGGAGCTGGAGGAGGAACTCTTCGGCCTCGTGGAATTCGATGTCTTCGAAGGTTGGGTTGGGCGGGGTGGAGGTTGCGGTGGAGGTTCGAGGGAGGTCTTCCCTGCCCTGTTTTGCGGGTTTGGGGGCGGGGGCGGCGGAGATGCGATCGAGGGTGTCGATCCAGTGGCAGAGTTGCGCGTCGCGGAGGCCGCCGGGGCACTCCTTGATGTTGGGTTCGAGGTGGAAGAGGGTGTCGCCGTAGCGGGCGTGGCGGTTTTGGGTGATCTCGAGGAGGCGGCCGAGGATGGCTTTGCTGTCGGCCTTGAGGAGCTTGGGGAGGGATTTTCCGGCGAGTTCGCGATGGAGATCGGCGTTGCCGGCAAGGTATCGCTGATCGAGCAAGGACAGGGTGAACTCGGTGTTTTCGGGTTGAAAGCGGTCGCACTCGGAGATGCGGCGGGTGATGGGGGAGACGCGCAGGCCGGTGTCCCAGAGGGTCTGGGTGAGGGAGCGGATGGGATCTTTGAGGTCTTTCTCGGCCGTGCGGGGGCCGAGGAGAAAGAGGAGGTCGATGTCGGAGTAGGGGCAGAGCTGCCGGCGGCCGTAGCCACCGGTGGCGACGAGGGCGGCGTGGTTGAGGTTGGGGAAGGCGATCGAGGTCTGGCGCCAGAGGTCGAGCAGGAGGTCGTCGACGGCGGAGGTGCGGGCGTGGACGAAGTCGGCGCCGGAGCCGTGGTGGTCGAAGGTATCGCGGGCTTCGCGCATGCGGGCGGCGTAGAGGTCTGGACCGGTGTTTGGGCCGGTGCTTGGGCCGGTGTTGGTGTGGACGACCTCGGGCGTCGGCATGGCCTACCTCAGGGGCGGAAGCTCCGCTATTAGGAGGATACGGGATGGGCGGTGGGAGTTGAGATGGCCTCGACTGTCTTTTCGACGAGGCTTGTCCGGGGGAGTGCGTGCGCACGGTGGGGCGCGGCGGAGAGGGCGGTCCGGTGATCCGGGCGGGATAGGGGGACGAAAAATCGAGATTGCTGACGAGAATGCGACTTGGCGTTCCTGACGGCACGACGCTGACACTGTCGTCTCAGCTGCGCGTTGTGTTTTGGGGCGCAACCGCAGCGCGATGCCCCATGGATCCGCAAATGAGTCACCAGGCTTGAGCAGCCAGCCAAACTGAAGCATCTTCTCCTGCAAAAAGGAATTTCTCTTTCAGGTACCTCTAAGCTCCACCACCTAAGCCGTGTAGGTGCGGCTATCTTGATCTCCGCAAGTCAGCCCCTTTCTGCGTGAGCGCGCGAAGCTGAACATCCCACACCTGCGCCGCCGAGGACGGCGCAGGCTAGGACGGCGCAGGCCAGGACGGGATACCTCGAGCGAACAGCGGGATGCTCCGCGACCGGGGTATTGGGGGCGGGGCGTGTGTTCTTATCCAACGATCACACGCTCGGTTGCGATGAAGAATTGCGTCTTTGAACGGTCAAGGAAGTTCTCCTCATCTTTTCCGACGACGTTCTGGTACTGCTCGGACATGAAGAGCGTTTTCGCGTCATCGAGGCTCTCAACCCAGACCTCTGCAATCGCGTCGCCCGGCAGCTGATTCAAACCTGGGATGCTTTCACCGGTCGGCAGCAGTTGAACGTACCTCTTCGCCACGGCGGCGGTGTTCGGCATGCTCGCGATCTTTGGGGTGTGTTTTTCTGTCCAGTAAGCCACAAATTGCTCATGGGTAAGGTCGGCCCGACGGGTAAGAACGATTGTGAGCTTGATCAGAACAATCGCGAATGGCCGCGAGCGGCCACACCTGAGGATGAGAAGGGCTCTCTTGACCCAAACGTCGGTGCGGTGGAGACTGTGGGTGCGAACAGGTAAAGGGTCGCGGACTTACTGGTGGTCTGACCCCGAATGATAATCTGACCCTCCGGCGGCTCACGCACACCTGACTGGTGCTCTTTTCGAGCCCGTAGAACAATATGCCCAACTTGCCGCCGGCTGCTTGTCCGCATTGGAGGAGCAGATGATTGAAGCGATTCTGGAGCGATGCGCCGGCATCGATGTTGGCAAGAAGTTCGTCGTGGTGTGCGTTATGGCCGGCGGGGCGAAAGACGAGCCCCGTACACAGATCAAGAAGTTCGGCACGATCGTCAGCGAGCTTCAAAGGCTGGCTGAATGGCTGGTCGCGGAGGGTTGTACCCACGCGGTCATGGAGAGTACCGGAAGCTACTGGAAGCCGGTCTTCAACCTGCTTGAGGCTCACGTCCGCGTGATCCTGGCGAACGCTGCGGACGTTCAAAATAGACGTGGACACAAGACCGATCCGAACGACAGCCGGTGGCTGGCCCATCTGCTTCGTCACGGGATGATCCGGCCCAGCTTCATCCCGCCGCTAGCGATTCGAGAGTTAAGAGACCTCACGCGACGACGCCGGCAGCTGATTGGGGAGAACTCCAGGGAACGCAATCGGGTTCAGAAGGTGCTTGAGGATGCGAACGTCAAGCTCGGGGACGTGCTGTCCGATGTCTTCTGCGTCTCGGGCCGACTGATGCTGGCGGCGCTCCTCGAAGGTCAGTTGTCTGCGGAACAGATCGCTGATCTGGCCAAGAAGAAGGCACGTGAGAAGATCCCTCAGCTTGCTGCTTCTGTCGCCGGTCACCGACTGAGTGACCATCAGCGATTCCTCATCCGGCATGCGCTTCGTCACCTTGACTTTCTTGAAGAAGAGGTCGAGGCGCTAAACCGAGAGATTCGTCGGCGGATGGAAGACCCAGCTCTTGCCGAAGCGTTCCAACTGCTCCAGAGTATTCCAGGGATCAAGGAAGAGTCCGCAGCCAGCATCCTCGCCGAGGTCGGCGCTGACATGCAACAGTTTCCTACATCTGCACAACTCAGCTCGTGGGCCGGGCTCTGTCCGGCCAATCACGAGAGTGCGGGTGTCAAGAAGAGCGTCCGTACCAATCGGGGTAACGTCTGGCTCAAAACCACGCTGACACAAAGTGCTTGGGCTGCGACCAACCGTAAGGGATCACGACTGCAATCTCGTTATCACGCTCTCAAGGCTCGCTGCGGCAACAAACGCGCCATCGTGGCTCTCGGACATACGCTCCTCAAGACCATCTACGCGGTTCTATCTGCAAAACGACCCTATCGAGAGGATGCTCTCGCACCTGAAAGCAGTCGAGACCAAGAGCGGGCACAGCATCATCTCCGCTGTTTGAAGAAGCTAGGCTACAACACGTTCGCAGTGGAGTAGAGCGCCCTATTCTCAGAACAATGTCCTTTCTAATATGCAACGCTTGATCGCAAATGAACGTTAGTTTGGTGCAATGTTGAGCGCAGATCGAGTGGATGTTTGCTCCGGAGCTATCGCCGAGCGAGCCCGGAAGAGAGCGGAGAGAGCACTGGAGATCGAATGGGTGCATTCATTGCTTGCTGACAAGTTGCAGAGCGATGCCCCATGGATCCACAAAAGTCTGATCCGTTCCGAGCTGCCAACCGGAGGCGGACATCTGCTCCATCGCCGCTGAAACGTGCTCGTGTGGCAGCTGCAATTGCCATCGCGAGAGACGAGGATCAGTCTTTGAAGCTGGGGGTACATGGCCGGCCCAGGTGTTTAATCCCACATGGTGGTGGTAGTCGCCAGACGCGAGGAAAAGCGCGCCGGGGATGCTGCGCGTCCGTAGATTCATGCCCAGCCCGGCCCGATAAAGCCGGTCGGCTTTTTCCAGGTCGCCGACATACAGATGAATGTGACCCATGGTGGTTCCACTCGGCACGCCGGCCCAAGGTCTGTGCGGCGTCGCAAGCAGGTCACGCCAATCGAGCGGCAACACCGCCGCATCCAGTTCGCTTCCTCGCCACGGCCATTGGGAGCGGTCGCGGTCTGCATAGACCTCGATCTCCAGCCCATCCGGGTCGGTCAGGTAGAAGGCCTCACTTACGAGGTGATTGCTGCTACCCGCACGGGTACCGGATTGGTAGAGATGGTCCGCAAAGCTGGCCAGCGCGGACCTGGACGGCAGCAGAAGAGCCGTGTGGTACAGGCCGAGGCGCTTGCCCTTCAGTGGGTGAACACCCGGCCTTTGTTTCAACTCAAACAGCGCGGTCTGATCCGCGGCTACGCCCAGCTGCGCGGATGTTGTCGTTTCTGACAGAACATCAAGTCCGATTACACCGGCATAGAAGTCCAGCGAGCGCCGGAGATCGGACACAATCAGCTCCGCCGCGCCGACGCTCGCCGACTCTAGAAGAGGTTGAGCAACATGATTCAGAGATAAGGTCGCCATCTTGCTCCTCCCGGAGCGCTTGCCGGTGCGGTTACGCCTGCGCTGCCGCAGAGAGCGCAGGTTGAAAGGGAGCGAGGAAGTCCTCACGGGATTGTTGACCCATGTCGACTACTTTGCTGCCGCCGGCCGCGACGAACGTCACATCTTCGATGCCGATGACCTTGAGAATCAGACGCAGGTACACCGTCGCGATATCGCGATCGCGGATCGGCGAACCTTCCGTGTAGACACCGCCCGAGGCCATCAGGACAGTGCACTTTTTGCCTTGCACCAGGCCTTCGCCGGTGAGCCCGAGCGTGCGGCCTTTGCGGACGATATGGTCCACCCAGGATTTCAAGTTGGCCGGGATGTTGTAGTTGTACACCGGCGTGCTGATGGCGATGTGGTCTGCCGCGAGCAGTTCGTCGACGAGCTCATTTGAAAGGGTCAGAACGTCCTTCATATCAGCGGTGTGCGCTTCAATCGGCGTCAGGCTCGCGCCCAGCCACGGCAGGTTCACGTAGGGCAGATCCATCTTGGCGAGATCACGCTCGACGACCTCACCTCCAGGGTGTGCGGTCTTCCAATCCGCGACGAACTTCGTGGCCAGGTTCCGGGAGATGGAGTACTCCCCACGTGGGCTTGCTTTTACGATCAGGAGCTTCGGCATACGTTGTTTCCTTTCGTCTGTCTTGCTGAGAGCGAAACTGGCTCTCTGTGGCGTTCGTGTTTTACGTGCGCTGCTTTTCTGCCGCACGTTGCAGACCTGCTAGGTTTACGCGCGCACATCGCCTTGCTCAAACGGCAGGGGTGTCGCAGCCGTCTTGTGCCACAGGACGTAGGCGGCTATGAGGACGATGAAGAACGAGAATGGGAACAGAGCGTACACGCGGTCACCCGTGATGACGTGCGCCGCCGTCGCACCCAGAAACTCGATGGAGAAGCCGGCATAGGCCCATTCCTTCATCCGGGGCAGCTTGCCCGTCAGAATCGCAATGCCGCCCAGGATTTTGAACACGCCCAGGATCTTCATCAGGTACAACGGGAAGCCGAGCGCGAGCATGATCTTCACGATGCTTGCCGGACCACTGGTGAAGGCTTCCGCGAAGGCTCCCAGGGTGCCGGGAACAAACATCAGCAGCGTTAAAGCCCAGTAGATGATCTTGTTTCGCCGCAGTGCCTTGCTAGCGGAGTCCAGCGTCAGGGCTTGCGTCGGAAAGTGTGTGGCGGTGCTAGATGTGGTGTGCATTTCGGTGTCCTCCTATGTGCTCGCGAAATAAATACAGCGTTTGCGAGTCCGAACATTGTGTTCGTAGCTCTAGTATGGAATGCATGCAAAATCCCCACAAGAAGGCACTTTTTTGAGCGAAACGAACAAATTTGTTCCTACGGAGGCGCTTGGTCCCGCGGACTGCAAAGGACTTGCTGAAGTGGTGATGAGCGTCGGCGATAAGTGGACCATCCTCGTCGTGGGTGCGCTCTCCAGAGGGCAGCTGCGCTACAACGAGCTCCAGCGACGCGTGAGCGGCATCTCGCAGCGCATGCTGACGCTGACTCTGAAGCGGTTGGAAGCGGACGGAATCGTGACCCGCACTCTTTTCCCGAGTGTTCCACCGCGCGTGGACTATGAGTTGACGGAATTGGGGATGACGCTCCGGGGCGCGCTCGTTCCACTTCACCTCTGGGCGGCAGAAAACAAGCAAGTCATCCTTGAAAACCGTGCCAAAGCCCGTTCATGACGTCTCCAGTCTTTGCTTTGGCTGGCAGGTCTCCATCCGTCGGATGAGTCTTCGTAGTTGGTCACGGCGTTGCCGAGTCTCGGCGAGATGTTGTTCGACGTTGTGCAACTTGGTCTGCAAGATGGTCAGGATTGCGTGGTTCGGAAGGTGGGGAGGCGTCGCTGCCAGGTTGGCCTGTCGGATCTCTTCGAGGGTGAAGCCCAGCTTTTTTGCGCCTTCGATGAACCGCAGACGATCGATCGTTTCGGGCGGGTAGATGCGATAGCCGTTCTGGCCGCGCGCGGCTGTGATGAGCTTTTCGCCTTCGTAGAAGCGAAGGCATGACGTGCTTAGACCCGTCGCCTTGCTTACCATTCCGATGGTCATACTTGACCTTAAACCATACTTGAACCTCCAAGCTAGATGGTATGGAAATCTCTGAAAAACAACAGGCCATTACGCAGCTGAGGTACGGGGCAGCGGAGAGTGTTCTTGCTGTGACGAGCTCTTATCCACGCGTCGAGCCGCTTGCGACTCAGGTGCAGATCGAGGTCCGTGCGGCCTCTCTCAACCCGATCGACTGGCAGATGATCGAGGGCAATCGACGGCTGATCGCTCCTCGAAAATTCCCCTTTGTGCCGCTCTTTGACATCGCGGGAGTTGTGGTCAGCGTCGGTGCGAAGGTGCGGCGTTTCAAGGTCGGCGATGCGGTGCATGCCGATAACGAACGAGATGGCGGCGGAGCTTCTCAGTACGTGAATGTGGAGGAGGAGCTTGTCAGTCACAAGCCGGAGCTGCTCACTTTCGCCGAGGCGGCAGCTGTTCCGTTAGCAGGTCAGACGGCGCTGCTTGCGCTCGAAAAGGGAGGGGTTACGACGGGCAGCAAGGTATGTGTGATTGGTGCTTCGGGCGGCGTGGGGAGCTATGCCGTTCAGATGAGCAAGGCGCTCGGGGCGGCGCACGTCGTTGCGGTATGTAGTGGAAGAAACGAGGAGTGGGTTCGCACTCTTGGGGCTGACGAGAGTGTGGACTATAGGAAGCGCGCGCTCCCCGATGCGCTCGCGCCACGATCGATCGAGGTTGTGATCGATTGTGTTGGAGGTCGGGAACAGTGGCTGATGGCGCGAGAGATTTTAGCCAAAGGTGGGCGCTTTGTCACGATCTCGCGGGACGAGGACGGTCCCGTCACGGTGCGCTCGGCGATCACACTTACATGTTCGGTCGTGTTCCGAAAGCTCCGGTCTCTGTTTGGCGACCGCATCCGGTATGTGCTGGTGTTTCTTCGCGCCTCTCATAGACTGCTCGACCGGGTTGATGGATTGATTGCGGAAGGCAAGGTCCGGGTTCCGCTGGAGACCTGCTCGACGCTTACGCTCGATGCTCTGATGGAACAGATTCAGCTGAGCAAATCAGGGAGGATGCGGGGCAAGAGCGTGCTTGAGCGGAGCGGCTTTGCTGACGGGAGGGAAGAGACGGCAAGGGCAGAAGCAGATTCCCTTCGGGAATGACAACAAGAAGGGCAAGGGCAACAACAGAAGCAACAGCAGAAGCAGATTCCCTTCGGGAATGACAACTAGAAGGGCAACGGCGACGGCAGAAGCAGAAGCAGATTCCCTTCGGGAATGACAACCAGAAGGGCGAGGGCAACGGCAACGGCTCGATCTCTTAGAGCCTGTTCACGATCTTCTGAGTATCAGGACGAGGAAGGCGAGGTGGAC
>CAXTYQ010000094.1:0-13658 GCA_964248505.1 uncultured Acidobacteriaceae bacterium
GGGCTGGAGGGGGAGGTGGGGGACGGGCTGAGAGGGACTTGGGACCAGAGGCGGCGGAAGGTGGGGACGATGCGAACGGCGAAATCGACGAGGCGCATACCGAGCATGGCAGCGGTGATGCCGATGACGCCCCAGTGGAGGACGACGGCGAGGCCGGTCATGACGAAGAAGGTGACGGTGGAGGCGGCGGAGGCGGGGAGATTGGCGTCGAGGCGTTCGGCCGCGACGTTGGCCTGGGCGGAGATGAAGTTGACCATCGCGGGCCAGATGCTGAGGACGAGCAGGAGGGCGGCGACGCGGTAGTCGGCGGGGGATTCATGGAGGACCCAGAGGACGGCGGCGAGGGTGGCGAGGGTGGCGACGGTGGTCTGGACGACGAGTGTGCGGAGATAGATGTAGCGTGCGGTTGCGTGGTCGCCGGCACCGAGGAACTCGGCCATGTACTTGCGGGTGGTGGCGGGGAGGCCGACGCTGCCGAGGCTGCTGGTCATGGTGACGATCCAGCTGACATAGACGATGTAGCCCATGCGGGAGGGGCCGAGCGTACGTGCGACGGCGATGGAGGTGACGAGCGACGCGATGACGCTGATGGCGTTTTCGAGTCCGTACCAGACTGTGTTGCGGGCGATGGTTTTACTGTTCACGCGGTCTTTGAGGTTCGGATGGGGATCCGCTCCGGAGTATTGCTGGTTTCGACGGGGGAGGTTCGGGGCAAATTACCTGTTGCTGTGGGAGCCGGGAGTGTTTGTTGCAGCGCCGTTTTCTGGGGAAAAAACGGCGTTTGATCGGTGGCTCCTAGACCCCACAGCAGGCAATTTGTTTTAGCTAAGGCTCTGGAGGGCTTTCTGTGCGTCCTTGCCGGTGGGCGACTCGGGTGCGAGCGTGGCGGCTTTTTTGAGGTGGATGATGGCGTCGGAGTTGTCGGCGAGTTTGCTGTAGGTCATGCCGAGGTGGTATTGGATGGAGGCATCTTCGGGAGCGGTTTTGACGGCGTCTTCGAGGAGATCGCGAGCGGAGCCGTAGACGCCCTTGGCGTAGTAGGCCCAGGCGAGTGTATCGGTGGTGCTGGGATTATTGGGCATGCTGCGGTGGGCGGTTTGGGCGAGCGACAGAGCGACGTCAAGGTTGCTGTTGCTGCTGATCATGAGGTACGCGAGATTGTTGGCGGCGATGGGCTGATCGGGCTGGATTTTGAGTGCGGCCTTGTAGTAGTTCTGAGCGGCGTCCTTGTCGCCGCGCGCCTGTTCGAGGGTGCCGAGGATGGCGTTTGCCTGGGCGTCGCCGGGGTGCGACTTGAGCCAATTCTGCCAGGAGTCGATGGCTTTGCCGGGGTCGCCGTGCGCGATCTCGGCCCGGGTGTAGGCCATGACGGCGCCGCCGTCGGATGGATTGATCTGCATGGCTTTTGTGGCGGAGGCGATGGCGGCGTCGGTGTTGCCGGACTGCATCTGGAGGATGGAGAGCTCGGTCTGGAGGTCGGCGTTGTTGGGGACTTTAGCGACCTGTGCTTCGACGCGGGCGAGGGCTTTTTGTGGCTGCTTTTCGGAGAGGTCCATCGAGACGAGGATGGCGACGGTGCGGGCGGAGGCGGGATTGATGGCGAGGGCCTGTTCGAGAAAGGCGCGGGCTTCGGCCGGCTTCTTTTGGGAGAGTTTGAGCTGACCGAGCTCCATGTCGGCCTGCCAGTTCTTGGGATCGATTTTGAGGGCCTGTTTGAAGTCAGCGTCGGCGCGGTCGAACTGTTGTTGCGAGCCTTCGGCCATGCCACGCCAGAGATAGCCGTAAGGATTTTCGGGATGGTTGGCGATGGCGAGTTCGGAGGCGTGCGTGAGGAGATTGACGTCGCGGCGGGTGAGGGCTACCTGGGCCAGGCCCTCGGCGGCTTCCATGCTGGAGGGATTGAGTTTGGAGGCGTCGGTGAAGCTCTGCTGGGCGGTGTTGAGATCGCCTTTGGCGAGGGCGGCGCGGCCGAGCAGAAGTTTGACCTGGAGATTTTCCGGGTTATTTTTTTCCGCCTTCTGGAGGGTATCGAAAGCTTCGTTGGGCTTGCCGTCGTTCATCTGGACGAGGCTCTCGAGAACGGCTACATCGGGATCGGTGCTGTTGGATTTTTCGAGGTCGGCGGCGACGGACTTCGCCTTGGCGAAGTCCTTATTGGCGAAGAGCAGACGGGCGTAGGCGATCTTGAGGGGAACGTTTTTGGAGTGTTTGGAGACCAGATCGGCGTAGACCGAGACGCCGCGGTCGAGCTGACCGGTGTGGAGGTAGTAGTTTTCGAGCAGCTGGGCGCCCTGGATGTTGTCTGCGAGATCTTCGCTGGCCTGGCGGAGCGTATCTTCGGCTTTCGCTTTATCCCCTTGCCGGAGATAGAGCTGGGCCAGGCTGGCGCGGGCCATGAGGTTTTTGGGGTCGGCGGCGACGGCGGCCTTTTGCTGTTCGAGCGCGGCGGAGAGGTCTCCCTTGCGCTCGAGCATGGACGCGAGCACGAGGTGGGCGGTGAGGTTTTTGGGGTCGAGTGAGACGGCCTGGCGGAGTTGCTGCTCGGCGGGGCCGGAGTTTCCGGGATCGGAGGCCTGCAGGAGACCGAGGGAGGTGTGAAAGGAGGACCGGTTCGGGTCGATCGAGAGGGCGCGCTGGATCTGCGTGAGGGCCTCGGGACGATTGCCTTTGGAGGCAGCGATGCTGGCGAGGAGGGCGTAGGCATCGGCGTTGTTGCTGTTGATGGCGAGGACGGCATTGGCCTGTTCGGCTGCGCGATCGGGTTGTTTGCCCGCGAGGAGGATGTTTCCGAGGTCGATGCGGGCCTGGACGTTGTCCGGCTGGAGAGCGACGGTGCGGCTGAGTTCGGCGTAGGCCGGGAGGGGCGAACCCATTTTCAGGTAGGCGTTGGCGAGCTGGTAGTGGGCGTCGGCGAAGTTGTGATCGACCTTGAGGGCGTTTGAGAACTGGATCGAAGCTTCCTTGTACTTGCCTTCGGCGGCGTATCGCTTCCCGCTTTCGAGGTACTTGCGTTTCTGGACGTTGGGGTCGTGATGGCAGCCCGTGGTTGCGCCGAGGGCGAGAAGCAGAGCGAAGGCGGCGTAGGTTTGGAGACGGGAGGTCGATGTGGAGATTTTCATTTTGTAGTTCTCTTGTCCTTATCGGCGAGATCTGCCGAAACTTTAGGGCCCGACGAAATATTGTGCTTGATGGTGCGCGTTTGTGCCGCGCCCGTCTTTGGAGTTTTTTGGGCTGTTGCATCTAGGGAGGGCAATTTCCTCGACTTCAGACGGGGATAAAGCGGGAGAGTTGTGGCGCCATGAGGCCGGTGAACCGGAGGACGCGATCTTTGGCGGCGTCGACGCTCTCATTGGGGGCCATGGGGGTGATGACGCGGACGAGAGCGCCGTCGGTGCGATTGAGGCGCATGGCATCGGCGATCATGTAGGCCTTGGAGATGTACTCGTTGGCGATGCTGCGGCCGTGGGCCTGGTACCAGTAGAGGACGAACTGGCGCGACTCGCCGTTGGAGATGACGTACTCGCCGACGCGGTAGTTTTTGCCGGTGGCGTCTTGGAGGTCGGTGTAGCGGGCGGATTCAAAGGTCCAGCCGGCGCCGGGGAGGCAGTGCTGGGGCGAGTGGATGGTTTGGCCGGTGCGTTGGGTGGCGAAGTATCCGATAAAGAGACCGATGGGTGGGGTGCGGGGGGCGGATGGGTCGGTGTAGACGCGATTGAGGAAGTCGCCCTTGCCGAGAACGGCGAGCACGGCATCGTCCATGGGGATGTCCTGCCCGGACCAGGGGCCGATATTGACGGGCATGGCGCTGACGGGTTCACTCCTGGGGACGCGATCGGCGTCGCCGCGGCGATGAAGAAGAAGGGCGGTGACGGCGAGGAGGAGAACGACGACCCAGTAGCGGGGGCTCTTCATGCTGCCCCTGTTCGCGTACGGTAGACGATCTGCATGAGGCGATGGAGGAAGTAGAGGCATATGAGAGAGATAACGAACATGACCCAGCCTGAGAACTCATGAAAGAAACCGACGGCTTTGGACGGGTCCCAATACTGCACGCAGAGGCCGGTTCCGACGATGCGGGCGGTATTGGCGGCGACGGCGATGGGGATGCTGGCGAGGGCGAGGATCCAGCGACGGGCGGTAGTTTTTTCGAGGAAGTAACCGTAGAAGACGGCGAGGGTGAAGAGGCTCATGAGCGAGCGGATGCCGCTGCAGGCTTCCGCGACCTCGAGACGCATGATGGGCAGCTGGATGACGTTGCCTTCGCGGTAGACCGGAACGCCGAGAAACGGTAGGAGAAAGCTGGCGAGTTCGGAGGCGAGCAGCTGGAGGGGAAAGGTGATCTGGTTGAAGATGATGGCGGGAAAGGGGATAGCGAGCAGGAGAACGGCGAGAGGAAAGCGCACTTCGCGGAGCATGGCGTAGCCGAAGAAGGTCCAGACGATGCCGGCGAGGAGGAGGACAAAGGAGGTGCGGGACAGGAAGAGTTCCGCGCCGAAGACGCCGAAGATGACAAAGAGGATGCCGAGGAGAACGAGGCTGAGGCCGGCCCAGGAGGGGCGGATGGGGGTGTTGCGGATGGCGGAGCGCTTATCCCAGAGCAGAAAAAGGGAGAAGAAGGGCACGATGAAGCCGTGCGAGAAGTCGGGGATGTTGTACCAGTCGGTGACGAGCTTGACGGCGATGCGGAAGTAGATGGCGACTAGGAGAAGGGCGATGAGGCCGAGGGCGGCCCAGGTGGTTGGGTTTGGGGCGGACGAGCGTCGGGGCGGGTTGGGATCTGGATTGAGGTTTGGATTCAAGTCTGGATTCAGGTTTGGGAGGGAAGACCGGGGCGGTGCAGGCGGGAGCACCGGGGTGTAGGGCTCGGTCTGAACGCTGGGAGCAGCGGTCATGTTTAGTGCGTTCTGCTCCAAAGCTCTTTCCTCCGCGGACTTCTGCTGCTTTCTTTGTGCGCCTGCCGTTCCTGTATCCGGAGTTCGCCGTCTGGGCTCCTTCCGGAGTTTACGGAGCGCTTGCACTGGGAGTATACCCCCCGGGACACGACAATTTCGCGGGAGATGACGGCGTCCGTCGCACTTTAGTTGTACGACGCGGGAGGAATTGTGATCGTGTTTGGGAGCTCTGTCGCCTATACTTGGGACCTAACCGGGAGTGTCTTGGCTTCGTTGTGCTTGTTCTTGTAACGCAACGGGGAGGCAAACGCACTTTTTGTGGGGTTCCGGGTCTGTATTAGGGAGGAAGAACGGGAAGCATGACGATGCTGGCGAGTGACGGGATGGAAGACAAGCTGTGGGACAGGCTCGCTCAGAGGGTTCCGCACCGGACTTGCTGGAGCTGGTCTTCTGAAGATTTTGGGCATTCTCGAAGCTTTGGGCGTTCCCGACAGAGGTCCGGGTGGGTTGGCGTGACACTGTTGCTGTCCTTCGGTGTCTTTGGACTGGCGGGTTTCTCGGCAAAGCCGGCGATGGCGCAGACCTCGGCGCAGACTCCGGCGCAGACTCCGGCAAATGGCGCGAGTTCGCCGGACGGTACGAGCTCGGCTCCATCTGGACAAGCGGCTCCGGCGCCTCAGGCTGGTGCGGCGGCGACTCAGGCTGCACCGACGACTGCTCCGGCTAACCAGGTGCAGACGCCGGCGAGCTCCACACCTGCTGGAGGCGCGACGACGGGAACGGCAGGTCAGAGCAGTGCACCAGCGTCGATGGTCGGTATGGTGGGCGTCAATAATGAGACCTATGTGATTGGCCCGGAAGATAGCTTGCAGGTTACTGTCTGGAAAGAGCCGCAGCTTTCAGGATCGTATCTGGTGCGACCGGACGGGATGATCTCTCTGGTTCTGTTGAATGATGTGAGGGCAGCCGGACTTACACCGATGCAGCTGTCGGCGAATATCACTGATCGATTGAAGAAGCTTGTGCAGGACCCGATTGTGTCGGTTGTGGTGAACTCGGTCCCAAGCCAGCGCATATTTATGGTGGGAGAGGTGGGACACGTTGGTCCGATCAGCCTCTTGGCGGGCATGTCGCCGTTGCAGGCGATCGCGACGGCCGGGGGGCTAAGTCCGTACGCGAACAAGAAGCGTATCTATATATTGCGAGGGACGGGGGCGACGCAGCAGAAGATCCCGTTTGACTACAAAAAGGCGCTCAAGGGCGATAACAGCCAGGGCGTGACCCTGCACCCGGGGGACACGATCGTCGTGCCATGAGAACGACCATGCGATGTTTCTCCTTGATTGCGCTTCTGGTTTTGGCCTCTCGGCTGGCGGATGGGCAGGCCGCGCCGACGGCTGTTCCGTCGCAACGGACGGGGATGGGTCTAAATATTCCGTGGTTGAACGGCGGTCTGCAGTACGGCTTGAACGCATCGCAGCTATTTCAGACGGGATACTACGGGGGCGGGGTGTCCAAGCAGGCCAGCGTCTCCGGGGACGTGGCGTTTTCGACCAAGAGCGAGACGGGGCCGTTCAGCCTGGTGTATACGGGAGGGATTCAGATCCCGGAACAAAGCAATATTTCGACCAACTACTTTCAGAGCCTGGCGCTCTCGCAGAGCATTTTGCTTAAGAGCTGGACGTTGAGTGTGGCTGACGTGGTCAGCTATCTGCCGCAGTCGCCGACGGTAGGGCTTTCGGGCATTCCGGGCACGGGCGATCTTGGGCTGGCGCCGGTGGGGGTTGGAAGTGAACCTGCGCAGGATGTGCTGACGACCAACTCGACGCGGGTGAGCAACACAGTGAGCGGAAGTGTGGGACGGCGGCTATCTGGGCGGGATTCCATCTCCGGGAGCGCCTCATACGGACTTTTGCACTTTTTTGGCGATACCGGGATCAACAACACGCAAATCTCCGCCAGCGCAGGCATGAGCCACCAGTTTGACGCGCGAACGTCGGCCAACATCGGTGCGAGCTACGGCATATTTCGCTATGACGTGGCGGGCGAGTCTTCCTTTACCACTCACGGGGTGAGCGCCGGGGCTCAGCGGCAGGTGACCCGGGCGCTAGGGGTCTTCGGCTCGGGCGGACCACAGTGGGTGAGCAGCTCGGATCAACTTGCGATTCCGTCTCGACTGACCTGGGGAGCGTCGCTCGGAGCCACCTACCTCCTGCCCATCTTTGTCACGCAAGTCTCGTACTCGCGTGGGATCAATGCGGGTTCGGGAGTGCAGACGGGATCGATCTCGGACAGCGTGACAGGGTCACTTTCGCGACGCTTTGGACCGAGCTGGTCCACCTCGTTGAGCGCGGGGTTTACGCGATCGCAGGGTTTGGCGACCACGCCGACAGCAGCCAACGTCGCCGTACTTGGGATCGCGAACAGTGGATCGATCAAGGGATTTTATGGAGGCGCGCAGGCATCGCGGCGCATCTCCCGTTCGGTTTCGGCGACGGGCAGCTATACGGCGCTGAGCCAGAGCTCCAGCAATGCGCTGACAACACAGGCGACATTGAGCGGTACCGTGCAATCTTTTGCATTGGGGATTTCGTACTCTCCACGTCAGACTCATCTTGGTTTTTTCTAAGGAGCATTATGTTAGGCCACCGCGTTTTGACCATGGAAGACTACAGCACGATGTTGAAGCGACGATGGTGGATCGTCGCGATCCCGACGCTGCTGTTGCCAATTGTCGCTTATGCGGCGAGTTATCTGGTTCCGCCGCAGTATGTCTCACAGACTCTGGTGCTGGTGGAGCAGCAAAAGGTGCCGGACGACTACGTTCGGCCAGTCATCAGCGAAGATCTTAACTCACGGCTGGCTTCGATGAGCGAGCAGATCATGAGCCGATCGAGGCTGGAGCCGATTATCGAGAAGTACAACCTTTATGGGAACAAGAAGCAGACGATGGACGACCGGCTCGACCTGGTGCGCAAGGATATCGGGATCAAGCCGATCGGTTCGCGCAGCGGAGGTGTTCCGGGGTTTTATATCAGCTTCCGGGCGTCGGAGCCGAAGACGGCGCAGCTGGTGTGCGGCGAGATTAGGTCGTTGTTTGTGACCGAGAACCTCCATCAGAGGGAGCAATCGGCCGAGGGGACGACGGACTTTCTGACGGAGCAATTGAATCAGGCCAAGCACGTCCTGGATGATCAGGACGCAAAGCTGGCGGAGTTCAAGATGACGTACATGGGCCGGCTGCCGGGGGATGACGGAGCCAACTCCAACATGCTTTCGAGCCTGGGTGCGCAGCTGGATGCGGCGACGCAGGCGCTGAGCCGGATGGAGCAGGACCGGACATATATGCAGGCGCTGCTGGCGCAGCAGGTGCACGATCAGAGCATGGTGGAGACGGGCGACCGGCCGTCCGCGGCTCCTGGGGCACAGCAGATCGAGTTGCGGCAGTTGCAGGCGCAGGAGGCAGAGCTGTCGGCGCGGTACACGCCGGACTACCCGGATGTTGTCGCGGTTCGGCGGCAGATCGCGGAGTTGCGACGGCAGATGGCAGCGCCCGCTGCACCGAGTGCTTCGCGCGACCCGGCTCCACGGTCGAACCGTCCCGAATCGCCGAGCGTCCAGCAGCTGCGCGCGCAGCTTCGGGCCCAGGAACAGGCGATCGCGCAGAAGAAGCAGGACCAGATGGCGATCTCCGGGCAGATGCGGGGATACCAGGAGAAGCTGCATGCCAGCCCCAAGGTGGAAGAAGACTTCAAGAATATGACGCGTGACTACCAGAATGCGCAGAAGTCGTACGACGATCTCCTGGCAAAGAAGACGCAGTCGAAGATGGCGACTGATCTCGAGCGGAGACAGCAGGGCGAGCAGTTTCGCGTGATGGATGAGCCGAATCTTCCAGACGCGCCGACCTTTCCGCGTCGCAATGTCTATGTTATGGGCGGTCTGGCAGCAGGTTTGCTGCTGGGTTTGGGGATCTCCGGTCTGCTTGAGTACAGGGATACGGCTTTACGAAGTGAGCGGGATATATGGGCGTTTACGAAGCTCCCGACGCTGGCCGTGATCTCGCTGATTGAAGAGCCGCTTGCGGCTGAGACGCAGAGCCGACCGAGAATCTTCGGCCGGCGACGGAACGCGGCTGCTTTGGCGAAGCCGCTGAATGTTGGTGGGTGACCTTATGTATAACAGCTTCTATCAGTTACAGAGCAGTCCCTTCGGAACAAGTCCGGACCCCCGGTTTCTTTACATGATGCCTCACACGCGCGAGGCGCTGGCATGCCTGGAATATGGGATTTCGGCCCGAAAGGGTTTTACGGTGCTGACGGGCGAGGTGGGAACGGGCAAGACGACCCTCTTGCGGAGGGCTCTGGGATCGTTTCACGGGCGGCGTGTGTCGACGGCCTTTGTCTTCAATCCACGGCTCGATGTCCTGGATTTTCTGGAGTTTGTGCTGACGGATTTCGGGATCACGCCGGCCAACCGAACCAAATCCGGGATGCTCTTGCAGCTGAACCGGTGGCTGATCGAGCGGTACCGGATGGAGGAGACGTGCGTCGTTGTGGTCGATGAGGCGCAGAATCTTTCGTGGGATCTCCTGGAGGAGATTCGGCTGCTGACGAACCTCGAGACGTCGTCCGAGAAGCTCTTGCAGATTGTGCTTTCAGGTCAGCCGGAGCTCGATGAAAAGCTGCGGCACCCGAGTGTCCGGCAGCTGCGACAGAGGGTGTCGTTGTGGTGCCGGACGCAGGCGTTGACGGAGGCTCAGACGCACGCGTATGTGGCGGAGCGGCTTCGGATTGCGGGAGCGACGACGCCGCTGTTTTCCGCGGCTGCTCTGGACGCTGTGCACCGGTATAGCCGGGGCATTCCGCGCGTGATCAATCTCCTGTGTGAACACGCCTTGATTGTGGGCTATGTCGAGCAGATCCGGCAGATTTCGGCTGCGGTGGTGGATGGGGTTGCGGGCGAGCTGGAGTTGGACGCACAGCCGTTTCTGATCTCGCACTCGGCGATGAACCTGGGTGGAGCGAGTGCCTCGCGGGCGCCGGCTGGTGCGGCGGGAGGTCTGACGGAGGTACCGAGCCTGTCGGAGTTTGGGCCTGAGCTGAGCGTGGAGTCATCTGGGAGGCGTGATCGATGAGCCGAATCTACGATGCATTGCAGAAAGCGGAGTTTGAGAAGGGCAGCGGGGCTGTAGCCACAGCGGAGCCGAAGCAGGAGCTGAAGTACGCTCGAGCGGCCGTTGCGGAGCTGCCCCTCGCGCCGTCGACGGACGTCCACGAGATGCCGCTGGGCGGATTTGCGGCCGCGGTGAATGGACGTGCGGCCGGGGCTGTCGACCTGAGCGCGGTTCCGGCGCGGTTGTGGGCGCCTTCGCTCAGGCAGCTTCCCTCGCTCATGGAGCGTGGCCCGGGTGTCGAGCAGTTTCGTAGCTTGCGGGCGCGGATTCAGGAGATGCAGGATCTGAAGCCGCTGAAGTCGATCCTGATCAGCAGCGGTTTGCCGCAGGAGGGGAAGAGCTTTGTGGCGGCGAATCTGGCGATCAGTCTGGCGCGCAACAAGCATTCCAAGGTCTTGCTGATTGACGGCGACATGCGCCGGTACACGCTGCACCAGATCTTGGGGTGCGACTCCGAGCCGGGGCTGTCAGAGTACCTGGCTGGAAAGGCGACGGTTACGGAGGTCATGCAGCGTCCGGACCTGTCCCAGGGCGGGTTGATGAACGGGTCGGGCATACGGAAGGCAGGGTTTCCTGCGATCACCTTTATCGCTGGTGGAAATGGCGGGGACAAAGCTGCGGATCTATCCGGAAATCATCGATTTGAAGAGCTGATGCAAGCGGTGTCGCCGATGTTTGATTGGATTGTGGTCGATTCGTCTCCGGTCTTGCCGGTTTCGGATGCGGTCAATCTGGCGCGGGCGTGCGATGGTGTGCTCCTTGTAGCGCGCGGCGGCGTGACCGATCTGACGACCGCGCAGCGGGCGCAGGGCGAGTTGAAAGCGTCGAATGTGCTTGGGTTCGTGTTGAATGCCGTGGTGAAGGCGCCGCAGCTGGGCACGTATTACGGGTATGACCGAGAGAAAGTGTAGTGCGCAGAGGACGACCTGATGATTCGGCTGTTTAAGGTCTATTATCCGACGCGCACGATTGTTCTTCTCGGGTGCGAAGCTCTGATCGTGAGCGGGTCCTTCCTGCTCGCGACGGCGATGGTGCTTGGCCAGGATACGTTTCTGGTCCTGAACTATGAGTATGGCGCGCTCAAGATCCTTGGTCTGACGATCGTAACGCTCCTGTGCTCGTACTACTTCGATCTGTATGAGCCCCAGCGCATCTCGGAGCGGTGGGAGATCTATTTCCGGCTCCTTTTGGTGCTGGGATTTCTGTCGTTTCTTTTGTCCGCGATCACGTATGTGTTTCCCGCGGTGGACATTGCGCATTCGGTTCTTCTGCTGGGGCTGGCCTTTTTAACGGCCGCGCTGGTGGCTTGGAGGAGCGCATACGAGTGGATTATCGGGCGTGAGGTGTTTCGCGAACGGGTGTACATCTTGGGGGCGGGGGAGCGTGCCCAGACGATTCTGCGGATGCTGCGATCGCGTCCGGATGTGGGGATGGAAGTGGTGGGGTGGGACGCGGCCCTGCCCCCCGGGGTAGAATCGCGGGCGGCGTTTGGCGATGTTCTGGACTCGTTTCGAGGAAGCAAACCGAAGGTTGACCGGGTGATTGTGGCGATGGAGGACCGGCGCGGGGCGCTTCCGGTTCGGGAGTTGCTGAAGTTGCGGTTCGACGGTGTGGTGATCGAGGAGGCGGGGATGCTGCTGGAACGGCTCTCCGGCAAGTTGCAGCTGGACGGCCTGCGGCCGAGCAACTTTATTTACAGCGAGGGATTTCGGGTGAAGCCGTCGCAGCAGATTGCACGCCGGATAGTTTCGACCATGGCCGCGGCTTTAGGGCTCTTGCTGTTTTTGCCGTTTTTGCCGTTTGTGATGCTGATGGTGCGGATCTCGTCTCCAGGGCCGATCTTTTTCAAGCAGACGCGGGTTGGGCTGGGCGGGCGCCCGTTCTCGGTTTACAAATTTCGAACGATGCGACAGGACGCCGAGGTGGCGGGCGCCAAGTGGGCCACCAAGAATGATCCGCGCGTGACCCGTGTGGGGATGTTTATGCGCAAGACGCGCGTCGATGAGATTCCGCAGCTCTGGAACGTGCTTCGGGGCGACATGGGGTTTGTGGGGCCGCGGCCGGAGCGGCCGGAGTTTGTTCCGTGGCTTTCCGAGCAGATTCCCTACTTCGACCTGCGGCATATGATCCGGCCGGGACTGACGGGATGGGCGCAGGTCCGGTATGGCTACGGGGCGACACTCGAGCAGACTCGCGAGAAGCTGGAGTACGACCTGTACTACATCAAGCACATGTCGCTGGGGCTCGATCTCTTGATTATGTTTGAGACTATCAAGACGATTTTGCGGCGTCGCGGGGCCCAATGAGGTGGGTGTTCTGGGTTTCGTTTGGGGTCGTCGCGTACACCTATGCGGGGTATCCGGCGGTGATGGCTGTGCTGGCGCGGGTGCGACCGCGGCCCTGGCGTCGGGCGGTTGAGCCCCGATCCGTCAGCGTTGTCATGGCGGTGCATAACGGAGCGCACCTGCTCGGGGCCAAGCTCGACCATCTTATGTCGCTTCCGGAGACCTACGTTCGCGAGGTGATCGTCGTCTCGGATGGGTCGACCGATGGGACGGCGGAGATGCTGGCCGAGACGCGGGAATCGCGGCTGCGATCGATTGTTTTGCTGGAGCGCGTCGGCAAGGCTTCGGCGTTGAACGTCGGGGTCGGGACGGCGACGAGCGAGATCGTCTTGTTTATCGACATCCGGCCGCGGGTGGCAGAGGGAGCGATTGAGCGGCTGATAAGCAGTTTCGCCGATCCGGCGGTCGGTTGTGTCGCAGGGGAGTTGGTGCTGGACAGCTCGGGGCTGGACGCGGCGGCGACGGCCGTGAGCGGAGTTTACTGGAGGTACGAGCAGTGGATTCGGAACTGCGAGGCGGCGTTTGACTCGCCGGTAGGGGTGTACGGCGGGTTTTATGCGGCGCGCCGGGATTTGCTTTCGCCGTTTCCGCCGGGGATTGTCCTGGATGATATGTTTCAGCCCCTGTCGATCATCCGGCGGGGGTACCGGAGCGTGCTCGATCGTGAGGCGGTGGTGATGGACGCGTGGCCGGGCAAGGTGGCGGGCGAGTTCCAGCGTAAAGTCCGAACGCTGGCCGGCAACTTCGAGCTGGTCTCCCTGGCGCCGTGGACGCTGAGCTTTCGGAACCGCGTTCTGTTTCAGCTCGTTTCGCACAAGCTGCTGCGGCTCCTGGTGCCCTACTGCTTTTTGGGGATGCTGCTGAGCGCGAGTTGGCTGGGGTGGACTTCGGGGAGGTGGAGGCTGGTTTCGGGGGCGGAGTGGGCGGTGTTGATCTTGGCTTTGCTGGCGTTGCGGTTTCGGCTGCCGGTGGTTCAGCGGTATGCGGCGGCGGCGGGAGCACTTCTGGTTCTGAATGCGGCGGCGGTGGTGGGTTTGTGGCGTTTCCTGTTCTCGGCGGGGCCGCTTTGGAAGAGCTGGGCTGTGCAGGGGGCCAAGGGTGGGGTGCCCAGCCATGGTGAGGTCGAGGCACGCGAGGCGTAGGTCTGCTAAGGCTTCTCGTTGCATGACCTATTGCCCGCGGAGACGAGTATGCGACGAATGAGATGGTCCGCCGCTTGCTTCCTTTGCCGTTGCGGAGGATTGT
>CAXTYQ010000095.1:0-13486 GCA_964248505.1 uncultured Acidobacteriaceae bacterium
GAGAAACTCCAGCTTCAACTGGTTGAGTTTTCCGGGGGCAGGTCAGTTGCCTGTCGCGGTCGACCAGACAAAGTGCCTGCGCGGTGAGAGTCCGAGCACGGTTTCGGGTGGGTCGAGAAACACACCGTAGAGGTCGAGGTCGTCGGTTGCGCCTACCTTTGCTCCGTGCAGTTCGGAGCCGCCGATGAAGAGGTGAATGACGGATTCGGGTCGGTCGAAGCCGGACCGATATACCTCGCGCAAGATGGGCGTATCTAAGCCAACTCTGGTTGTCATCAAAGCTGCTATCTTTTTGCCAACGCGTGCATGAAAGAGGCCCAGTTTGGCGTTGTGCCAAAGAGTGTGATTCCATCCACTCGCTTTTCTGCGATCCGCACATGTCCGCGACTTGTCGAATTATCGAAGAGGATGGCTTCATCCGCCAGTGCCAGCGCACGCTCAAGGTTAGCCAAGCTGCGCGGATAGCGTCGCCGTTGGTCCTCCTCCGGTACATCATGACCTCCCTTTCGGACTCTTTGCCGTACACGCTGGAGATTGATGTCGACATTTTCTGTCCCGACGTAGAGCAATTGCACGCGATAGCCCGCAGCTTTTGCCCGGCTCATCATTTTGAGGTAAGTATTTCCCGAAAGCGTGGTTTCCACCAAGAAGCTCTGCCTCGCTGAAAGCAGTTGATCGGCCATTTCGAGTACAGCCCGACCAGCGTCGATCAAGGACCCACCCGATTCCGATGTAGCTTGCAAAGCTCGCGCGACAGCGTCCGGATCGAGGACGGCAGAAGCTTGAAATCCTTCGCGCCCCAAGCGAGTCAAGGTGCTTTTGCCCGCCCCATTCGGCCCGGCCACAACGGTAAATGTCGGCACCTAGTCTAGCTCGCTTTCGCCTCTTTCGACGGCTGCTCTAACTTCTCCTCAGCCAGCTTCCATTCGAGGATTTTGCGCTCTATCGCGATGCCTTCTTGGCATACCTTTTCGAGCCATGTTCCCAATTTGCGGATGTCGTGCTTCATGCTTCTAGTTTACTCCTCGTCCTCTTGCTCGACCTCGTTGATGTCCCGAGCCGCCGTTGCGACGGGGATGTCTTTTGTCACTATCTTTCCGTTTCCCTGGTCGACTAGAAGCTGGATCTTGCCTTCGGCGCGGTCGAGTTCTGTCTTGCACGCGTTTGAGAGGTGGAGGCCCTTCTCAAAGAGGCGCACCGATTCTTCGAGCGTCAGTTCGCCTCGTTCGAGGCGCTCGACGACCTCTTCCAGTGCGCCGAGACTTTCTTCAAATGTCGCCATCGGTCGATCTCCAAAAGTGGTTTATTGCAGAGCTTTGAGCACCGCGGTTGCGGCCGTGTACTTGCCGAACGGAGCGCTGACCTGCACACCCTGCACGGAGTCGCGGACGTCGCGGAGCATCTCCTGCGCGATCCGGACGCCTTCGGCTTTGGACGCATCGGGAGTGGGAGCCGCGGCCATGCGCGCCAGGATCTCCGGGGGCATGCTGACCTTAAGGTCGTTTTTCATGAACTCGGCGTTGCGCAGGCTCGTCAGGGGCCAGATGCCGGCGATAACGGGCACGCGGAAGCCCTCGATGCGGCGCAGGAACTGTTCGAGCAAACGCAGGTCGAAGACGGGTTGGGTGATGGCGAATTCGGCGCCGGCCTCGACCTTTAGGGCGAATCGCCGGACCTCGGCGTCGATGTCCGGAACGCCTGGGTTGGCGGCCACCGAGATCGTGAATCCGGTGGAGCCGCCGATCGAGTTCTTGCCGATGTCGAGACCGTGGTTCAGATCCTGGACGATTTTTGTCAGACCGATCGCGTCGACATCGAAGACTGCCGTCGCGTCGGGGTAGTTGCCCATCTTGGGCGGGTCGCCGGTGAGGCAGAGGATGTTTTTGAGGCCCAGGGACGACGCACCTAGCAGATCACTTTGGATGCTGAGGAGGTTGCGGTCGCGGCAGGTGTAATGCAGCACCGTTTCGATGCCGATGATCTGCTGGATCTGCAGGCAGAGGCTGCCAGCGGACATCCGCGCGCTGGCACGCGGCGAATCCGGGACGTTAATGGCGTGGACACCTGCGGCGTAGAGGTAGGCTGCGCCCTCGATCTCTTTTGCGCAGTCGATGCCGCGCGGCGGAACGATTTCAACGAGGGTGCAGAATTGGCCGGAAGCGATCATGCTGCCGATGCGGGAGCGCTGGCTGAGCGGAGCGGGATGGATGCTCTGTTCTGAGAGGCTGCCTGCAATTTGATCTTTGCCGGCGGCTAAGTCTTTGCCGGTGGCTAAGGGCTCGGCCGCGCTTGCGGCTTGCGCCGACATGGCTCGGAGAGCTCCGCGCATGGAGCGTGTGTGGGCCGGCGTGGTTCCGCAGCAGCCGCCGACGAAGCTGGCGCCGGCCTTGACGAACTTTCGTGCAAAGCTTGCCATGTACTCGGGGGAACTCAGGTAGATGGCCCGACCGTCGACCTCGCGCGGGATGCCTGCGTTGGGCATGGCGGCCAAGGGGAGCGTGGTCGCCGAGCGCATCCGTTCGATAGTTTTGAGCACGGCGGCCGGACCTTCCGAGCAGTTGCAGCCGACGGCATCGGCGCCGGCGGCCGTGAGCTGCTCGGCGGCAAACTCGGGCGTTGAACCGTCGAGGCAATTCTCATCTTCGGCTACGGTCATCATGACGAGGACGGGGAGTCCTGGAGCGGCTTCCCGAGCCGCGGCCACGGCCTCCTCTGCCTCGGCCACGGACATCATGGTCTCGATGATCAGGAGGTCCGCGCCCACACCCGGGCCACCGGACGCGAGCGCTGCAATCTGCTCGTGAAAGGCGGCGCGCGCCTCGGTGCGGGAGACTTCGCCGGCAGGCGCGAGGCGCACGCCGAGCGAACCGACGGCTCCGGCGACAAAGGCGTCGCTCGCCTGTTTTTCGCGGATGGCCTCGGCACACTCGCGCGCGAGCCGGACGCCTGCGCGGTTGATCTCGGCAGCTTTCTGATCGAGGCCGTACCGCTTGAGACGAAACCGGTTTGCACCAAAGGTGTTGGTTTCGATCACCTCGGCGCCGGCGTGGAGGTATTCGCTGTGGACGGAGCGCACCAGGTCCGGCTCGGAGAGGTTGAGTTCGTCGTAGCAACGATTGATGAAGACGCCGCGCGCGTAGAGCATGGTGCCCATCGCGCCATCGCAGAGCACGGTGCGGCCGGTGAAGAGATCGCGCGTTCGGGCCCGCGCGTTGGCTTCGGCCGGCGAGAGATCGCCGGTTCCGTCCGCCACCATCTCGATTGTGGTTGTCTCGCGCATCACCCTCCGTTCCATCTTAGGCCACGGTGATGGAGGGTCCAAGCGCGGTTTTGCGGGTGGAGGTCACGTTTGGTTGGGGCGCGCTTTGGTATACTCGAGCCTCATACCAAAGTGGCCAGAACAGCACGGCAGTGCTCCGGTCGGAGTCGTACCAGTTGAAGAGTTTTGAGCTAGAGCACACCGTCCGATCGACCCCTTCGCGTAATCGCCGGAGACGTTTTGAGAGCCTCCGAAGAGCGATCCTTAAGCCGATTCTCAGACCGATCCTCGCCGGTCTCTTGCTTGCGTTGGGGACCGTTGGCGTCTCGTCCTGCGGGCAGAACCTCTACAAGTTTCCGCAGTACACGTTTGCGAATCGGCCGATTCCGCCGTCCAAGCTCGCCAGTCGTGTGATGGTTGCGCTGACGAACGGGGGCACCGGTGCGCTGGAGATCCTGGACGCGAATCGGGATATCCGGTCCAACGTCCAGAACACGATCAAGACCTTCTTTATCTCGGGCTACACTGCCGGGTTTCCGAACCTGATCTTGAACTTCCCCGAGCAGCTTACCGGGTACGTCTACTCCTCGTCCGATGGCTCGCTGACACCGGTCAACTATGGCGCGGAATCCGCGGGCAAATCAGTCGGGACGTTTCCTGGAGCCGCCTCGATTGCCATCGCCGCCGACTTTGGACGGACGTATGCGGCGAATGAAGTGGGCGGTCAGATGCTTGTGGTCGACAACACGATCGGCCAGAATTTTCCCCTGAATCTGCCGGGCGTGTACCGGGTCGCGGTCAACCAGGGTGGCACGGTGGCTCTGGCGATGGTGCGCAACTCAGACACGCTGTACCGTGTGGTGAAGCTCAACGCCGGCCAGACGTTCGCGAACAATCCAAGCTCGCCCTTAATGCCGCCGGGCGCGGTTGATTGCCAGCCTTACAATCTTCCTGTTTACTGCGTTGTTCCTGTTCCGGGGGCGTTCAATCGGCCGATCGGGGCTTACTTCTCGCTCGACGGGACGACGGCGTACGTGCTGAACTGCGGAACGGAGTGTGGGGGGCCGGCGCCGGCTTCCTTGCCGGGGTCGTCGGCCTCGGTCAGCCTCGTCCAGCAGGGTCCACTGAACATCAACACCATCCCGACCTCGGTCCCGTACATCTCGCCGGTAGCGGGCAACGTCGGCATTCCGGGCGGCGTTACAACGGCTGTGTCGGACGGAACGACTTTGTATCTTGCCGGCCAGCAGCTGCAGACGGACGGCCTTTTTGCGGGGCGGCTCACCCGCTTGAACCTGGGCACGTTGACGGCGTCGGCGCCGGTGTCGATCTCGGACGGCAGCCACACGCGGATGTTGTTTGCCGACGACAACACACTTTGGATCGGATCGCAGTTCTGCGCGACGGGCGAACGCTTTAAGCTGTTCAGCGCCGGCGACGCGAGCCAGAACGCCAACTACAATTGCTTGACGCGCTTTGACCTGGGCGCCGGGACCGCGCAGATCGTGCCCGCGGTGAATCAGGCGGCTGGGTCGACGACGGCGGTGACGGTTCCCTACCCGAACCAGAACGGGGATCAGTTTTATTACGGCAGCCTGACGGGCCTGTGCTGGGTGCAGAATCTGCACAAGGTGTACACAGCGTACGGCGGACAGGTCCACGCGTTCCACACGGCTGACGGCTCGGAGATTAACAACTACGCCATCACCGTGCAGGGAACGGCGCTTGATGTGGCCTACATGGACGCGGTGACCAACGCGGCCGATTGATGGCTGTGCTATCGTCTGCTTCGGCCTGTTGCTGAGATCAACACAGCTCCCTGAGCACCTCGTCAGCGCGTTCGCAGAGGGCGTGCTCTGCCGTAAGATGGTGCTCGAATACTCCCAGGTTTTTTTGCAAGCGAGGTACGGTTTTTGTCAATCAAGAGCGATCGGTGGATTCGCGAGCAGGCGATGGACGGCGGCATGATTTCGCCGTTCAGCGAGAAGCAGGTACGCGAAGGCGTCATCTCCTACGGTCTGTCGTCGTACGGCTACGACCTCCGTGTTTCGGACGAGTTCAAGATTTTCACCAACGTCAACAGCGCGATTATTGATCCCAAGGCGTTTGACGAGCGATCGTTTGTGACGGTTCGAGCGGAGAGCGTGATCGTTCCGCCGAACTCCTTTGCGCTTGCGCGATCGATCGAGTATTTCAAGATTCCGCGGGATGTGTTGACGATCTGCGTCGGCAAATCGACCTATGCCCGTTGCGGCATTATCGTGAACGTGACGCCGTTTGAGCCTGAGTGGGAGGGCTTTGTGACGCTTGAGATCTCGAACACGACCCCGCTTCCGGCGCGCATTTACGCCAACGAGGGTTTATGTCAGATTCTTTTCTTTCAGTCAGACGAGGTTTGCGAGATCAGTTACGCTGACCGAAAGGGAAAATATCAAAATCAGCAGGGGATCGTTTTACCGAAGCTCTAAGTTTGGCGGGGGGTTCCGCCAAGAGTCTCAGACGATGCCAGGCAGCTGATCGCGAGAACAACGGCCGCAGAGGAGCGGGAGGCGCCGATGTCATCGAGAACTGCAGAGGACGGGCCGGCTTCCAGGCCAACACGGCGATTTGGCGTGATCGCGACGGACCCGCTGCGTGTGGCGGGTCTGGAGAGCATCTTTGCCGATTGGAAGAACTTTGATCTGGGAGAGGTGGTGGTGGTTCCGCTGACGGGAGTGAATCCGGGCGGCACCTCTAACCTTTCCCTGCTTCTGATCGATGCTTCCTGCACGGACCACTTGTTTGAGCTGCTCGCGACCTTGTCGCGCACGCATCCACGGCTGAAGACGATCGTTATCGGCCTGGCTGAAGACTTCGACTACATTGGGCGGGTGATCGGTGCGGGTGCTCGCGGGTACCTGACGCATAATGCGAGTCCGGACGAGATCCGCATGTCGATTGAGATCGTCCTGGACGGTTCGGTGTGGGCTCCGCGTAAGGTGCTTGCACGTTTGCTTGACAACAACCAGAGGGCGACAGCGGCCACAAACGCGGAGATTGCCGCTCGATTTACGCCGCGCGAGATCGAGGTGCTTCGGCTCTTGGTGGCGGGGCAACCGAACCGCGAGATCGGGGCAGCTCTCGGCATCGATGAGGGCACGGTGAAGGCGCACGTCGGACGTCTGATGCGCAAGGTGGGTGTCGATAACCGGACGGCGTTATCGGTGCTTACTCTGGAACAGCGTCTGCTGCCGTCTGCTGAGGGCGAGAGCTAGCCGGGGAGCGGCTGGTGTTTGGAAGGCGCCTCCGAGAGCTGGAGCCGGACGATGTCCAGGGCTGAGGTCTACATACCTCGGTAACCTTGTAATGATTACCCGAATGCGAGAAGCTTTCTTCAAGCAACACAGACCTGGGAGAGGGGTCTGGGAGTCAATCGGCCTTCCCTGGCGATGGTCTTCCAGGCCCCTATTTTTTTGCTCCAGGGCTCTTCGTTTCGGCGATCCGCCGTGTCTCCGACTGCAAACTCAGGTTGCATCTCTTGCATACACGAAAGTAAGCAACTTCCCCTATGGGAGGCCCATCACATGTGTGTCGCGTGCAGGAAGAGAGTCTTTACTGTCGCGGACATGTGGACATCTGAAAGGTAGGACTTATGAAACGATTCGCAGCGGCCGTATGTGGTATGGCACTGGCAGCAAGCTCTTTCTCGGCGTTTGCCGCAACGGACAAGGCGAAGCTGGACGAGCGCCTTAACAGCGCAAAGGCTGTTATCGACGAGATTGAGGGTACACCGGACAAGGGCATCCCTGAGTCGATTCTCAAGGGTGCATCCTGTGTCGCCGTGATTCCGGCCTACAAAAAGGCCGCCTTCATCGTAGGCGGGCAGTACGGCCAGGGTGTGGTTACCTGCCGAACGCCCAAGGGCTGGAGCGCTCCCGCCTTTGTCAAGCTCGAAGGCGGCAGTTTTGGGTTTCAGATCGGCGGACAGTCGACCGACCTCATCCTTGTGGCGATGAACCTGAACGGTATGCAGAACATGCTGCAGTCCAAGTTCAAGATCGGTGGCGATGCATCGGCCGCGGCTGGTCCTGTTGGACGCAACGCCTCGGCGGGAACGGACTGGAAGCTGAACACGGAGTTTCTGACCTACTCACGAGCGAAGGGTCTGTTTGCAGGAATCGACCTCGACGGAACCACGTTCACCCAGAACGATGATGACACAAAAAGCTTCTACGGAGGCAATGTTCCGTTTGACACAATACTCAAAGGTTCGCAGCCAGTCCCCGCGGGTGCGCGGCCCTTTGTTGAGACGATCGCTAAGTACTTTGTCGTGGCGAAATCCTCGTAAGAGGTCAATCACCTTCACCGGCGAAGGTCCCGGCCCCTATTTTTTGCCCTCCCTCTCCCCTGCTCGGTCATGTTTAGCAGCTGCAACTCAGGTTGCGTTCCCTGTACATGCAAAACGAAGCAACTTCCCCCATCGTAGACCCATCACAGGAACTGTCGCGCGTGGGAAAGCTTTCTATTGTCGCGGAAATGCAGGTCTCGAAAGGTAGGATTTTATGAAACGATTCGCAGCGGCCGTATGCGGTATGGCACTGGCAGCAAGCTCTTTCTCGGCGTTTGCCGCAACGGACAAGGCTAAGCTCGACGAGCGCCTCAACAATGCGAAAGCCGTGATCCAGGAGATTATGAAAACTCCGGACAAAAGCATTCCTGATGCAATTTTAAAGGGTGCGTCCTGTGTCGTAGTTATTCCCGGCTACAAGAAAGGTGCCTTTCTCGTTGGCGCACAATATGGCCAAGGCGCAGCGACCTGCAGGACCGGCAAGGGTTGGAGTGCTCCCGTGTTTGTTCAACTACTCGGTGGCAGCTTCGGCCTCCAGGCGGGTGCACAGTCGACGGACCTCGTGCTCGTCGCCATGAATCAGAATGGTTTGCAGGACATGTTGAAAGCCAAGTTCAAGATCGGCGGCGACGCGTCTGCTGCGGCAGGTCCGGTTGGACGCAACGCCGGAGCGGATACAGACTGGAAGCTGAATTCGGAGTTTCTAACATACTCGCGCGCAAAAGGTTTGTTTGCCGGTGTCGACCTGACCGGAACCACGCTGACTCAGAACACGGATGACACGAAGGTGTTTTACGGCTCAGATGTCCCATTTGAGGCCGTACTGAAGGGCACGCAGCCGGTTCCAACGGACGCGCAGCCGTTCGTCCGTACAGTCGCCAAAGCCTTCGTCTCGGTGAAGAAGTAATAACTTCGATACGTAATCTTCTTTGCAGAAGGGGCAGCCAACCGGCTGCCTCTTCTGCGTTTTGGGCCTCCTTTTTGGCTGGGAAGTCGGCAAGCCGCTTTCCGACTTCTGCTCCGAACGCGTAAGATCTGGGTTTGGCCACTCTCTCATCGACAGCTCTGATCGCCCGCGAACCGCGACCCACATCGTCCCTCCAGGCCTGGCTCGAGTTCCACGCCGTCTCCCTGCTCCTGAACGTCCTCGGCCTGCTCCCTCGTTCAGTAGCACGCGGCATCGGCGCGGCGTTCGGGAGCCTGGCCTACGGCCTGTTTGGTCGTCTGCGGCGCGTGGGCCTCACGAACCTTGCACTCGCCTTTCCGCGGAAGACCTCCGCCCATCGCCACCGCATCCTGCGCAGATCGTTCCGCAATCTTGGCCTGCACCTGGCAGAGTTTTCGCAGATGCAGCACCTTACGCCGGAGCGCGCCCAGGCCTTGATCGAGTACGACGGTCTTGACAATTACCTTCAGGCGCGTGATCGGGGACGGGGAGTGCTCGTTTTGACTGGGCATCTGGGAGCGTGGGAGCTTTCGAGCTTTTTTCATTCGCTGATGGGATTCCCGATGGGTTTGCTGATCCGTCGGCTCGACAACCCGGAGGTTGACACTCTGGTGAACGGGGTTCGATGCCTTCACGGCAACCGTGTGATTCACAAGGACGATTTTGCGCGCGGGCTGATCTCGGAGATGCGGGCCGGGCAGACGGTGGGCATCTTGATGGATACGAATATGACGCCGCCGCAGGGGGTGTTTGTGCCGTTTTTCGGTGTCCCGGCTTGCACCGCGTCGGGCATGGCGCGGGTCGCGAGCAAGACCGGAGCTGCCGTGCTTCCAGGATTTCTTGTGTGGGAGAGTGCGCGGCGACGGTATCTGCTGCGCTTTGGCGAGGAGATTCCGCTTGTCCAGACGGAAGATGCGGAGCGCGACGCTCTCTTGAACACGGCGCGATTTACGGCTGTGCTTGAGCAGTACATACGGCTGTACCCGGAGCAGTGGCTCTGGATGCATCGGCGATGGAAGACGCGGCCGCCGGGCGAGGCGCCGATCTATCGGTGAGATCGGCAGTGGTGAGATCGGCATAGGAGCGTTTGAGGTAGGAGAACTGTGAAGTCTGCGCAACAACTTGAAGCGGCTCTGGGGCTTCCAAGCTCCGGCAGTACGTCTGCGTTTTCTCGTGTGTCTGCTTCCAAGGATGCGAGCCCGGACAGCGTCGTTTTTGCGACGGACGAGAAGACGTTGCAGATGGCGTGCGGGTCGGCGGCCGGAATGATCCTGGCTCCGAGTGCATTGGCATCGGGAACGGCGATTGGTTTGGACTACACGGACGACAACCGGATCCACTTCGTTGCGGACCCGCGGTGGGCCTTTGCGGTGGTTGCTCGCGAGCTGGAGAGCGGGGTTTGCTCGACGGGGCTGCGAGCGGTTCATCCTACGGCCGAGTTCGGTCCAGGCGTGGAGCTTGGGCGTGGGACGACCGTCGGGGCTTACGCTGTGATTGAGGGCGGCGTGCGGTTGGGCGAGGCCTGCCGGATCGGAGCGCGCGTCACGATCCTGCGGGGGACGACGCTGGGGGACCGGGTTGTGGTGCAGCCAGGAGCGGTGCTTGGATCCGCAGGGTTCGGGTATGTGCGGCACGCAGAGACGGGCGAGTACCTTGCGTTTCCGCAGATTGGAACACTTGCGATCGAGGACGACGTGGAGATTGGGGCGAACACGACGATCGACCGAGGGGCGCTAGGTGAGACACGCATTGGCGCTGGAACCAAGATCGATAACCTGGTTCACATCGCTCATAACTGCCAGGTCGGCCGCAACGTGGTGATCGCCGCGCAGACCGGCATCTCCGGATCGAGCCGGGTAGAGGACGGCGCGGTGATAGCGGGGCAGGTGGGGATTGCGGATCATGTGACGATCGGCCCTGGGGTGATCCTGGGCGCGCAGGCCGGCGTGCCTACCGGCAAGCGCATCCGAGGTCCTGGGGAGATCTTCTGGGGGACACCGGCGCGGCCGATACGCGAGTACCTGCGCGACCTTGCACGGTTGCGGCGTGGCTAACGGCAAGAGAGGAGCTCAGTAAGATGGCTATCGTCGTCGTCGGCGGGCATACGCGCAACATCGGCAAGACGTCGGTCGTGGCGGGCATCATCGCGGCGCTGCCCGCATTTTCCTGGACGGCTTTCAAGATTACGCAGTTTGGGCATGGCATCTGTTCCGCGAATGGGGAGGCCTGCGACTGCGACACGGGCGACCACACGGTGGCGATGAGCGAGGAGCGCGAGGGCGCGAGCACGACGGACTCTGCCCGATATTTGGCGGCTGGCGCGGTGCGCTCGTGGTGGGTTCGCACGCGGCAAGGGCAGCTTGCGGACGCGATGCCTCGGGTGCGCGCGGAGCTTGCCCGGGCCGAGAACAGCATTGTGGAGTCGAACAGCATTCTTCGTTTTCTTCGGCCGGACCTGTACCTGAGTGTGCTCGATCCGGCCGAAGCGGACTTCAAAGATTCCGCCCGGCGGTACCTCGATCGAGCCGATGCGGTGCTTGTTCCGGAAGGCGATCTCGGACGTCCGGCTTGGAAGCAGATCTCGCTCCGGTTGATCGCGAAGACGCCGATTTTGCCGATGCGGGCGCCGGTGTATGTTACGCCCGAGATTGTCTCGTTTGTTGAGAGCCGGATCGGGGTTTTGGCAGTTGCGCGGGCGGAGGGTCTGGTCCAGAGATAATGCTGGAAAGGATCGAGCAGCCGACTTCGCGCGAGATTTCAGGGAACGGAGGCGGCATGGCGGCCGTCTATGCATCTCAAGGTTGAGTGTCCCCACTTGAAAACGTATCGGCCCTCTCCCGCGAAGCTAATTCGGTAGAAGCGGGTCTACCACTCTGGAAGCACGCGGCCAGGAGAGGCGGAATACCGGCAAAATGAAGCGATCTCCAAGGGCATTTCTGGCGCGAGAGCGGGCACGTCGTCTGTGGTGTGGGACGTGGAGTCGGCAGAGATTTCGGGAGCTGTTTGCGGGGCGGCGCGGATGAATATGGAAACCCTGCTCACGGTCAATCTTCTGCTGTCGGCTTTGTACGGCGCCTTTCTTTTGCTGACGAGCCGGACGTTTGGACGAAGGCGAGCGACGGCGTGGTTTGGAGCCGCGAACCTCTCGCAAGCGGGCGCGATGTTTGTTTTTCTCGTTGTGAGCCGGAACGGCGGAACGTCCGTGTCTGCCGGGGGTGCGGTCGCAGGACTGCTGCTTCTTGGATCGGCGTTAGCTCTCCATCGCAGCTGCGCCCATCTTCTGGAACAGCCGCGACGGCTCTGGCGCTGGCAGGTCGGGCTGGCTGCTGCAGGCACGGTGGGCCTGCTTACTCTCCCGTTCGTGCACAGTGCCTTTCCGTCGAGTCTGCTTCTGATTAGCGCGCTGCTCGGCATTCAGACGGCGCTCACTGCATCGACGCTCTTCTGCTTTTCGGGCGACGGTCTCCAAGCCGCGGGTTGGTTCGCCGGTGTCGTCCTTTCGGCGCTTGCTGTGGTGGACCTGACGGGTTCTGCCCTCGTTCTGCGTTCTGGCACCCCGATCTTTGGAGGTGCGCTTGCAGATATGGAAGAGCTTTGGCTCTTCTCCTCTGTGTTCGCAAATGCCAGCATGGCCCTTGCGTTCCTGTTCCTGACGGCTGGGCGGCTTCGCCTGGAACTGCTGTGGCGAGCGCAGATTGACGAGTTGACGGGCCTGCTCAATCGATGGGCGTTCAAACGCATTGCTGTACGCGAAACTCTGCGCTGCCTGCGTATGCGCGGTCGCCTGGCCGTTGTCATGATCGACCTTGACGGCATGAAGGGCATCAACGATCGATTTGGGCATCCATGCGGCGATGCGGTTCTCCAGGCCTTCTCCGCTACGGTGCAGGACGCGGTGCGCGATCGCGATTCGGTGGCGCGCATGGGCGGCGATGAGTTCTGCATCCTGCTTCCGGATACCGAACTAAGCGAGGCGATGGTGGTCGCGCAACGTCTGTGCGATCGCGTGGAGGCGATGGTGGTGCGCTACCGTGGCGAGCCGATCAAAGTTCGCGCCAGCTTTGGCGTCAGTTGTACGGAGCGCGCGGGTTGGAACTGGCAGGATCTGGTGGAACAGAGCGACGCTGCCCTTTACCAGGCGAAACGCAGTCGGGAGGAAAAGGTGGTCGCAGCACCGGCGACGATCAATTATGAAGCCCTGGCCGAGCTTGCCGAAGGTGAGCTTGAGTCCACCGTGGGCGAGCGTCGAAGGCGCTTCTGATTGCTTTTGTGCTCGGCATGTCGGCTGCTGTTTGACAACGCACAGCCAAGTTCATAACATCACTGCACCAGAAACGCCACGGCCCCTGTCTCTTTGTTCGAAAACCTCTCTGCCAAGGATCTTTGACCCATGATTAAACAAGACCTCATCCAACGCGTGGTCGAAAGAACGGGTCTTCCTCGCATCAAAGCAGAAGCGGCGGTGGACGCCATTTTTGAAAGCATGAAGCAGTCGCTCGTTTCTGGGGACCGCATCGAGCTGCGCGGCTTTGGTGTGTTTACGGTGAAGCCGCGAAAGACGGGGATCGGCCGCAACCCGCGCACAGGCGCTGAGGTGTCGATCACGCCGGGCAAGGCGGTGCGGTTCAAGCCGGGCAAGGAACTGCACCTGCTCAGCTAGGGTGTATCGACATATTCACTTTTCCTGTTGCTGCATTTTTGGTGCAGTTGGAGGATGGGCGTTAGTCGGTATGAGTTGACGGAGGTGCAGTGGCGGCGGATCGAGCCATGGTTGCCGGGGCGGGCGGGGACGGTAGGCCGGCCGGCGTTGGATAACCGGTCGTTTGTGCATGGTGTGCTGTGGGTTCTGCGCTCGGGCATGCGCTGGCAGGACATGCCTGAGCGTTATGGCAAGTACAAGATTGACCTGCCCCCTTTTTCTCAACCATTCGTAACTGGAGTTTTCTCTGTTCTG
>CAXTYQ010000096.1:0-13201 GCA_964248505.1 uncultured Acidobacteriaceae bacterium
CTTCAGCTGCCTAAATACCAAATGGCCCATTTGTACCGAATCGTTGCCATACCCCAGAGTGTCATCGTCAACTGCATAGCCGACTCAGCCGTCAGCACCGCTGCGTCTCGCAAGAGGCGTTTGGAAGGCTTGAGCCGTGTGAGTTGGAAACTCTCACGCACGGTTCTTAGAGGGGCGGTCAGCGGTAACGCCGACCGCCTACTCGACAAGCGGCTCGATCCGAAGACCAAACAGCCTTTCTCGTTCATGATGAAGGACGAGTCTCCGTTTGCATTTGCGGGGCTGTGGGACGCCTGGAAGGAACCGGACGAAATTGGCTTCAGACATACGGGCGACCGCGCTTGAAGGCTGCCGGATGGCAACACCGCGCCTAGGTGACGACACGTCGTTGGCTGGCCTAGGTTTGTCGGGCGACGCGACATCTGCCCGCGAACGGATTCGACGACGCGTGGCATCCCGGTGATCTACTACGGAGACGAGCAGTATCTGCACAACGATACGAACAGCGGAGGCGACCCCTACAACCGCCTCCAAAGGGTGAACTTCGCGACTACGACGGCCGCGTACAGGACTATTCAGCAGCTCGCCAAGCGATCGACGCGGTGGCTTATGGAACGTCCAAGCAGCGCTACCTGACCAGCGATGTGTACATCTACGATCGGCAGTTCTATAACAACCTCGTGCTCGTGGCGATCAACAAGAAACAACTCGTCTGTGCAGCGTAAAGACCTTCTGTTCTGCAAGCATCGGAACTACACCTAGCCCATCATGCACAAGAACCTGCCACGGACAGGGCGGGGCGCAGTGTCGGCACGGGCATGTCCGGTTTGAGCGGCGGCCGCTTTGTATCCCACTTGGTTTCCTGCTCATACGCATGTGCTAACGCCAGTACCTTGCTCTCTGAAAAGCGTGGCCCCGCGATCATCAACCCAATCGGCATGCCATCCCTCGCAAATCCACACGGCACGGAGATCGCCGGTAGTCCCCAGACGTTGAACGGCGTGCAGTTATCCAAGTCGAGCACATCCGGATTGTGGTTGGTCGGATGTTCCTCGTGATCAATCACATACGATAATTTCTGCGGGATGATCCTGAGTGTAGGCACCACGACCAAGTCAAAATCCGTAAACGCGTCATCAATGGTCCGGCGCGTGGACTCTAGCTCCCAGTGGTGCCGGATGTACTCTGAAACTTTCTCGCTACCAGCACCGGCGGGCGTGTCGAGAGAGTCTTTCAGCGCCTGCAATTGCAGGCGGAGCGCCAGCATGTACTTCGAGGCTCGGGTCTTGAAGAGTTCCTCGTGGTACGCGTACATTTCATCGATCATGTCGTTCAGCGTAGCCCAAGGATAGTTCCCCGTCGACGGCAGGCTCACATCTTTCGAGCCCTGGGTTAGCCGATCCAGTACCGCAATCCCGTCCTCCATTGCACGTTCGGTATCGTTGTCCAGGTGGTCATAAAACGGCGCCCGGGGGATGCCAATCCGCAGCCCCGAGACCGGCTGCTTCATGCCCTCCACATAATCTTCCTTCGGGTGCTCCACGCTCGTGATGTCGTACTTGTCGTATCCTGCGAGCACGTTCATCATCATGGCGTTGTCCTCCACACTGCGAGTGATGGGACCGCAGTGATCGAGCGACAACACCAGCGGCACAATACCGCGAATGGGCACGAGCCCGTACGTCGGCTTTAGACCCACCGTGCCGCAGTAGGCCGACGGGAGCCGCACCGATCCTCCCGTATCCGTCCCCAAAGCTCCGTACCCCATCGTCGCGGATACGAGCGACGCCGATCCACTCGAGCTCCCGCTCGGATCCCGGTCGAGCCCCCACGGGTTTCGCGCCGACCCGAAATAGCTCACCGCGTCGGCGAACTCGTCCATATTCGCCTTGCCCAGCAGCACTGTCCCGGCATCCGTCAGACGCCGGGTCACGGTCGCATCCTCGGTCGGGACGCGGTCGTCGTACACCATACTGGCGGCCGTCGTCCGGATGCCCGCAGTATCGATGTTGTCCTTCAGCGCCACCGGAATTCCATGCAGCGGACCACGCACTTTGCCCGCAGCCCGCTCCGCATCCATCGCATCCGCCTGAGCCAGAGCGCGCTTGGAGAGCACGGTGATGTACGCATCCAGCTTCGGCTGGTAGATCCGGATCCGGTCCAGACATGCCTGTGTCAGCTGCCGTGACGTGAGCGCTTTGTTCTGCATCCTGGCGGCCGCCTCGCTCAGCGTCAGTCCCGCGATCTCATCTGCTTTGCCGACTGAAGGGACCTGGGCAAAGCCGACCATCGCCCGTCCCACACCGCTGCCCAACACAGAGACTGTTGCCAGGTTCTTTGAGAAGGCCCGTCGCGTCAAAGCTCCCATAGCTGTCCGGCGCACCTTTCCTTCTGTTCGTCCTTCTGTTCGATCCGTCACGTCCGAAGTCCGCGCACGACCGAGCTTCGAGCTTATCCGTCACGCCCCGACCTACGAAGCGTTAGGGCGCGTAAAAGCGCGAAATCCCCAGTTCGCCTCAGCCGTTCAAAGCTCCGCGCTAGTCCAGCCGCACCGAAGAGACCAGCTCCTGAAACTCCGTCCTGCGGCTCATCGGCGTAAACCGGGGATCACTGCTCAGCGCCATGAACTCCACATCACTTGCCTTCCGCGCCTGGCTTAGATCAGCGAGAGCCGTCCGTTCCTCTCCAAGCGCAAGACGTACGGCCGCAAAGGTGACATACGGCCGGGCCGGGCCATTCGCTCCAGCCAACGCCAGCAGATCCCGCCCCTGCTTTTGATTGCCCATTCTAACATGCGCATACGCCAGCATTGCGACATGAAAGCTCGCGCCGCCACTGAGTCGCACGGCCTCCTCCAGGGCCTCGAGCGCGGCATCCCAGTTATGCCTCTCGGTCTCCACCTTGCCCAGCAAGGAATACCCCATCACGAACTCCGGATCGAGCTCGATCGATCGTCTGATATGCGGCACCGCGCGATCGTAGTCGCCGGCATAGAAGGCCGCATAGCCCACCTCGTTGTTCAGCACCTTCGAGAGCGGATTGATGCGCAGCGCCTCCACGGCATACTGTATCGCCTCGTCATGCCTCCCACGCGCGATCATCAACATCGCACAAAGCTGCAGTGCGCGGCTGTCGTTCGGATTGTGCTCGCAGGCCAAGCGGCAGTTCTGCTCGCCGGTCTTCAGATCGAAATTGCAGCTCAGCATCACGTTGGCGATCCCGCTCAGCGTCACGGAATCCGTCTGCTTTCGCTGCAACACAGGCTGTAACACCCGGTTCGCCGCCGCGCCCGCCGCATCACTCGGCATGACGCGGCTGTACGAGTACGACACGTAGCAGTCGGCCAATCCTGCATACGACGGCTGAAACGAGGGATCCAGCTCAATGGCCCGTCGCAGGTACTGCTCTGCCCGCACCAGCGATGGCTTGTTTCTCTGGTTCCAGAAAAACCGGCCGAGCGCATACGCGTCTTCCGCCGCGCTCACACGGCCAGGCGGAACCGCCTCCGGCTCTTTCAGGCCAAGCTTCTCCAACGGGAGTGCGGATCCCACTGCGGCGGCAAGCTCCGCCTGCGCATCGAGCACACTCTCACAGGTGGAATCGAACCGCTCGGACCAAATGCATCGCAGCTCGTCTCCGGCCAGTACCTGCATCGCTATGCGGATGCGGCCGCCTTCGCGCCGCATCGTTCCCGTAAGGACCCCGCAGAGCCGCAACCTCCGCATCGTTTCCACAAGCCACAGCCGCCGGTCCTTGCCGCCGTTCTCCCACGCCGCATCGAGAACCACCGTCTCGAGATCCAGACGGCACAGCTCCACTATCAGCTCGTCTTCCATCGCCCGTCCCATGTGGAGCAACGGCATGGTCCTGGCGGCTCCGCCCGGAGCGTCGTTCAGGGAGGTGATCGGGAGCAGACCCAGCTTGCGCGAGACCGTCGGCACCTGCATCGTCCGCAGAGCTCCGGGCTCCACGGCGGTTCGATCCGCATCGCGCGACTCCCTTGCCGCCTGCGCCGGGCCATGCATGGACGCGGTCTTCCACGCAGCCAGTTCCTCCCGGTAGGCGTAGATCCGGCCCTGCTTGCGGTGAAGGTGACGATGCACTGGGAGCGCCTCATGCTTCTCCCACAGCTGCACCGTTCTGACCTCACGACCGAAATAGGTTGCAATTTCCTTCCACGATTCCAGAAGGCCCTTGCTTGGGCCATTTAGTGGAATAACATTCGCAGACATTGGCTTCACTACCGCGTTTCCGTGCATACGTCACCTGTTTAGCGAGCGATTGCAGGGTTGAGTAGCTTATGGCGCAAGACGGCAAACACCTGCGTTCAAGGTGCCCCCGCAAGCAGATTTGCCGTAGATGATCCGATGTAACAAGGTAGTCACATCTGCTGTCCAGAGTCAACTTGCAACTTTGTCGATCGGCAACCATTCAGGCGCGGACGACTCACTTGCCCTCTGGAGTCTCCTTCCGTTCCACCAGCGGTGGTACAGCAGTGTTCGCGGTCAGCGTCGGTCGCTTCCTGTGCCACTCCGTCGCCTGCTCAAACGCGTACGCCAACGCCAGTACCTTGCCTTCAGAGAAGTGCGGTCCGGCAATCATCAGACCCACTGGCATGCCGCTACTGGAGAAGCCGCATGGAACCGAGATCGCTGGCAGGCCATACATGTCGAAGGGAGACGTATTGCTGCAACCGGCGCTGCCCTGAAACCAGTCGTACATCTTTGGGTTGCGGTCTGGGGGCGTCGTCTCATTGGTCAACGAGGCCGTGATCGCGGGCGCCACCCCGCGCACCGTCGGAACCACTACCAGATCAAAGCCCGAGAACGCCGAGTCCACTGTACGCCGGAGAAGATCTAGCTTCTGGTGCGCTGCCGCGCTCTCCCCTGCGGTCTGGACGTGGGCACCCGGCACCGGGTTCAGCAGGTGCTCCAACCTCGCTCGATTCGGCGGCATGTACGTCAGCCCGTGCTCGCGAATCAGCTCCAGGTGGTACGCATCGGCGTCGCCCAGGGCGCCAGGGCCACCGATCGCGATCTCCGGCAGCGACGCATGCGAGACCACGCCCGCCGTCATCTTGCTCAGAACGCTGACGGCCCCGTTCACCCTCGCCTCCACATCCGGCTCAAGGTGGTCGAAAAAGCTCTCCGGCATCGCCAGACGAAATCCCGCAACCGGCTGCTTCATCTCGCTCAGGTAGTCCTTCGGCGTGCTCGGCGCGCTGTAGATATCCAGGTTGTCGTACCCCGTCATCGGCCCCAGCATCAGAGCGACATCCTCCACCGTCCGCGCCATCGGTCCGCAGTGATCGAGCGACGCCACGCACGGAATGATCCCCCGGATCGACACGAGACCCGTCGTCGGCTTCAGACCGACGATGCCGCACCACGCCGACGGAACGCGAATACTTCCGCCCGTATCGGTGCCCAGCGCGCCGTAGCAGAGATCCGCGATCACCGCCGCTCCCGAACCTGCCGAGGATCCGCCCGTGACATGATCGAGCGCCCACGGATTACGAGTCGGTCCGAAGTACGACACATCCCCCGTGCATCCCATGGCGAACTCATGCAGGTTGAGCTTTCCCAGGATGATGGCGCCCGCCGCCTTCAGCTTGACCACCACCCCTGCATCCTGGGTGGGGACCCGGTCCTTGAACATCGGACTCGCCGCCGTCGTTCGCGTTCCCGCCGTATCGATGTTATCCTTGAGCGCGATCGGGATGCCATGCAGCGACCCGCGAAACTTACCGGCCTTCTGCTCAGCGTCAAGCACACGCGCCTGTTCGAGCGCGTCCTGCCCCATTACCGTGATGTAGCAGTTGATCTTGGGGTTGTAGACCTGGATGCGATCGAGCAGCGCCCTGACCAACTCGGTAGGGGTGACGGCGCTGCTCTGGATTCGCCGTGAAGCCTCGGCCAGCGTCAGCGAGCACAAGACGTCTTCAGCCGCGGTCTCCGCAGACGTCGTCCGCCCGCCGAGAAACGTGTGCGTCACAACTGCTCCGCCTAAAAGCGCATTGAAACCACGTCGCGTCATTCTTGACATCGTGACTCTCCCATTCATCTAAGCTTGCAAAAACGACGTCATCGCGCGATGCCGTGTCCTCGATCCCCTGGGTCGACTGGGGGTCCACTCGATCGACGCGAGTTCCCGACGTGAGGGCTCCGCGGGCAGGTGCAGGCTTGTACTTGTAACCCTAGGTGGTCTCGTCCCCGCAGCCAAGCGAAATAATGCGAAACCCTTCCCGCGGCAAGGCCGGTAACATAAGCCAGATCAGCGATCGGACGTTCGCGGCGAGATACCGTTTCGCACCTTTTCGCTTGCACTGCGTCGCCGGAACGGAGACCCTCACGGCATGCAAACTGGAGATCGGCCGGGAAAGATGTCGCGGCGTGAGTTTTCAGCCCTGTGCGGGGGGGCCCTTGCGATGGCAGGCCTCTCCGCGTGGACACCGGCCTCCGTAGCAGCGGCAAGCGCAGAGGATAACGCCCAAAACGATAGCCTCGCTACGTTGAGCCTTGTGCAAGCGTCGGCCGGAATTCACAGAGGCACCCTCACCTCAAGGCAACTGACAGAAGCCATGCTCCGACGCATCGGCGTCTTCAATCCCATGATCAATTGCTATATCACCGTCATGGCGGCCGAAGCGCTCGATCAGGCTGCGCAGCTCGACCGCGAGGCAAAAGCGGGCAAGTTCCGCAGCCCTCTGCACGGAATTCCGATCGCGCTCAAGGACAACATCGATACCGCAGGCACACGCACCACGGCGGCCAGTCCGATGTTTCGCACCCGCGTCCCAACCGAGGATGCAGACGTTGTACGCCGGCTCAAGGCTGCAGGCGCCGTCGTGCTCGGCAAGCTCAACCTCCACGAGTTTGCGCTGGGATGCACCGGCGATGTGTCCTACTTCGGACCGACCCGCAACCCATGGGCGCTCGATCGCGTCACCGGCGGCTCCTCCTCTGGATCAGGCGCGGCTGTGGCCGCGGACCTTTGCTACGCTTCGCTGGGGACCGATACCGGTGGAAGCATCCGCGTTCCATCCTCGTGGTGCGGCGTCGTCGGCATCAAGCCCACCACCGGCCTGGTTTCAATCCGCGGCATCATTCCGTGCGCGGCCTCGCTCGACCACTGCGGTCCGATGGCGCGCACGGTCGAAGATGTTGCCATGATGCTGACAGAGATGACGGGCTACGACAACCTCGATATCTTCAGCACCGAGCATGCCGGGGAAGATTACACAAAGTCCATGAAGCAGACGGTCTCCGGCTTCCGACTTGGCGCGCCCGTCGAGTTCTACGATCACCTCGAGCCGGATGTCGCCGACGCCGTGAGCGTCGCCTGCGGCGTGCTGACCAAGCTTACGCGAGGCATCGTCTCCCGAGCGACGCTGCCCGATATGCCCCAAGGAGAGAATTTCTTCACCGGGCTCGGCGACACCGCCGCATATCACGAACCTCTCATTAAGCAATCGGGCATGACGTATATGCCGCCCACCGTCATCGACATGAAGCAGATCACCCAATCTTCCACCGCTGCTGAAAGTGCCACATCCCACAACGAGCTCGTCATGATCCGCCGCACCATCGATGCCGCGTTCAGGAATATTGACCTTGTGGTCGTTCCGACAACCACCAGTCTGCCGAAGAAAATCAACGATTCTCTCGCCCGAGAGATGAGCGATCGCACGCCAAAGCGCGCTTACGATTTCTTCGATCCAACCTCCGGCTGCACCAACACCGCACCTTTCGACGTCTACGGAATTCCAGCGCTCAGCCTGCCGTGCGGATTCTCCAAGGACGGCCTTCCGGTAGGTCTGATGATCGCCGGTCCGCACTTCTCCGAAGGCAAGGTGCTGGCCCTCGCTTACGCGTTCCAGCAAGCCACCGACTGGCACAAACGGAGGCCTGACCTTACGCCCGGCACGCCGGTGCCGCCGATCATCGAGGTTGCCAACGACGCCCCAAAGAAATCGTGACGAAAGCGTGGACTTACGCAGCTTTTCGCACCTTTTCGTCCCCCGGCGGAGCTCGATCGAGCTAAGGTCGCTCTATCGCCAAGGTTGCTCGGACTCTCAGCCTCGCTAAAGATCAGATCTTTCCCCAGCGGTTTCGCGTGTAAAGGCAAGGCCGAACCCGAGTACGAACCAGAAAGACGGCGCTCTTCGCTGGAATCACTTCCCAAGGAGGAACCACGTGAGGCCCCTTCTCCGAACGTTCGCCGTTGTCATTCTCCTACTTGCCTACTCCGGACTTAGCCCGGCCCAGACCGCGACCTCCTCGCTGCGCGGAACCATTGCCGACGCCACCGGAGCACTTGTCCCCGGCGCGACGATCACGGTTGAAAGTAAAGCGACGGGATATCACCAGGTCCACACGAGCGAAAAGAATGGCGACTACCAGTTCCAACAGGTGCCGCCATCTACCTACACGGTGACGGTGCAGAGTCCCGGCTTCGCGAACGAGGTCTCGGTGGTGCAGTTGCTTGTCGCTCAGCCGTCGACGCTCAACTTCACGCTGCATATCTCGTCCGAAACCACCCTCCAGGTGAACGCAAGCGCCGCAGCCGAGATCCTGAACACAACCAATGCGGCGGTCGGAAATGCGGTGGACGAGAAGACCGTTGAGTCGCTTCCGATGGAAGGCCGAAATGTGCCCGACCTGCTCAGCCTGCAGCCTGGGGTTCTTTATCTGGGCCATGAAAATAACCAGACAGCAGACAGCCGCAGTGGAGCTGTCGCCGGCGCACGATCCGACCAGGGCAACATCACGCTCGACGGTCTGGACAACAACAGCGTGCTCGGCTTCGCCTTCACCGGTGTGCTCCGATCTTCGATCGATTCGGTCGAGGAGTTCAAGGTGACCACCTCGAACAACGGCGCCGATACCGGACGATCCTCGGGTGCTCAGGTGAACGTCGTGACCCGAAGTGGAACCAACATGACGCACGGCAGCTTGTATGAATACAACCGAAACACCGCGACCTCCGCTAATAACTGGTTCAACAAAGAAGCTGAACAAAGCGATGGCTTACCGAATAAGCCAGGCGAACTCATTCGTAACACCTTCGGAGCCGCGCTTGGTGGACCTATCAAGAAGGATAAGCTCTACTACTTCCTGAACTTTGAAATGCAGCGCACAGCCGAAGCGTTTCAGCAGACCCTGATTGTTCCGAATGCTTCCTTCCGCGCCGGCAATATTTCTTACTACTACAACAATGGGTCGGGCCAACAGTCCGTTAAGACCCTATCTCCATCCCAATTTGCCTCCCTCGATCCGCACTGTTACGCGAACGGGACCTGTCCCTGGGGCCCGGGCGACGACCCGCACATTCTCTCGGTCTTCAACTCCTACCCTTTGCCGAACGGATCCCTCGCAGGGGACGGTCTGAACACCGGATCGTTCACCTGGGCCGCGCCTAACCCGACCAATCTTTGGACCAACATCGCGAAGATCGACTACGCCCTCTCCGACAAACACCATCTCTTCTTCCGGGGCAACTTTCAGGATGACAGCATATTGTCCCCGCCGCAGTTCCCGGGCCAGCCCCCCAGCAACACCAATCGTGATAACACCAAAGGTGTCGCCGCAGGAGAGATCTGGACCATCAATCAGAACTTGGTCAACAACGCCCGGTTCGGATTTACGCGTCAGGGATATTCAAACGGAGGTGCGTCCAGCCTCCCGTGGGTGACGCTCGCCAGCGTAAGCAATCCTACTGCAGAAACGTATTCCAGCATCGTTCACGTTCCCAACACCAACATCGTCGATGATCTTTCCTGGACGCATGGACCACACAACGTACAAGTCGGAGTTAACTACCGCCTCGTCTACGACAACACGAATACCAATGCTTACTCCTTCGACTCAGCCGCTTCAGCAACGGGCGAGTACTTCGATAGCCTTGCCAATACCGGTCAGGACCTAGACCCTTCGGCTTATCCGGCGCTAGGCTTTCCAAGTGTAGCTACTAGTTTCAATAACTCGTATAGTTACGCTGCCATGAATCTTGCCGGCATAGTTGCTAGCTCCAGTCTGAACTACGTTTATAAGGTGACGAACGGAAATTCCGGAACTCTTCTACCCACGGGGTCGTACGTCGGTCGTAACTTCAAGGCAAATCAGTTTGAGTACTATATCCAGGACAGCTTCCGCATCACGCCTAAGCTAACGGTCACCTACGGTCTCCGTCACTCGCTCAATCAGACGCCCTACGAAACCAACGGACAGCAGGTCTCGCCGACCATCAGCATGAGCGACTGGTTTTACACGCGCGCCGCCGATGCTGCAAAGGGAATCGTCAACCAGCCCAACTTTACGTTCGCTCCTTCCGGAAAGGCGAACAACGCAAAGCCCATGTACAACATGGCGAAGTGGGACATCGCGCCTCGCCTGGGCGCCGCCTACGCCCTCAACAGCAAGACGTCCATCCGCGCCGGCTTCGGTCTGAACTATGACAACTTCGGCTTGCAGATCGCCAACCAGCTGGCGACCCTCGGCTCGGCTGGACTTCTCGGCTCCGTGCAGACCCTCGCCGGTTGGGTCTCCACCGGCGCCGCACCGCGATTCACCGGGATCAATGATATTCCGCTCGCGGCGTCCGGTCTCGGCCTCCCGTCCAGCACAATCACCTTCCCCTTTCAGCCACCCACCGGAGCCGAAGCCTTCACCAACATCGTGGACGATGGTCTGAAGACACCGCACTCTTCGCAGATTGATCTCTCGATTCAACGCGAGTTGCCTGGAGGCTGGACCCTCGAGACCGATTACGTCGGCCGCTTTGGACGCAGAACGCTCCAGAACATGGACTTCGCCATGCCCCTGAACCTGGTCGACCCGGCCTCCGGAATGGACTACTTCACGGCCGCAGACATGCTCGAAAACCAGCACTACGCCGGCACCCCGACGGCGAACGTGGCCAAGATTCCCTACTGGGAAAATCTGTTTCCAGATGCCGCAGGTCCTGGCGCCAACGGCACAGGAACCCCCGGAAACTCAGCGACGCAGAACATCTACAACCACTTCGCCACCAACCCACTCAATGCCTCCTATGGGATCTACAGCATGGACGTCCTGTGCAACCCGGGCTGCGGCGGCAAGAAGAACCGCTACTTCGCTGGGCAGTACAGCACCATGCAGACCCAGGCTTCGATCGGAACCAGCAGCTACAACTCCGGCCAGCTAATCATGCGACACCCCATGAATCATGGTCTTCAGACCGACATCAGCTATACCTTCGCGAAGTCCATGGACCTGGGCTCGGACGCAGAACGCTCGGGTGGCGGATCCTACAACCCAGAGTCGTTTACGGGGTACAACAGCTTCAGCCAGATCCTCGACGCATTTCATCCTGGAAAGAACCGCGCCGTCTCCGACTATGATGTCCGCCATCTCCTCACCGTCGACTGGGTCTACGATCTCCCGGTCGGCCGCGGCAGACAGTTCCTCTCTTCCGAGCCTAGCTGGTTCAACGCCGTAGCGGGTGGATGGCAGTTGACGGGTCTGGGACGGCTTTCGAGCGGTCTTCCCTTCGGTGCGCAGATCGGCGCCGGTTGGGTGACCTCGTGGGACTACCAGAGCTTCCTTGTCAAACAAGGTCCGGTCGCCATGCATCGTCACAACATCCCCGGTCAGGGCCCGGAGGCCTTCGCCAACATCACTGCCACGGATAATCCACTCGCCGATTGCATCGAGACCAAGCCTGACTGCCCCGTCCGATATCCCGTCCCAGGCGAAATCGGCAGTCGCAACGCATTTCGCGGCGATGGGGTCTTCGGTATCGATTCCGGCCTCAACAAGACGTGGGCAGTCTGGGAGCGATCCTCGCTCAACTTCGGCTGGGAGGTCTTCAACGTCAGCAACACGCCACGCTTCGACGTAAACCCAAACACGTCGCTTCAGGCCGTGTGGGGCAGCGGAGACTTCGGCGTCTACTCAGCCCAGCTGCCTCGGCAGCGAATCCAGCAGTTCTCGCTCCGGCTGAGCTTCTAGAACCCAACCGATCTCTATGCAGGATCTCTGAGCCGCGGCAGATCACACCGGCTGCGCCAGTCTCAAATACGAACCTGCAAAGAGGGAAACTGCGCGTCCTGAGATATGCGTAATCCGCCCGCTATTGGGTTGCATTTCCGGAGGAGTAGCCGCGTCATCGAAGGATACGCTCAGGCTGAGCGAAAACATCACTGCATACAGTGCTGGTGAAGACGCGGCGAACTCCAGATAAGCGGGCCGGGATCGCTTCGACTGGGATTATCACGCCAACTCCGCTTCCATGCCCTGTCCAAGACTAGGCCGATGTCCTAGGACCTCTCGTTAGCACCCGCGTCACGCGACCGCTGCCGAGGCTGGTATCCGCTTCCAACGCTAGGCACTCGCGCGTGTACGCATCCACCACGCTGAGGATGCGCACCATGCGCCTCGTCGCCACCCCATCCACGATGAAGTCCGTCCCGCCACCTCCTGTTCGGGCCCGTCAACCGCGATTCCCCCGGGCGCTCGCGCACCAGCCATTTACGCGAATGGCTATCACGAGGTCGGGGCACTCAATCGTCCCCAAGGAAACAAGCTAGTTCTGCGCGTGCAATGGATACCCGGTCGGCGCCCCGGCATCGGCAGCGCCAATTGAAGCCCCAAAACGTTGCGTTCAGCGAGACAAAGCTGCTCACGTCCGTGCTTGGCCTTGGCGTAAAGAGCGGCGTAGGCGATCTCTCAGCACTTCAATAGAGGCGCTGGCTGTTCACGTGGAGGATGGCGTCATTGAGGGCTGTGGCCACTATGTCATGGAGGAGCAGCCAGAGGTTGTTTCCAGTCGTTTACTCGTATTTCTCGGACGTGTGGAGTCCCCTAAACCATGAAACCTTACCTGTTTTCCTTCGCCTTGGGCATAGCCGTAGGTGTGTTCTACGCCCTCTTAAAGGTAAAAAGTCCCGCGCCGCCCATCGTCGCTCTGCTTGGTCTGCTCGGCATGGTTGTGGGCGAGAGCGGTTACATATGGTTGAAAGCATTCGTTCGATAACCCGCACAAAGGAGCGACAACATGGAAAGGAAACCGTTTTCGCGCGGCACGACCATGTGCGGCATCACTGCTCCGATCTGAACGCCGCCGCAGCATCGCTGAAGGAGCACGGGGCAGAGCTGCTGGCCTGTGAGAAAAGCGGGTAGAGTCGGGATGTGACGCGGTGGTTTAGGAGCGGCCTATCTGG
>CAXTYQ010000097.1:0-13177 GCA_964248505.1 uncultured Acidobacteriaceae bacterium
ACGCCTTGCGAATGTCGTCCGCCGTCGCCGTCTTCTTCACGCCCAGCGTGCCGTAGTAGTCCTTTTGCTGTGTCGTCGCCATCTCTTCCTCTTCTTATGCCACGCGCCGTTTCACTTCATCCTTGATCTTGGGAAGAAGCTCTTTCCTGGCAACCGCGACCTCGTACTCCTTCTGCATATTGATCCAAAACTCCGGAGTCGTCCCAAAGAACACGCTCAACCGAAATGCCGTGTCCGTCGAAATCCCGCGACGCTCGTTGGTGATCTCAACAATGCGCGTAGCCGGAACTCGCAATGCCAGCGCCAGAGCATTCGCTGACATGCCCAATGGCGCCAGGTAGTCCTCACGCAAAAACTCTCCAGGATGGATCGCGACCAGCTGGTCCTCGGCTGTTCTCTTCGGCATCGTGTCTCTCCTTCAGTGATAATCAGTAATCTCGACGCCTTTCGCGTCGCTTCCCGTCCAGATAAAGCAGATCCGGTACTGCTTGTTGATTCGCACGCTATGCTGCCCCGCACGGTCGCCCTTCAAAGCTTCCAGCCTATTGCCCGGCGGCTCGCGCAAGTCCTCAAGCGAAGTTGCGAAATCCAGCTGCCCAAGCCGCCTGGCGGCCACGCGCGCGATCAGACCGAACCGTCGGCTCTTTCCCGTACGGAAAACCGATCGAGTCTCCTCGTCCTTGAACTCAAGGATCACACGCCCAACGTACCACGACAAGCGTGTTACTCACGTTCACCTCTGGCACCCTGGACACCAAAACAGATTCCGCCCCGCCATCTCCTCCGTCCGCACCTCCGTCCCACACACAAAACAAGGCTTGCCATGCCTCCGATACACGTAATGAGCCTCCTCCTTCAGCGGCGGCTCGTCCTTCAAACCCATCCTGTACATCGGCCGGTGCTTTGGCTTCGTCGTCACGATCCGCCGATCCACCATCCCCGCCCGCATCAGCGGCAACGCATCCCTCCAGATCCCTTTCACCACCTTCGCCGAGACCTCATTGCCCGGCGTAAACGGGCTCACCCCCGCACGAAACAGCAGCTCCGCCCGATAGATATTCCCAATTCCCGACACCACCGATTGATCCATCAGCAACGCCCCGATCGCCGTCTTGCGCCGGCCGATCGCCTCCACCATCTTCGCCGGTCCGTCGTCGTTCAGCGGATCCGGCCCCAAACGCTCGAGCAGCGCCTCCCACTGCGCCCGCGTAAACACCCGGCAATCCGTCGGCCCGCGCAACTCAACCCACGCTACCCGCTCCGCTACAATGTGCCCCGTCCCATCATCATTCGAGTACCACGCGTGCCGCTTGCTCTCCCCTGGCTGCACACCTCGTCGAACCGCAGCCGCATTCCACATCCGCACCCGCAACGCGCCTCGTTCGGCCGGCAAAGGCCCCGTTCCCTCCGTAAAATCCCCGTACATTCCCAGGTGCACATGCAGGATCAGATCGTCGCCAAACTCATACCCCAGATGCTTTCCAACCGCCATCACCCGACGCAGCTTCTTCCTATCCAGCCTCGGCGCGTGGAGAAACCGGCTGCCCTCAGGAGCCTCCACCCGTACACCCCTGCCCGCAAACGCAGCCGTGTGCCGCTCCGCCCACCGGTGAATCTCATTGCCCTCAGGCATCGAGCGTCTCCATCTCCTTTCGGTGCTCCACACTCTCGCGCGCCTGCGCCTCCGCCGCCAGCCCAGCCTCGCCCTCCAGAACATCCGCCGCTGTCGCATCCAGCTCCAGGCGATCCCTCTGCTCCCGCAACCGCTCCGCTCGCGCCGCCCGCCGCTCCGCCGATCGCTTCCCACGCGGCGACAACCCCCCCACCTCCAGCTCATACCGGTAATGCTGCATAATCCGCTCCGGCGTCCACAAAGCCCAGTGGTTCGCCTTGTTCTCATGCATCCGGTGCAGCTGGATCTCGTCCATCTGCCGCATGAGCTTGCGCAGATCTGAATAATGATCGGCATACGGGCTGTCCTTGCCCTCGATCATCGGCTGCATGTCGATATATACCGGCTGCGCCCACTCATAAAATGTGTGCCAGACGTCGTAGATCTCAAGGTGCCCCTTCTTCACCAGCAAACCAACGTGCTCATAAAAATCCAGCACCTCAAACGAACTCACCGGCGGGTCATCGACATCGCAGCTCCGCAGCGACTTCCCATCCTCGGCCAGCCGGTCCGCCGCCAACCTCCGCCGCGCAGCCGTAAATCCCTCCGACAGGAAAAACCCAAGCTGCTTCTCCAGATTCGCGACCGAGCGGTAGGCCCGCTCATGCCGCAACTGCACACCGGCGTAGGCAATCGCACCGGCGCTCGTCAGCACCAGACAGCTATTCGCAATCGCCTCCACCTGCGTCCAGTTCACCATCTCCGTCGTCCCTCATCCCACGAATCTGCCATCTCGGCCGAAGTGGAACCTGCAATTGTCCTGCCATTGCAGCACTCTGCCTGTCAGTTCCAGACCTGCCGAGCCGCGACCGCCTCTACCGAAAACATCTGGTCCGGCTCGGCCTGCTGCATCTTGCGCGCAAACATCTCCGCCTCCTCGCGCGTCCGAAACATCATCCGGCTATAAAGCTGTCCCGCTCGCATCTGATCGCAACGCCAAACTGTCTCCTCCATCGCCTGCCCTCCCGTCATCTGGTTGAAGCCGATCGCCCAACTCGCATCCGTCTGTTCTCTGCTTCTACTACCGCTCATCGTTTCTCCCTCGAAAAGCGAAGGGGCACCCCGATCGGAACGCCCCTTCTCTCAACCTGCCGCTTAGCCAAGTTCGCTAAACAGCTCGCCGCCGCCATGTCCGCGAGACCCCTACTTGTTCTCGACGTCCACATACTCGGCATCAATCACGCCCTCATCCTTCGTCTGCTGCCCGTCCGTCGTTCCGCCAGCGGCCGACGCTCCATCCGTAGGAGCCGTCGCCGAAGAAGCCTTGTACATCGCCTCCGCCAGCTTGTGGCTCGCCGTCGTCAACCGATCCTTCGCCGCGTTCAACTCCGTCGCTCCCGGCGTCCCGACCAACGTCGACTTCGCATCCGCCAGAGCCGTCTCCACATCGCTCTTGTCCGAACCCGAAACCTTGTCGCCCGCGTCCTTCAGCATCTTCTCGACGTTGTAAACCATCGAGTCCAGACCGTTGCGCGCCTCAACCGCCTCGCGCGCCTCCTTGTCCTCGGCCGCATGCGCCTCGGCGTCCTTCGCCATGCGCTCGACCTCGTCCTTGCTCAAGCCCGACGAACTCGTGATCGTGATCTTCTGATCCTTGCCCGTCGCATTGTCCTTGGCCGTAACATTCAAAATGCCGTTCGCATCGATATCAAACGTCACTTCAATCTGCGGCACGCCACGCGGAGCCGGCGGAATTCCACTCAGCTTGAACTTGCCCAGCGTCCGATTCTGCGCCGCCATCGGCCGTTCGCCCTGCAACACATGCACCTCAACCTCGGTCTGCGAGTCCGCCGCCGTCGAAAACGTCTCCGTCTTCTTCGTCGGTATGGTCGTGTTGCGCGTGATCATCCCCGTCGCCACACCGCCCATCGTCTCGATCGAAAGTGTCAGCGGCGTCACGTCCAGCAGAAGCAGGTCCTTGACCTCGCCCGCCAGCACGCCGGCCTGAACCGCCGCTCCGATCGCAACCACTTCGTCCGGGTTTACGCCCTTGTTCGGCTCCTTGCCAAACAACTCCTTCACGATCTGCTGGATCTTCGGCATGCGCGTCTGTCCGCCGACCAGGACCACTTCGTCGATCTGACCAGCCGTCACGCCCGCATCCTTGATCGCCTGCTTGCACGGTCCGACCGACTTCTGCAACAGATCATCCACCAGAGACTCAAGCTTCGCCCGCGTCAGCTTGCGCACCAGGTGCTTCGGCCCACTCGCGTCCGCCGTGATAAACGGCAGATTGATCTCCGTCTCCTGCGCCGTCGAAAGCTCGATCTTCGCGCGCTCGGCCGCGTCCTTCAGCCGCTGGAGCGCCATCTCATTGCCCTTCGACGACAGGTCCAGACCCGTCTCCGACTTGAACTCCGAGATCAGCCAATCCACAATCCGCTGGTCGAGATTGTCGCCGCCGAGATGCGTGTCCCCGTTGGTCGACTTAACCTCAATCACGCCCTCGCCAACCTCAAGGATCGAGATGTCAAACGTACCTCCGCCGAAGTCGTACACGGCGATCGTCTCGTCCTTCTTCTTGTCGAGACCATACGCCAGCGCCGCCGCGGTCGGTTCATTCACGATCCGCTTCACATCGAGGCCCGCGATCTTGCCCGCGTCCTTGGTCGCCTGCCGCTGCGAATCATTGAAGTACGCCGGAACCGTGATCACAGCTTCCGTCACCGATGTGCCAAGATAATCCTCCGCCGCCTTCTTCAGCTTCTGCAAGATCATCGCCGAGACCTCGGGCGGGGTGTACTCCTTGCCCTGCGCCACAATCGCGACGTTGTCACCCTTCGACACCACCTTGTACGGCACCATCTTCATCTCGTCATTCACCTCATTCGGCCGCCGGCCCATGAAGCGCTTGATCGAGTAAATCGTGTTCTCCGGATTCGTGATGGCCTGCCGCTTCGCCACCTGACCCACCAGCCGCTCGCCGTTCTTGGTGAATGCAACCACCGACGGTGTCGTCCGTCCACCCTCTTCGTTCGGGATCACCTTCGGCTCGCCACCCTCCATCACGGCAACACAGCTGTTGGTCGTCCCTAAATCAATCCCGATAATCTTCGCCATAACCTCACCCTCTCCTTATCGGCCAATCTGGCCAAAACTTTAGAACTTTCTTTCGTAGCCAACTCCAGACTCACATATGAGTGGACTACTGTCAACCAATATGATGCAGGGAATGCTATCGAGATGCACATTCCACCCACCATCTCTCCCAAATCCGCATCCATTCCCAGATCTCAGGCCGTCGAGCCTGCATCCGCGATCCAGCCGCCACCCACAACCTCGTCGCCCTGGTAAAAGACAGCAGACTGCCCCGGCGTCACCGCCCGTTGCGGCTCATCGAACACCACCCGCACCCGACCCTGACCCACGGGCCGCAACGTCGCCGCCGCAGGCTCGTGCCGATGCCGGATCTTCACCGCTACCCGAAGCTCCCCCCCGAGCTCCGCCACCGAGATCCAGTTCAGACGTTCCGCCACCAGCTCCCGCGTGTACAGCGCCGCATCCTCCCCGACCGTCACCCTCCGGCTCTCCGCATCGATCGACAGCACATAGAGCGGCGTCGGCGAGCTCAGCCCCAGCCCCTTCCTCTGCCCCACCGTAAACCCGTGGATCCCCTCGTGCCGCCCGATCCGCTCCCCGCCCGCCGTGACCAACTCGCCGGCCGTCTCCGGCATAGCCCGTCCCTGCTCCTCCAGATAGGCCCGCAAAAACGCCGCGTAATCCCCACCCGGAATAAAACAGATCTCCTGCGAATCCGGCTTGGTCGCGAGTCCCAGCTCCGCCTCCGCCGCAAACTGCCGCACCGTCGGCTTGGTCATCTCCCCCAGCGGAAACAGCGTCCGCGCCAGCTGCTCCTGCGTCAGCCCAAACAGGAAGTACGTCTGATCCTTTGTCCGATCCGCCGGCCGCGACAGAATCCACCGCCCACGCTCCGGGTCAAAGTGGTTCCGCGCATAGTGCCCCGTCGCGATCCGGTCCGCCCCAATCTCCCGAGCCGTAAGCAGCAGCTGATCAAACTTCAGGTGGTTGTTGCACAACGTACACGGAACCGGCGTCCTGCCCGCCAGATACTCCGACACGAATGGCTGCACCACATCGGCCTCAAACCGCTCCTGCTGGTTCACCAGGTAGTACGGAATCCCCAGCTGCTCGGCCACCCGCCGGGCGTCATACACGTCGTCGATCGAGCAACATCGCCCCTGCACCGCCTCCGGCATCCCCGCGTGCCCCGCCAATCGCCGCTGATTCCACAGCTGCAACGTCAGCCCGACCAGCCGGTGCCCCTGCCTCTGCAGCAACGCCGCGACCGCCGAAGAATCCACCCCGCCCGACATCGCTACAGCGATCGTCTCCTCCTCTGCCATCGTCTCCCCTCTCTTCTAGAGTAGACGCCCGCAAACAGCATCTACGCCACATGCAAAAGGAATGACCCCCGGATAGTTTCCGGAGGTCATTATCTAACTCAAAATTGTCAGTAATTTACGAGATACTGGTCACCTTGTCCCGCCGGATTTCCTCAGCCACCACCTCGGCGCCGGGGCTAGGCGCAACCGCGGAAGAGGGACTAGAACCCCGCCTCGACCTCGTGCCCTTCCCATCCGACCGGCCGAACAAGACATCCAACCCAGCCTTCACGCCATTCACGACGCCCGCCACCTCCAGCACCGGCGTCTTGATGCTCTTCTGCACCGTGTCCGAGATATCCGAAGTCGCCTTCAACGCGGTGCTCACCATGTCGTCCACCCGCGTCACCTGCACCTTCGCCTTCTCCTGAACATCGTTGACCGTTGCATCGGCCTGGTCGATGTGGGCGCGCACCTTGCTGTTCACATCCGAGAGCATCTGGTCGACCAACTCCACCTTGGCTTTCACCCTGTCGTTCAGATCAGTGATCGTCTGGTCGATATGCTCGACCTGCCCCCTGACCTTCTCGTTCACCTGTGTGACCGTCTGGTCGATCTGCTCGACCTTCGCCTTTACGGTGTGGCTCATGCTGGTCACATCGTCGCTCACCGACTTGATCTTCGGCTTCAGGTCCTCGACGATGTCGTTGGCCTTTCCGATCAGCGGCATCGACTTCTTCTTGATGTCGTTGATCGCCTCCGTCGCCTTCTTCTTCGCCGTCAGAGCGAAATACCCGACCGCCGCAAACGCCGCCAGCTGCACCAGGCTCGCCAGAGCCATAATCCCGACCAGGATCAGAAGCAGCGTCCAATTGTTCGGCGTCGCTTCCGGCGTCTGAAACCATGCCATCGATAAGACCTGCACCATGGGAACTCCCTCTTCTCTCTACCGAGTCTCAAAACAAAAGGGGTCCGGCTGCACCGGCAAGCATCCTGCCCTGGGCGACCAGACCCCTAGTTCGCTGTTCCTTGTCCTGCTTAACTCTGCTGTTCCGTGGTGGTCGTGGTGTACGCCTGCTTGCCCGCGTCAACCGCCGCGGTCACCTTGTTCTGCTGGTCCTGCACCAGATCCTTGCCCTTGTCGACGTACTGCGACCACTGGGTCTTGCCCTTTTCGAGCAGATCCTTGCCCTGGTCCACGTACTCGTTCGCCTTCTGCAGCACCGGGTCCGCCTGCTGCTTGCCCTGCTCGATCAGATCCGACGCGCGATCCTTGCCCTGCTGCGCCAAAGCTGTCGCCTTATCCTTGGCATCCATCGCGCTCGCCATCAGGTCATCCCGCGTGTCCCGTCCAGCCTTGGGCGCGTAAAGAACGCCAACCAACGCACCTACACCAAGCCCGGCCAGAAACCATCCCAATCCGCCTCCGCTGCTGTCGTTATCTGACATGTATTCACTCTCCTCTTCAGAATTAGGATCCAAACCTTTGTTACTCAAAGACTTCCAGCGTACCTCAAACCCCCGGACAGGCCATGGACCCTGGTGCACTGCCAAAAAGAAGACGCTCTTTCAAGTAACGTGTCAGTTCTGTGGATGCCCACCCAGGGGTTTAGGTTGCGCGAATGTGAAAGAGAGCCCGAGTAGAGCCCGAGTAGCGCCGTCCGCAAGTCGCCCAACATCTCCCCTCGCCCGCCCGCGTACCAGCCGTCTCTACCCGTGGCCACGCCTGCCCGCGCTAGCCATCCCTAACCGCGCTAGCCATCCCTAACCGCGCTAGCCATGCCTAACACAGACCGCCCATGCTGCGTCTACCATCGAGAGGACCCCGCACCAGAGGAGATCATGCAAGAACATCGACCCAGCCCACCCACCTCCGCCGCCCCCAGCCGCGCCCGAACTTCGGTCGCCGGGGCCCTGATCGCCGTCTGTCTCGGTCTCGCCGTCGGTGGTTGCAAGCACACCGGCGCCTCCACGGCCGACGATAACGCCGCATCGGTCGCCCTCCGCAAGCGCCTCTCGGCAGACGCCGCTCTCACCTCCGAACAGATCCAGACCTCCGTCCAGAACGGCGTCGCTACCCTCGACGGCGGCGTCTCAAGCGAAGCCGCCCGCGCGCTCGCCGCCTCCGACGCAAGCCAGGTCCCCGGCATTCGGACCGTGGTCAACAACCTCACCGTCCAGAGCGCCAATCTCACAATCCCGCCCCCCCAAAATCCCGTCCAGACTCCCGCCGAAACCCCGTCCACCTCGGTCACCGCGCCTCCCCCATCGCCGCTCCCCACCCTCTCCCGCAAACCGTCCGGCCGCATCGAGCCCCACGCCGCCGCCCCCGCCCAACCCGACCGACCTCAGGATCGCAACCGCGCCTCCACTCAGAATCCCCAGAATCCCCAGAACGCCCAAAACACCCAGAACACCCAGAACGCCCCCATCGAGCGCATCTCGCCCGCCAACACCCCGCCTCCCCAGATCGTCCAGGCGCCCCCGCGTCCGGTCGCCCGCGAGGTCACCATCCCCTCCGGCACATCCCTCCCCGTCCACATCACCCAGACCCTCGACAGCGCCAGCACGCCCGAAGGTTCAACCTTCTCCGGCACCCTCGCGACCGACGTCCTGGTCGACGGCCTCGTCGCCCTCTCCCAAGGCAGCAACGTCACCGGCCGCGTCGACACCGTGCAGGACGCCGGACATTTCAAAGGAAACTCCCTCCTCGTGGTCGAACTCACAGGCGTCTCCGCCCACGGCAACCGCCTCCCCATCTCCACCGACACCTTTCGTAAAGAGGGAACCGGACGCGGCAAAAATACCGCCGAAAAGGCCGGTGGCGGAGCAGCCGTAGGCGCCATCCTCGGCGGCATCTTCGGCGGTGGCAAAGGTGCCGCCATCGGCGCCGCGGCCGGAGGTGGAGCCGGCGCCGGCGTCAACGCCGTCACCCGCGGGCAGCAGGTCCAGATCCTCCCAGAAACCCTCGTCCGCTTCCGCCTCCAATCCCCCATCACCGTCCGCGTCACCCCCGGCGCAACGCAATCCAACCCCGATGCCAACCACCGTCGGCCCCTAGAACCCACCGTCGGCCCACAAAACCCATAGACGTCCGCCTTTCCGTGAGCCCCTGCGAACAGACCCGCACCTCGAGGCGTCTTCCGCGACAGCTCTTCGTCTCTCATAAGGAGAGAGGCAAGCAACATGACGCATCGATCAGAGAAGTTCAGCCAAACCATCGCCCTGGTCGCGGCGTTGCTGGTCGGCGCCGCCCACGCCGCACCCGCCCAGACCGGCCCCGACGCTGGCGGCAACTCCCCCTTCGCCGGCGGTCAGATGGTTCGCGGCACCGTCACCGCCGCCACCCCCGATCACCTCACCGTCAAAGCCGAAAACGGCGACCTCTACCAGGTCACCGTCACCGACAACACCCGCATCATGAAGGCCCGCCAGCCCGTCAAACTCGCCGACATCAAACCCGGTGACGGCATCGGTGCCGCCGGCAACGTCGACACCGGCAGCAAAACCGTCCACGCCGCCGTCCTCATGGTGGTCGACGCGGAACAGCTCCGGCGCGCGCAGGAAAACCTCGGCAAAACCTACATCACCGGCAAGGTCAAAGCCATCGACGACCTCAAACTCACCATAGCTCGCCCCGACGGAGTCACCCAAATCATCGAGGTCGATGAAGGCACCTCGTTCCGTCGCGGCGGTCGCGGCATGGGCCTTCTCATGGGCGGCGCAGCCATGGGAGGCCCACCACCCGACGGCGCCGCCCGCCCCGCGAACGCCCCCAGCAACGCGCGAACCCCGCACTCCGGGCAGGACACCGGCGGCGAAAGTATCACCCTCGCCGACATCAAAGTGGGCGACTCCGTCGTCGGCCAGGGCGCCCTCAAAAACGGCGTCTTCGTCCCCTCCCAACTCGGCGTCATGACCCCAGGAGCCCACGGCCGCCGACGCAACGGCGCCGAAGCACCCGACACCGGAGCCATCCCGGCACAAACAGGGGCATCGCCCAAGTGAGACCCACACCTCGCCTCTCCAAGGCAGCCAGAAGCTCCGCGGCCACCGCCTGCCTCCTCCTCTCCGCCTCGCGAGCCCTCGCCCAATCCCCATCCGCGGCTCCCGTCGCGCCCGGCAACCTCTCCGTCCCGACCGAGCAGCAGCAGCAGACCGAACCCCAGCCCCCATCTCCGCAAACCAGCCCCACCCCCGTTCCCCCAAATCCCGATCCAACCCCCACCGGCGGGGAGATCCAGGGCGCCGTCCACGCCGGCCCCACACCTCTCCCCGGCGTCGCAATCACCGCCACCAACACCCTCACCGGCAAGCGCTACGCCGCCGCCACCGACCTCAACGGCGTCTTCCGGATGCAGATCCCACGCAACGGCCGCTACGTCGTCCGCGCCGAGCTCGCCGGCTTCGCCCCCTCCACCTCCGAGGTGCTCCTCAACAGCAAAGGCGAAAACGGCGGCACGCCCGTCGCGGCGGCCCAGTTCACACTCGAACTCAGCTCCCGCGCGGCGGCTCGCACAGCCGAAGCCGAGATCTCCGGCAGCTCCCTCGCCCGAGCCGCCTCCAGTGCCCTCGGCCGTGGCACGCTCTCCCTCAGCCCCCTCGCCGGCGGGCCCGAATCCACCGCCGCCGGCATCTCCACCGGAGCCGAAGGCGCGCAACTTCCCAGCTTGGCCGGAGCGTCCGATGCCGCCAACCTGAGCACCGAGTCAGTCGCCGTCAACGGCGCCGCCGGCCAAACCAACGGCCTCGCCTCCGTCAACGAAGACGAGATCCGCCGCCGCGTCGAAGACGCCATGGCCCAGGCACGCCAGGCCGGCGGAGCCCAGGGCGACATCGCCAACGCGGTCGCCGGCATGCTCGGCGGCCTGATGTCCGGACAGGCCGGAGGGCCGGGAGGCCCCGGTGGCTTCGGCGGAGGTGGCGGACGAGGTGGCCGAGGCGGCGGCGGCGGCGGTGGCGGCTTCCGCAACTTCAACCCCACCCAGCCCCACGGTTCGGTCTTTTACAGCGGCGGCAACGGCGCTCTCGACGCCACCAACTTCTCGCTCTCCGGCCGCCCGGTCCAGCCCGGCTACAGCAACAACCGCTTCGGCATCACCTTTGCCGGCTCACCGTACCTCCCCGGCCTCACCAAACCCAGCACCAAACAGTTCGTCTTCTTCAACCTCACCGGTCAGCGCAACATCAACCCAGTCAACCTCTTCGGCACCGTCCCCAACCTCGCCGAACGCACCGGCGACTTTTCCGCGCTCACCGAAACCGTCAACGGCGCCCCAGCGCGGGTCACCCTGTACGACCCCAGCACCGGCCTGCCCTTCGCGAACAACGTCATCCCATCTGCCCGCCTCACCCCGCAGGCCCTCGCTCTGCTCAGCTTCTACCCCGCCCCCAACGTCACCGCGGCCGGCACGCAAGGCTATAACTACCAGACCGTCACCACCGCCGGCTCCAACCTTGCCAACGTCTCCCTCCGCTTCGTCCGCAACTTCGGCGCAGGCGGTCCCGGCGGCTTCGGCGGCGGCTTCGGAGGAGGAGGGGGCGGCCGCAACGGCGGAGGCGGGGCTAGCAACGGCCCCAAAACCCTCCGGCAAAACATCAACTTCAACGGCAGCTACTCGCACGCCGCCAGCGACCTCCGCGCCCTCATCACCCCCGGCGGAGGCTCGCAAGAATCCAACGGCTACGGCGTCACAGCCGGCTACACCGTCGGCTACGGCCGCCTCAACAACAACGCCTCCGTCAACTGGAACCGCTCGCGCAACACCACCACCAACTACTTCACCGGCACCCCGCTCGACCCCGCAACCGCGTCGGGCGTCGCCGTCCCCAGCCGCGGCCTCACGGGCGTCCCGGCCAACTTCTACAACGGCCTGCCCAGCCTCACCATCACCAACTTTTCAAGCCTGACCGAAGTCACGCCGCGCGACGCCATCGGCCAAACCATCTCCTTCTCCGACTTTGTCGGCTGGAGCCACAAAAAGCACAACGCCCGCTTCGGCATCGACATCCGCCGCGTCCACGCCGATTCCGTCGGCGGCAACAACGTCGCCGGCAACTTCATCTTCTCCGGCTACAGCACCCAAAGCCCCTCCGACCGCGCTCTGGTCGACGCCGGAAAGACCGCCCAAGGCCTCACCGGCGCAGGCTTTGCCGACTTCCTCCTCGGCCAGCCCCAGTCCACCACCCTCCAGGCCGGCCTAAGCAAGATCTACCTCCGCGAAAACGTCTATGACTGGTACGCGCAGGACGACTGGCGCCTCCTCCCCAACCTCACCCTCAACTTCGGCCTCCGCTACGAGTACTTCTCCCCCTACGTCGAGAGAAACAACCGTCTCGTCAACCTCGATCACAACTCCGACTTCACCGCCGTCAGCCCCGTCCTCCCCGGAGCTAGCGGTCCCTTCAGCGGCAGCTTCCCGCGCTCGCTCGTCAACCCCGACCGCAGGATGTTCTCCCCCCGCTTCGGCCTCGCCTGGCGCCCCAAACAACTCAAAAACACCGTCGTCCGCGGCGGCTACGGAATCAACTACAACACCGGCCAGTTCGCCACGTTCGCCCAATCGCTCGCCTTTCAGCCACCGTTCGCCCTCACCGAAACCAACGTCCTCGCAACCGGCACCAACGCCTCCGGCTGCACCTTCGCCAACCTGACCCTGGCCTCCGGCTTCGGCTGCTCCACCAAACCCGTCCAGAACAACTACGCCGTCAACCGCGACTACCGGCTCGGCCACGTGCAGGTCTACAACCTCGACGTCCAGCGCTCGCTCCCGGACGGCATCGTCCTCAACCTCGGCTACAACGGCTCGAAAGGCGGCGACCTCGACATCCTCCGCGCCCCCAATCACACCCCCACCACCGTCACCACCGCCGGAGCCCAGGCCTTCACCTTTGAGGACTCGCTCGCCGAGTCCCGCTTCAACGCCCTCGTCGTCAACGCCCGCAAACGCCTCCAAAAAGGCGTCGCCCTCCAGCTCACTTACCAGTACGGCCACTCCATCGACAACGCGTCCTCCATCGGCGGCTACGGCAACGTCAGCACCGCCCAAAACGACCAGCGCCTCGACCTCGAAGAAGGCAACTCCAACTTCGACGTCCGCCACCGCGTCACCGGCAACTGGGTCCTCGAGCTCCCCTTCGGCCCCAACCGAGCCTTCCTCAA
>CAXTYQ010000098.1:0-12441 GCA_964248505.1 uncultured Acidobacteriaceae bacterium
GCTTGGTCAGCGGCGAGGGCGGCGGCTTCGGCCTCGGCCTGTGCCTGGAGCTCGAACTCGCGGACCTGCTCGGCGTTGCGGTGGCGGAGCTGGGCGCGGTATTCGCGGCGGGAGGCGGAGAAGTCGCGGTATTTGGCTCCGTTGAGGTTGGCCCAGGTGTAGAGGACCGCGACATCGTCGGGGGTCTCGGCGACGGACGATTCGTAGGCGTCGTGGACCGACCTGTGTGGATCCGAGTTCTGTGTGCTCATTGCCGCCCGAGTGTCTCTCTGCCTTGGGTCTCTGGCTGCGCCGCGCCCGAGTTACTCGGGATGACTGCGGTTTAGACCGAGGTGTGTCTTATGGCTGAGGCTACGTCTGGGGGTGAGCCAAGTCAACGGCCTGGGATGCTACTTAAGTGTCACTGGGATATCGAGTTGTGCTCCCTGGGGGGTGGTCTGGATGGATGTTGGGGGCGAGTTTGAGCGGAGGTCCGGGTGGGTGGGTTTGTGCTAACTTTAAGGCTAGTGTTGAGAGCGTGTAGCTCAGTTGGTAGAGCATCGCCCTTTTAAGGCGTTGGTCCTGGGTTCGAGCCCCAGCGCGCTCACCACTTCCCTTCCCTCGGGACATTTGGGGGTACCTCCCATACCCCTTCGATTTTTTGTAAAATGTCCGATTCAGAGGACTTAGGTCTGGATCTCGGGGTGCCTGAGCGCGGAAAGGCCCATTTTTGCTGGCCTGTTGGCTCTAAAATACCTCGTTCATTGGGGTTAAGGGTCTGCGATGGAGCGAAGCGGGCCGCGGTATCTCTGCTGTCTGTTTCTATTCTAGAAGATTGCGGGAGTTGTTGCGCCAGGTGGTTATGGGTCGGGCTTTCAGCCTGGAGGACGGGGAGCTGCACCCATTTGGGGACGGCTTGGCCGAAAGCGTACCTCAGCGGCTGAAGCCGCGCTGCGCGGGGCTGCGGTTACGGCACGGCTGAAGCCGTGCCCTTAAGGATGCGGGAGTTGATCCGAGGTTTGTTGGGGTGGATTCGTGGGATGGTTTGAAGAACAAGCAACGGCAAGGGCAAACGCAGATTCCCTTCGGGAATGACAACAAAAGAGCAGATGCCCTCTATGTCAAAGCCGAGGTTGGTCTAGTCTAGGTGCTTTTGTCTTCTGAGGCGGCTATTTTTTCTTCGGCTTTGCGGGTGAGGGCGTTGGCTTTGTCGTAGGCGCGGCCGTCGTCGCCTGCTTTTTGCCAGAGTTCCTGGCCGGCTTGGAGCTCCTGTTCGGCTTCGGCGCGGTCGATTTCGTTGGGTGGGAGGGCTTCTTCGGCGAGGATGGTGACGCGCTCGGGGAGGACTTCGACGAATCCCCAGGCGACGAAGAATTTTTGGTCGGAGGAGTCTCCGCCATGGAGGCGGACCTCGCCGGCGCCGAGTTCGGCGAGCAGGGGGGCGTGGCCGTAGAGGGCTTCGAGGTAGCCCGAGGCGGAGGGGAGATCGACGGCATCGGCGGTTGTGTCGACCAGGACGCGATTGGGGGTGACGAGGCGAACGGCGAGTTGACCGGTTTGTGGGCTGTCTGCCATGAGGTTTAGGGCGGGTCTCCTGTCGCTGTGATCTATGCGGTTTGTTTCATCTTTTCGGCGGCTGCCATGACGTCTTCGATACCGCCTTTGAGATAGAAGGCTTGTTCGGGGATGTCGTCGTGCTTGCCGTCGATGATTTCCTTGAAGGATCGGACGGTGTCCTGGACTTTGACGTAGGCGCCGGGGATGCCGGTGAAGATTTCGGCGACGTGGAAGGGCTGGGAGAGGAAGCGCTGGACTTTGCGGGCGCGGGCGACGGTGGTTTTGTCTTCTTCGGAGAGTTCGTCGATGCCGAGGATGGCGATGATGTCCTGGAGGTCTTTGTAGCGCTGGAGGATTTTTTTGACGCCCTGGGCGACGTCGTAGTGCTCCTGGCCGACGATTCTGGCGGAGAGGATGCGGGAGGTGGAGGTGAGCGGATCGACGGCGGGGTAGATGCCGAGCTCGGAGAGGGGACGCGAGAGCACGGTGGTGGCGTCGAGGTGGGCGAAGGTGGTGGCGGGGGCGGGGTCGGTGAGGTCGTCGGCGGGAACGTAGACGGCCTGGACCGAGGTAATGGAACCCTTCTTGGTGGAGGTGATGCGCTCCTGCAGCTCGCCCATTTCGGTGGCGAGGTTGGGCTGGTAGCCGACGGCGGAGGGCATGCGGCCGAGGAGGGTGGAGACCTCGGAGCCGGCCTGGGTGAAGCGGAAGATGTTGTCGATGAAGAGCAGGGTGTCGGCGCCTTCTTCGTCGCGGAAGTATTCGGCGACGGTGAGGCCGGTGAGGGCGACGCGGAGGCGGGCTCCTGGCGGCTCGGTCATCTGTCCGTAGATGAGGGTGGCCTTGCTTTTGGGGAGGTCTTTGAGGTCGATGACGCCGGATTCCTGGAATTCGACCCAGAGGTCGTTGCCCTCGCGTGTGCGCTCGCCGACGCCGGCGAAGACGGAGAAGCCGCCGTGTTTGGAGGCCACGTTGTTGATGAGCTCCTGGATGACGACGGTTTTGCCGACGCCGGCGCCGCCGAAGAGGCCGATTTTGCCGCCTTTCAAGAAGGGGAGGATGAGGTCGACGACCTTGATGCCGGTCTCGAACATCTCCTCGGAGGTGGATTGTTCGTCGAAGGCGGGGGCCTGGCGATGGATGGGGAGATGGACCTTGGCGTTGACGGGGCCGAGCTGGTCGACGGGCTGACCGAGGACGTTGAGGACGCGGCCGAGGGTCTCGCGACCGACGGGAACGGAGATGCCGGCGCCGGTGTCGATGGCCTTCATGCCGCGGACCATGCCTTCGGTGGCGACCATGGCGATGCAGCGGACGCGGCCTTCGCCGAGGTGCTGCTGGACCTCGACGATGACGTCGAGCGGCTCCGGGACGTTGAAACCTTCGCTGACGATGCGGAGCGCCTGGAAGATGGGCGGCATCTTTGCTTCTTCGAACTGAACGTCAACGGCCGGGCCGCTGATGGAGATAACTTTTCCGATGTTTTCTGCCATGGTCTCTTTCGGGGTTGTGTGTCTTTAGAGCGCGGCGGCGCCGCTGACGATTTCGATGATTTCCTTGGTGATGGCGGCCTGGCGGACGCGATTCATGGTGAGGGAGAGGGCGTCGATCATGTCGCCGGCGTTGGAGGTGGCGGCCTCCATGGCGGTCATGCGGGCGGCGTGTTCGGCGGCTGCGCTTTCGAGCAGGGTGTGGAAGATCTCCGTGGCGACGTAGCGTGGGAGCAGGTGACGGAAGATCTGCTCGGGTGGCTGATCGAAGATGTAGTCGACCTCGGAGGTGCCGAACTTCTTGGCTTCCGCGTCGATCTCGGCGGTTTCGGCCTCATCGGCGTGAACCTGGACGCCGGCGGCCTCGGCGGCGCGAACGGCGGCGTCTCTCTGGTCTTCGGTCATCTCTTCGGAGCTGGTGACCTCGCGGGCGCCGAGTTTTTTGATGGGCAGTAATTTTTCGACGATGACGCGTTGCGCCATGACGGATTTGAACTCGTTGTAGACGAGGTAGACGGCGTCGATCTCTGCCTGTTCGTAGCGGGCGACGACGGAATCGCCTACCTTGGTGACCTCGGCGAAGTTGAGCTTGCTGAGGAGGCCGGTGTGGTCGTCACCGACGATCTCGATGGGCGCGGCACGGTGGCGGGTGGTCTCGTAGTGGGTCGAGAGGTCGTTGTCGTAGTGCTGTTCGGTGCGCTGGTAGTCGGCTTCGGGGTAGCGCTTTCGGTAGAGGTCGCGGCTTTTGCGACCGATGGGCTCGATGTCGACGTTTTTGCCCGCGGTTCGGCTGCTGTCGATAAAGGTTTGCGCGGCCTTGATGATGTTGGAGTTGAAGGCTCCGGCGAAGCCTTTGTCTCCGGCGACGACGATGACGAGGACGTTTTTTTCTTCGCGCTGGACGAGGAGTGGGTGGAGGATGTCGCCGGTGGTTTCGTCGTAGAGATCGGTCCGGCGCACGAGGGACTCGAGGACGTTGGACAACATTTGGGCGTAGGGGCGGGCTTGCACGGCGGCTTCCTGCGCGCGGCGCAGTTTGGCGGCCGAGACCATCTGCATGGCCTTGGTGATCTGCCGCGTGTTTTTGACACTGCGGATGCGGCGCCGGAGATCGAGTACGTTGGCCATGAGGTCCGAGCGGTTAGGCGGTTACGGGCTGTGCGGCGTTGGAGGTCTGGCGATCGGGGGCCGCGGCAGCGCCGGATTTTGGATCGGCGCCGCCGCCGTCGTCCGACCGTTTGTGGCCGGCGAGAAAGTCTGCCTTGTAGGCTTTGATCGCGTCGGTGAGGCTCTTTTTGAGGGGATCGTCGAGCGACTTCTTGGTGGCGATGTCTTTGAGGACGGAGGTTTGGGCCTCGAGATAGGGGTAGAAGCCGTCCTCGAAGGCGCGGAGATCGCCGACTTCGACGTCGTCGAGCAGACCGTTGGTTCCGGCGAAGAGGATGGCGACCTGTTTTTCGACCGGGAGCGGCTGGAACTGCGGTTGTTTGAGCAGCTCCACGAGGCGCTGACCGCGGTTGAGCTGCTGCTGCGTGACCTTGTCGAGATCGGAGCCGAACTGCGAGAAGGCGGCGAGTTCGCGGTACTGTGCGAGATCGAGCTTGAGCGTGGAGCCGACCTGCTTGGTGGCTTTGATGGCGGCGGCAAAGCCTACGCGCGAGACGGATAGACCGACGTTGACGGCGGGTCTGACGCCCGAGTTGAAGAGGTCGGTTTCGAGGAAGATCTGGCCGTCGGTGATGGAGATGACGTTGGTGGGGATGTAGGCGGAGACGTCGCCTGCCTGGGTTTCGATGACAGGGAGTGCGGTGAGGGAGCCGCCGCCGAGTTTGTCGGAGAGTTTTGCCGAGCGCTCGAGGAGGCGGGAGTGGAGGTAGAAGACGTCTCCTGGATAGGCTTCGCGGCCGGGGGGTCTGCGGAGGAGGAGGGAGATTTCGCGATAGGAGGCGGCGTGTTTGGAGAGATCGTCGTAGATGACGAGAGCGTGGCGGCCGCTGTCGCGGAAGAACTCGCCGATGGCGGTGGCGGCGAAGGGTGCGAGGTACTGCATGGGAGCGGGTTCGGACGCGGTGGCGGCGACGACGATGGTGTAGCTCATGGCGCCGAAGGACTCGAGCGTCTGGACGACCTGGGCGACGGACGACCGCTTCTGGCCGATGGCGCAGTAGATGCAGATGAGGTTGTTTTTGGCTGAGTTGATGATGGTATCGAGGAGGATGGCGGTTTTGCCGGTCTGCCGGTCGCCGATGATGAGCTCGCGCTGACCGCGGCCGATGGGGATCATGGTATCGATGGCCTTGATGCCGGTGGCCATGGGTTCACGGACGCTTTGGCGGTCGATGACGCCGGGGGCGAGGCGCTCGACGGGCAGGCTTTCGGAGGTGAGGATGGGGCCTTTGTCGTCGATGGGCTGGCCGAGCGCGTTGACGACGCGGCCGATCATGGCGTCGCCGACGGGAACGGACATGATCTTGCCGGTGCGCTTGACCTGATCGCCTTCGCGGACCTCGGTGTAGTCGCCGAGCAGAACCGCGCCGACCTGGTCCTCATCGAGATTCATGGCGAGACCGGCGACGCCGTGCGGGAACTCGATCAGCTCGCCGGCCATGACCTTGTCGAGGCCGTGGACGCGCGCGATGCCGTCGCCGAGCGAGATTACGGTGCCGACCTCGTCGACCTGGACGCGCTGCTCGAAGTTTGTAATCTGCTGGCGAAGCAGCTCTGTGATCTCATCCGCCTTTATCTGTGCCATCGAATTCTCTGTTACCTCTCAGATGCTTTTGTGCTGATGCGCTTGTCGCTGCCGAGCCCTTGATGCGGCGGTGGACCGGGTGGGGTGGACTTCAGGCCAGGGTCGCCGCGATCATATGCTCTTTGAGCGCGGCCAGCTGCGCCCGGAGACTGCCATCGTAGACGGTGGAGCCGATTTTCAGGATGGCGCCGCCTAGCAGCGAGGGGTCCTGGATGTAGCGTGTGCGGACCCGACCGCCGGCGAGCCGGACGGCTTCTGTCTCGAGGGTGGCGCGTTCCTGTGCGTCGAGCGGAAGCGCGCTGGTGATCTCGGCCTCGGCCACGCCGGACGTTTCATCGGCTAGGGCAGCGTACTCCGTCAGGATTTCGTCGAGGTCGCCGATGCGGCCGTGATCGATGATGACGGCAAGGAAGTTGCGGACGGTTTTGGAGATCTCGAGGCGGCTGCCGATCGCATCGAGCACATTTAGCTTTTGGTCGCGTGGGATGGAGGGATCGGATAGCACCTCGCGGAGCTGGCGGCTCTCTTTGAGAGCTTGGGCGAAGTCGCGCAGCTGATTTTGTGCGGCGGGTACGTCCAACTTCTGATCGGAGGCAACGGCTGCGAACGCCCTGGCGTAGCGATGAGTGAACTCGGCCATGGCTAGTTCTGGCCTCCTTTGGACTCATCGCCGGCGAGTCGGCGGGCAAAGCTCTGCACGAGGAGGCGGTCTGTCTCCGCGGTGACAACGAGCTTTTTGGCGGCCTGATCGATGACCAGATCGGCGGCAAATTTCTGGATCTCGCGCTGTGCGTGCGCGGTGGCAGCGGCGATTTCGCTTTCGGCCGCGGCGAGGATCTTGGACTTTTCTTCCTCGACGGAGGCCTTGATACGTTTCTCCTCACCGACGGCGTCGATCTCGGCCTGCCGTCGCATGGATGCGATCTGTTCATCGAGCTTGCCGAGCCGGTCTTCCACGCTCTTCAGACGTGCGTTGGCGTCGGCGGTGGCGGACTTTGCGTCGACAATATCCTTCTGGATGGTGTGGCTTCGATTGCGAAAGAATTTGGGGAGGGTTCGGAGGAGAAACCAGAGGATGAGAGCGGCCAGGATGGCGAAGTTACTCACTTCAAAGGTTGTAGCCGCGGCATTTGGGCTCAAGCCCAGCTTTGCGCCGAGCGAGCGAACGACCGCCGAATGCTTGTAGCCCTCGTCTTCGCTTTGGACTTCCTTGGCTTTTTCGGGAGATCGCGACTCCGGCGTGCTCTGCTGGCCGGCTTCAGTGGCTGCGTGCGGTGGGGTAGATGAGGTCTGTCCGCGAAGATTTGGGATCGCGAGGAAAAGGCAGAACAGGAGGAGGCAGGCGAATTTCTGGCGTCTGCTGGGATGGGTGTTCATTGGGCAGCCTCCCTGGAGGAGATGCCTGCCGGGAGGACGGCGTTGAGGATTTGCGCGCTTAGATCGGAGCTGACGGCCTGGATCTGTGTGCGGGCGGCGGTGGCGCTCGCTTCGATGCCTGTGCGCGCATCTTTGATGCGATCGGCCGACCTTTGCCGAACCTGATGGAGAGCGGCGTCGCGTTCCTCGTTCCAGCGCTTGAGGCGCGCCTCTCGATCGGCGAAGATGTCGCCGCGGGCGGATCGGAGGCGGTCTTCAAAGAGGGAGGTCTTGGCTTCGGCGGCGGCGATGGCGGCTCGCGCCTGGTCCATGGCGCCGGTGGTGCGGGCGCGGCGCTCGGCGAGGATGCGGTCGAGGGGGCGCTCGACGAGGAGGCTGTAGGCGATGATGAGGAGGATGAACAGGAGGATGGTCGGCACAGAGCCGAGCACAAGTTCACCGAGTTGGTGGAGAATAAGGTCCATTGATTCGGGATGCGGCCCTCGCCGCTTGTAAGAAAAACCTCAATTTCGTTACGGATCATGAACCTTGCAGGCGACGCAAGCGATCTACCTGCCGCGTAATGAGGTATCCCTAAGTTCTAGCAAAGCGGTCGTGACAGTGTCAAACGGGATGGGCGTTTGGACGCGCGTCAGGATTGCGGGCCGGGTGCGTTTTTTTCGGGGCAAAGGCCAGTTGCGGCCCCGGCCGGAGCCGCAGGCTCGTTGCTGCCTGCGAGTGCGGAGGTTAGTGGCCGAAGTCGTTGCCTTGAGCAGCGACGATGGCGACGGGACGACCATCGGTTCTGCCGTCGATGCGGGTGTCGGGCCGAAGCTCCGGTCGACCCTCGGATTTGCCATCCGGTCGAACTTCACCGTGGGCGGAGGCGCGGCCGCTGACGACGGTGGAGATGGCGTGCTTGAAGATTAGCTGCTCCTGGCTGTTGTTTTCGAGCAACACGGAGTATTTATCGAAGGAACGGATTTTGCCCGTGAGTTTGACGCCGCTCACGAGGTAGATCGTGATCGGGCTTTTGTCTTTGCGGACGGTATTTAGAAAGGTGTCCTGGATGTTCTGCGCCGGCTTCGCTTCCATAAGGCCGATCTCCTTTTTTGTAGGCTCATCTATAGAGGCAGAATATCTGCCTCTATAGATAGCTCCACTTCTCTACTGTTTGCGTGCAACGTTGCTCAGCCCACGATACGAGGATCAGCAAGCAATTTCAACTTAGCCGGGGCCGACGCTGGATTGGGCTTGATTATGAGGGTCGGAATCGTCTCCGGCGAGCCATTTACCATGGAGTTTGTGGCGTATTCGGACTCTCAGGCTGTTCAGATGCTGGATCTTCGGCGGCAGTTCGCTCCGTTGCGTGAGGAGATACTGGCGGCGATCACGTCGGTGTGTGACGTGCAGCAGTTTGTGCTTGGACCGGAGGTTGAGCGATTTGAGGCGGCGGCTGCCCTGGCGTGTGGGGCGCGGTTCGGGCTTGGTTGCGGGAGCGGCACCGACGCGCTGTGGCTTGCTCTGGCGGGGGCGGGGATTGGGGCTGGCGACGCGGTGATCACGACGCCGTTCAGCTTCTTTGCGACGGCGAGCTCGATCTTGCGGACGGGGGCTCAACCGTTGCTGGCCGATATTGACCCGCGGACGTTTAATCTGTCGCCGGAGCGGGTTGAGGATCTCCTGAGAGCGTCGTCGGGACGGCGGATCCGTGCGGTGATGCCGGTCCATTTGTACGGCCAATGTGCGGATTTCGATGGATTTGCGGATCTGAAGGCGAAGTATGGGGTGGTTTTGATCGAAGATGCGGCGCAGGCTTTTGGAGCGACGTGGCGCGGCGTCTCCGCGGGGGCGCTTGGAGATGCGGCCGCCTTTTCGTTTTATCCGACGAAGAATTTGAGTGCGTTTGGGGACGGTGGATTGGTGACGACGATGTCCGCCGAGATAGAGGAACGCGTGCGTATGCTGCGGGCTCATGGGATGCGAAAGCGATATTTTCATGAGGAGATCGGCGGAAACTCTCGTCTGGATACGCTGCAGGCGGCGGTTCTCGAGATCAAGCTGCGGTACTTACCTGAGTGGAATCGGAGCCGGCGAGAGATCGCGGACCGGTACGATCGGATGTTGCGTGAAGCGGGCCTGGTGGAGGCGATGGATGGGGTTGTCCAGGGCAGCGGCAGGGTTGTGCTTCCGTACAGGGACGGGCGTGCCGGACATGTGTTTCATCAGTATGTGATCTGCGCGGATCGTCGCGACGCGTTGCGCGAGCACCTGAGCGCACGTCGGATTGGGAGTGAGGTTTACTATCCGTTGCCGCTGCATTTGCAGAAGAGCCTGGCGAGCCTCGGTTACAAGCAGGGGGACTTCGCGGTGAGTGAGCGAGCGGCGGCCGAGGTGCTTGCGCTGCCGATCTTTCCCGAGTTGCGGGTGGATGAGCAGGAGGCGGTTGTGGGGGCGATTGCGTCGTTTTATCGCTGAGTGCGGAGAACAGACAACCGCAAGAACAACAGCAGATTCCCTTTGGGAATGACAACAAGAAAAGCAGATTCCCTTCGGGAATCTCAATAAAAGAGCAGATGTCCTCTAGGCCAATACCTCCGTTGCTCTAGTCTAGAGCGGTTTTCGCACAGGTATAGTTCCGGCGGTTGCAAAACTGCAGGTCTCTCCACTGCGCAGACGATAGAACTGTCTGCTCCGGTCGAGATGACACAGCTGTAGCTATACGTAAACAGCTTTAGTGGTGCTTTTTGCCTTTTTTCTTGGTTTCGTCGACTGGTTCGGGATGCGCTTCATCGGGCGGGGCGGCGTTCGGGGGGAGGAGTCGGCGCACCTGGTTGCCTTCGAGGCGGTAGGTTTTTTCGATGGTTCGGGGTGGGATGACGGCGCCGGTGATGGGATCGGGCGTCACTGCCGGTACATCGGCGGGAAGCACACGGACGAGAAACGTCGGTGCAGGCGCGGTGGCGGCGGGACCTTTTCCGTACGGGTCGGGTGCGGTTTTGACGACGATGGGGAGGTAGCCCTCGATGTTTTTCTGCCGGAAGCCGGTTTCGTAACGATGTTTCGTCCGGTTCCAGATGAAGACGCGCACCTGATCGAAGTCGTAGGGGAGACCGGCCTTGTACGGGCTGAGCACCGTGACGTATTCGGGAACATCCTTATCGTCCATGGGAGCTTCGGGATCGTTGATTTTGTTGATGATGTACGCGCCGACGAATCTTTGGCCTTCGGCGTAGCGGGTCAGCGAATCCGGCGCATCCACGTCCATCATTCGGCTGAGCATCCAACCGGTTCTGCCCTGCGCGTCGCGGACCAGCCACCAATCTTCCATGATGGGAGCCGCGGGCGGATCGGCTGGGCCGGCCTGGGGAGCCGCGGTTGGCTGGCCGGATTGTGCCTTCGGCTGCCCGGATTGTGGCTTCTTTAGAGAGACCGATTTCGGATTGGGCGCCGGTGTAGCAGCGGTCTTGACGACCGGTCTGAGAGGGCGCTGGCCTGGAGGCAGAGCTTTCACGAGGGTCGCGCGCTTGAGGAGCTTGAGCTTGTCTCCCTCGCCGAGGCGGAATAGCTTTTCGGTATCGCGCCCTGGACTTACGTGGAGGTAGACCTCGTCGCGGACGACGGCCGAGGCGATGGGAGCGTCGCTTGCATGCTGTTGCTTCAGGTTTTCGAAGCTGTCGTAGACGTCCTGGGGAACGACGGTCTTCTCATCGATCCAGCCCTGTTCGCCTTTGGGAGTGGACACGCGAACGAAGCGGCGACCGCGCTCGAGGACTTGCAGTTTGTCTCCGTTTTCGACCGATCCTGTCCGATTGGAGACGGCTGCGACGCGATCGCGAAGAAAGGTCTGCTTGGCGGTGACGTAGACGTATTGGTTGGTAAGTGCCGGCTTGAGGCGGGAACACCCGGAGATGCTGAGGGCCAGGCCGAGGACTGCGGAGAGGAGGGCCGGGGTGCTTCGGGGCGTTTTGAGATGCATGGAAGTATGGGGGGTGAGTGTACGTCTGCACTCGACCGGCGTACTCCCTGACGCGTCTTCTGACCCCATGGGTTTATTTTACGCTGGTGGGCGGCGCTCTCCTGCTTTGGGATTCGGGGGGACAAGGGCAGAAGCGGATTCCCTGCGGGAATGACAACTAGAAGGGCTAGGACAAGACAGAAGCAAAGGCGAGGACAAGGGCAGAAGCAGATTCCCTTCGGGAATGACAACTAGAAGGGCTAGAGCAAGGGCAGAAGCAAAAGCAACGGCAACTACAGGGGTCCTTCGCTTGGCTCAGGATGACGGCGGTGAAACGGGCAACAGCAACGGCGACAGCAGACGCAGATTCCCTTCGGGAATGACAACTAGAAAGGCTAGGACAAGGGCAGAAGCAAAGGCAACGGCAACTACAGGGGTCCTTCGCTCCGCTCAGGATGACGGCGGTGAAACGGGCAACGGCAAAGGCGACGGCAAAGGCAAGATGCTTCGGTTATCGCGACCACTTGCTTCGGTCGCCGCAACCATTCGCCCAGGGTCGTGTCTAATAAAGTGGGAGCCAGACCGATCCCCGAACAGGAATCGGCCGGCATCTCGATCCGGTCACCGCGCAAACCGCCGCAGCACGGCAGGGACGGGCAAGCGAAGGTGGGCTGGAACAGGGCTCTTATGACATCGATTACACATCTCGGAAAGAAACTCCTCGGCTCAGCCATCCTTGCAGGAGCCCTGATTGCTCCGGCCGCGGCGCACGCCCGCATCTTCTTGTCGGTCGGGATCGCGCCTCCGGTGATCCCGGTGTACACGCAGCCGTACTGCCCCGGCGAGGGCTACATCTGGACGCCTGGATACTGGGCGTACACCGATGAAGGCTACACCTGGGTTGACGGCGCCTGGGTGATGCCGCCGTACGTCGGCGCGCTCTGGACGCCTGGATACTGGGGCTACGGGGACGGTGGATATCTCTGGAATGCGGGCTACTGGGGACGATCGATCGGCTACTACGGCGGCATCAACTATGGCTACGGGTACTTCGGGACCGGCTTTTACGGCGGGTACTGGGGTGGCGGCCGATTCTTCTACAACCGCGCGTACAGCAACATCGGCTACAACGGCTTCCGCAACGTCTACAACACCTCCTATAACGGTGTAGGGATTCGTCCTGGCGGTCTGGGGTATGCTCGCGGCAACTATGGCGGGGACCGGGGGGCGATGGTCGGCGGGAACGGCTACCCGCACCCGGGGATCTCCTGCGGGCAAGCGTATGCCCGCGGACAGCGCGGGGTCCGCCACGGCGGCGGGCTTATCCCGGGCAGGCATGTGGGCGACCG
>CAXTYQ010000099.1:0-12416 GCA_964248505.1 uncultured Acidobacteriaceae bacterium
GTCTCTCCACTGCGCAGACGATAGAACTGTCTGCTCCGGTCGAGATGACACAGCTTTTGCCCACGCGAGAACAGCTTAGCCGGCTTTTTCGAGGGCGAGGCGTTGGTCGAGGAGGTTGAGGAGGGCCTGTTCTTCGTGGCGGAGGGCGTGGGTTTGTTCGGCGATTTCGGCGTCGAGTTCCTGCTTGGCGGCTTCGATGTTAATGCCGCCGAGGTAGGACTCGAGGACGGCGGGGTGGACGTAGCATTTGCGGCAGACGGAGGGGGTGTTGCCGAGGCGGCCGGCGACCTCTTTGATGGCCTGGACGACGTTGCGTTTGGCCTCGGTGACGGAGGTGTGGGGGCCGATTTCGGAGAGGAGCATGCAGGCGAGGACGGAGCCGGCCCAGGTGCGGAAGTCTTTGGCGGTGAAGTGCTCGCCGGTGATCTCGCGGAGGTATTCGTTCACGTCGGCGGAGTCGATGTGGTGGGTGTTGCCGTCGCGGTCGACGTATTGGAAGAGGTCGTAGCCGGGGAGGTCGGCGCAGCGTTTGATGATGCCGGCGAGGCGTCGGTCGTGGAGGTTGATGGTGTGGTGGACGCGGCTTTTGCCTTGAAAGGAGAAGGTGATGTCGGAGCCGTGGATTTCGACGTGCTTGTTGCGCATGGTGGTGAGGCCGTAGGACTTGTTTTCGCGGGCGTACTCCTGGTTGCCGACGCGGATGAAGGTAGTTTCCATGAGGCGGATGATGGTGGCGAGGACCTTTTCGCGAGGGAGGCCGGGGAGGCTGAGGTCGTGTTCGACGCGTTGCCGGAGGGCGGGGAGGGCTTCGGCGAAGTGGGTCATGCGCTCGTATTTGGTTTCGTCGCGGGCTTCGCGCCAGCGGGGATGGTAGCGACTTTGCTTGCGACCGCGGGCGTCGCGGCCGGTGGCCTGGAGGTGGCCGTTGGGGATGGGGGAGATCCAGACGGCGGTCCAGGCGGGCGGGATGACGAGGGACTTGATACGGCTGAGGGTGTCTTTGTCGCGGACGGGGGTGCCGTCAGGTGTGGTGTAGCGGAAGCCGGTGCGGGTTTTGAGGCGGCGGATGCCGGGGCGGGTGTCGGAGATGTAGCGGAGGCCGGCGGCTTTGGCGGTGGCGACGGGGTCGAGAGCTGGGGCTGGTTCGGAGGTCGAGGTTGGGGCCGCGTCAGTGACGACGAGCTGCACGGGGCTGTCTGCGGAGAGGTGCATTTTTGAATGGATGCAGCGTGGGTGGGCTGTGGTCCCAGCGGTTTGGTGGGACGAACAACTGAACGGGCTGCCGGTTGTTGTGTCTGATTGCTAGAAGTTGAGGCGGAGGGACATCTGGATTTGGCGGGGGCTGCCGATGGTGTGGGTGGTGATGCCGAGGCCGCCGGGGCAGTTGTAGAAGCTGGTGTTGGTTTGGCTGCCGGTGGCGCAACCGGTGGGGGCGGGGGTGGTGCCGACGACGGGGAATTGATTGTATTCCGCGTTTTGCGAGACGTTGTCGCCGGGGATGTCGAAGGAAGTGGTGTTGGTGAGGTTGAAGACGTCGAAGGTGTACTTGAGGCTGAGGCGCTCGTTGAGGTTGGTGACCTTGATGAGGGAGGCATCGGCGCGGCGCTGGGCGGATTGGCGGAAGATGTTGCGCTGGCCGTTGGTGAAGGTGGTCTCGTAGGGGTCGTTGGTGGGGATGGCGCCGTTGAGGGCGCCGGGGGCGAGGAGGGGGACGGTGAAGCAGGATGCGTCGAGGGCAGGTTTGCCGGTGCCGCCGGTGAAGGCTCCGGAGGCGCCGGTCATGGCGGATTTGGCGGTGCAGCGGGAGAAGTCGAGCGGGACGATGGGGTTGGTGATGCCGTTGTAGGTGCTGTAGTAGATGCTGCCGACGGCGCCGGAGTAGTCGACGACGGAGTAGGGCTGGCCGCTTTGGAGGACGGTGAGGCCGACGATGGACCAGCCGTCGGTGAAGCGGCCGGCGAGGGTGTGGGGGTTGAGGAGATCGGGGAGGCGGTAGGCGTAGGTGAAGTTGACGACGTGGGTGCGGTCGAAGTCGGAGGAGGCGTAGCCGCTGGCGAGGTCGTTGGGGTTGTTGCCGTTGTAGAAGAGGCCGAGGCCGCTCTGCTCGTCGATGGCGTGGGAGTAGGTGTAGGAGAAGCCGACCTGGATACCGTGGCTCATGCGTTTGTCGACGTGGAGTTGGAGGGCGTTGTAGGCGGCGACGCCGGCGGCCTTGTAGTCGATGGATTCGGCGGCGTAGCCGGTGTAGGGGACGCGGAGGTCGACGTTGCCGCCTTCGTAGTTGACGAGGTATGGCGAGCCGTCGGGGAGGTTGGCGAAGGTGAAGGTTGCGGGGTCGGCCAGAGGTGTGTAGCCGTAGGTGTAGTGCTGGCCGTGGATGGGGGATGAGGGGGAGGCGATGCCGGGCTGATTGAAGGGGACGGGAATGACCTGGTGGCGGCTGACGGTGCCGACGTAGCCGAGGGTGATGGCGAGGTCGTTGCGGGGCTGCCACTGGAGGTCGAGCGTGTAGTTGATGGAGTAGGGGAGTTTGTTTTGACGGTCGTAGACGCCGAGCGAGACGGGCTGTGCGCCGTTGAGGATGGCGGCGGCGTTGGGGAGGGAGCTGCTGAGGTCGGAGGCTTTGGGGTTGTTGGGCGCGGGGTTCTGGACGTTCGTGAAGGGGTTGTTGAGGTTGCCGGTCGCGTCGGTACCGCCGCAGGTGGGGATGTAGCCCTGGTAGAAGCTGATGTTGCCGCCGGAGGCGCTGTTCTGGCAGGTTTGGGCGGAGACGAAGGGGAGTTGCTGGTTGACGCCGAAGGGACCGCCGGTGACGTCGCCGATGGCGTAGCCGGGGGAGAAGTAGCTGAAGAGCTCGCCGCGATCGTAGTAGATTCCGGTGCCGGCGCGGACGACGACCTTGTTGTTGAAGCGGGAGGGTTGCCAGGCGAGGCCGAGGCGGGGGCCGATGCCCCACTGGCGGCCGGTGAGGGTGGTGGGGGAGACGCCGGGGGTGCCGTTGGGGTTGTTGCCGGCGATGATGAAGCCGCTCTGGTTGGGGCCGAGGGAACCGGGCTCTTCGGTGAGGGACTGGGTGTAGGTGTAGAGCGAGGGATCGAAGTTGAAGATGCGACCGTTCTTTTCGGTGAGGCCGCCGTTCCAGTCGTAGCGGAGGCCGACGGTGAGGGTGAGATTGGGCTCCACCTGGAACTTGTCCTGGAGGAAGAGGCCGAGCTGGTTGGCGCGGTAGTAGCGGTTGGCGTTGCCCTGGAGGAAGGTGGTGGTGTTGTAGTAGTAGTTCGGTGTGACGAGGCCTTGGGTGAACTGGGAGAGATCGGCGGTGGCGATGGTTCCGGTGCCGGTGCGGCGGTCGATGGTGTTGAGCTGGGTGTAGGAGTACGAGCCGCCGAAGCCGACGGTGTGTTTGCCGAGGGTCCAGACGCGTTCGCGGAGGGCTGGATGCGGTTCTGGAAGACGCCGGTGTTGGGGCCCTGGGTGGTGGCGGCGGGGCCGATGTTGAGAGATACGGGGGCGAAGCCGGCGGGCCTGTAGTTGCCGAGGACATCGACGATGGAGACGCCGGGGAAGTAGTTGGAGCCGAAGGTGTTGATGCTGGCTGTGCCGAAGGCGCCGCCGGGGATGCTCGCGGGGCCGAAGGGCTGCTGGTTGTTGCTATAGAGCTTTTCGCGGAGGAAGCCGAGGGTTTCCTGGGTGCTCAGGTTGGATTTGAGGAGGAGGGTGTTGTTGATGGAGAAGACCTGGGCGCCGGCGTCGAGGCGTTGGGTAAAGCCGGGGACGTTGGAGTAGGCGAAGGGGGCGGTGGTGGGGTCGTGCTGGTAGTAGTACTTGAGGGCGACGGTGTCGCGGGAGGTGGCGTTGTAGTCGAGGTCGGCAACGGCCTGGTCGGAGATGAAGTAGGCGGTGCCGGGGATAAAGGCGTTGTCGGGGTGTTGTGCGGTGGGGAGGACGCCGGAGTCGTTGGGGATGAGCCACTTGCCGGGCTGGCCTTTGAGGGAGGGAGCGTTGAAGAGGGCGACGGCGACGTTGTTGGTGTTGGCGGCGGTGGTGGGAGTGCACTGGGATCCACTGGCGATGTTGTCGGCGGTGCAGAAGGCGTCGTTGGAGAGGGCAGCGAGGCCGGCGGGGGTGCGGTTAGTGTCGGAGAGGCCGACGGGGACGTCGAGGAAGGAGTCACCGATTTCAGCGTCGGAGACGTGGAGGTGCTGGTAGGCGAGGAAGAGGAAGAGCTTGTCTTTGATGACCGGGCCGCCGAGGGTTCCGCCGGCGGTGTAGCGATGGAGCTGGGGGACCTTCTGGTTTTGGGGGATGTCGGCGTCCTGCTTGAAGAAGAACGGAGCGGCGTTGAGCCAATCGGTGCCGCGGTGGCCGTAGAGGGAGCCGTGGAAGATGTTGGTGCCGGAGGCGGTGGAGAGATCGATGTGGGCGCCGGAGGTGGAGCCTTGTTGGGCGTCGTACATGGAGGCGTTGACGCGGACCTCTTCGATGGTTTCGGGGGCCGGTGTGGGAAGGGCGTTGCCGATGGAGAGGTAGACGGAGGCGGAGGACTGGACGACGCCGCCGGCGCCTGCGAGGCCGATGCCGGTGTTGTTGATGACGCGGGCGGAGGCGACCTCCGAGGTGGATTTGCCGTTGAAGAGGTTGGAGGAGTCGACGCCGTTGAGGAGAAAGGTGTTGGAGGTATCGCGCTGACCGTTGGCCCAGATGGGCTGGTTGCCGAGGCCGGAGTTGGCGCCGGTGCCGCCGGGGAGTTCGGCGTTGACGCCGGGGGAGAGGATGGCGAGGCCGGTGAAGGAGCCGGTGGGGAGCGGTGTCGCTTCGATCTGGGCGTGTTCGAGGATGTAGCCGTTGGTGGTGTCGACGGCGTTGAGGAGCGGTGTGGCTTCGACGGTGACGGCTTCGGTGACGGCGCCGACGGCGAGCTGGGCGGGGAGGCTGACGGTGCGGTCGGCCTGGACGACGATGCCGGGGAAGCGCTCCTGCGAGAAGCCTTGGCGGGCGAAGGTGAGGGTGTAGGAGCCGATGGGGAGGTTGGGGAAGCTGTAGGCGCCGGCGGAACTCGACTGGGTGGTGCGGGTGAGGCGGGTGCCTTCTTCGACGGCGGTGATGGCGACGCCGGGGAGGACGCTGCCGGCGGGATCGGTGACGGAGCCGACGATGTTGCCGAGAGTTTGCTGGGCGTGGGCGGGGAGGGTGAGGGCCAGGCAAAGGAGGGTGAGGCAGAGGAGAGAGAGGGGTGTGGGCTGGAGTGTTGGCGGGGCCGGCGATGCTGGGCGAGGGTTTGGGGACACCACGGGTGTTTCCTCCACGGAGCGGATGGGGCAATGTGTGGGCGGGCTCTGGAACGGAGTGGAAGAGGGTGTCAACCTGCGTGGTGCTGACAGGAGACATGACGCGTGCCGGAGATTTCGCTGGAGGGGGTTCCGGGTTGCGCTTGGGCGAATTTTTGTTCAGGTACGGCGAGGATAGCCGAAAGTCTGGGGATGCTCCAAGAGAATTGTCAGCCGGGGCGTGTGTGGGGGAGCGCGGATGGTGGGATGGGCTATGCTGCTCTCAAATGTTTTCGGGGGCGAGGTTTCTGATGCGAGTGATTTGCTGGGTGGTGATGGGTTTGGCGGCGGGTGGCGCGGGTATGCGCGCGGCGGCGGGGCAGAGTGCGCCGGGGCCCGGAGAGTGGCATCGGGTGACGGTGGAGACGCCGGCGAAGATTGTGCGGGTTGCGGATCCGGTGATTGCGCCGGATGGGAGGAGCGTGGCGGTAGTGGTGTCGCGGGTGAATCTGGCGGAGGACCGGATGGATTCTGAGCTGGTGCTGGTGGATGTGGCGACCAAGGGCCAGACGGTGTTGACGCATGAGCGGAGGCGCGTGGGGTTTCCGCGATGGTCGCCGACGGGGGATCGGATAGCGTACCTGGCAGCGGACGAGAAGAAGCATTTGCAGGTGTGGGTGTTGCCGATGAGCGGTGGGGACTCGGTGGAGCTGACGCATGCGGAGGGCGGGGTGCAGCAGTTCTGTTGGGCTCCGGATGGGGGGACGATTGCGTATGCGGCGGCCGATGACTCGCCGAAGCGGGCGAAGAACGACGATGCGTTTGAGGTGGGGGCGAACGATTATCTGGTGGATTCGGCGTCGCCTTCGACGCACCTTTGGACTGTGGCGGCGAAGGGCGGTGCGGCGCGGAGGTTGACTTCGGGGACGTGGTCGCTGCCGATCTCGTTTCCGCCGGGGGCGCCGGCTTCGCCGATCAACTTTTCGCCGGATGGGAAGCAGATCTTTTATGTGCGGGTGGCTTCGCCGCTTTCGGGGGATGCGGAGAAGACGAGCTTGCAGGTGTTGGATGTGGGCACGGGGCAGTCGCGGGCAGTGACGACGCGAACGGCGCTGGAGGGGTATCCGCTGATCTCGCCGGATGGGAGGCATCTGGCGCTCTGGTATCCGCGGGACGGCAAGCAGTGGAACGAGAACGAAGCGAATGTGGTGGACTATGACGCTGGGGCGACGGCGCCGGTGGCGGCGAGTGCGGAGCGGGTGCTGACGGCGGGGATCGACCGGAATATTGCGCGGACGTTGTGGATGCCGGATTCCGAGTCGGTGCTGGTGGGGGCGAACGATGGCGATACGGTTTCGATGTGGGTACAGCCGCTTGCCGGGGCGGCGAGAAAGGTCGACCTGGGCGGGGTGACGCCGGCGTCGGCGTTTTGGGTGGATGCGGCGGTGGGGGGGAAGGGGCAGATTGCGTTTACGGGATCGACGGGAACGCGACCGAGGGAGCTTTATTGGAAGGCGAGTGTGGATGCGGCGCCGGTGCGGCTGACGGACTTCAACGCGGCGGCGGATGCGCTTGAACTGGGGCGGGTGGAGACGGTGCGGTGGCGGACGGTTGGAGCGGCGGGAAAGCTGGATGGGATGGAGGCGGATGGGATCTTGACGTACCCGCCGGACTTCGTGGCGGGCAAACGATATCCGCTGCTGTTGTATGTGCATGGGGGGCCGACGGCGGCTTCGCTGGCGGCGTTTTCGGTGCGGTCGCAGATGTTTGCGGTACAGGGGTGGCTGGTGTTTGAGCCGAATTATCGGGGGTCGGACAACCTGGGGAACCGGTATCAATCGGCGATCTACAACGATGCGGGGGCGGGGCCGGGGCGGGATGTGATGGCGGGGGTGGCGATGCTGAAGGCGCGGGGGATCGTCGATGAGGCGAAGGTGGCGGTTTCGGGGTGGAGCTATGGCGGGTATATGACGACGTGGCTGCTGGGGAACTACGGCGGTTGGCGAGCGGCGGTGGCTGGGGCGGCGGTGACGGACTGGACGGATATGTACGACTTGTCGGATGGAGTGACGACGGTGGGGGACAACTTTGGCGGGGCGCCAAATACTCCGGAGCGGGTGCGGGCGTATGCGGCGCAGTCCCCGATTACGTATGCGGGGAAGATCAAGGCGCCGACGTTGATTTTGTCGGACACGGGGGATGCGCGGGTACCGATTACGCAAAGTTACCGGCTGTATCGGACGCTGAAGGACAATGGGGTGGAGACGCGGTTTTTTGCGTGGCCGGTTGCGGGGCACTCGCCTGGAGATCCGGTGCGGCAGATGGATGTTTCGAGACGATGGATTGCGTGGTTGCGGACGTATCTGAACGATGCGCCTGGGGGAGGTGGAGGGATGGGTTTGAGCGGGGATGCGGGAACGACGGAGGCGGCGCTCCAAGGGCTGCGGACGGGGGCGGCGAAGGGGTTCGATGGGACGGCGGATGCGGCGCTGATGGCGATTCGGCGGCGGGCGGATGAGCTGAAGATGGGTGGGGTGGCGGTGGTGGCCTACTTTGAGGGCGAGGGTGGGGTGCAGGCGTGGAGCTCGAAGATGGCGGTGGTGGGGAAGATGAAGGACGAGCCGACGGGGGAAAAGAAGGGCAATAACCTGCTGGCGATTGTGTATGGGAAGGCGGCGGAGATGGCGGATACGCTGAAGGACAGCGGGACGGCGGGGCGGCCGCCGATGACGGGGGAGTTTGGATGGAACGGTGGGGTGATTGCGCGGGCGGGGTCGGGGTGGTACATCGCGGCGTTCAGTGGGGGGAAGAGCGAGGATGATGTGAGCGCGGCGCGGGCTGGGCTGGAGGTGTTGACGGCGGGGCTGAAGTAGGAGGCGGTACGTTCGAGGGCGATGTGTTAGTTTGCCGATACGCCGTTACTTATTTATGTCACACCTTTGGAAGGTGGTGCTCAGTGCGCTTGCGTTTTGTGTCTTTGTCTTTGCTGTCGTTTGTGGGTGCGGGGGTTGCGTTTTCGCAGACGGCGCCGCTGTATCCGAATTACCCGAGCGAGACGCCGGCGGCTTTTCAGCAGCCTACGGCGGGGATGGATTTTGAGCGGCGGGACGTGATGATTGCGATGCGGGACGGGGTGAAGCTGCATACGATCATCCTGGTTCCGAAGGGGGCGAAGCACGAGGGGATCCTGCTGACGCGGACGCCGTACAACGCGGTGGTGCTGACGACGAATACGCCGAGTGTGCATCTGGGTGTGAGCTTGTATGGGTACGACAATGCGACGGAGACGACGATCGCGGGCGGGTATATCCGGGTGGTGCAGGATATTCGCGGGAAGTACGGGAGTGAGGGGGATTATGTGATGAACCGGCCGGTGCACGGGCCGCTGAACCCGACGCCGGTGGATGAATCGACCGACACGTACGACACGATCGATTGGCTGGTGAAGCATGTGCCGGAGACGAACGGCAAGGTGGGGGTGCTGGGGATTTCGTATGACGGGTACCTGGCGCTGATGCCGTTGGTGCATCCGCATCCGGCGCTGAAGGTGGCGGTGCCGATGAATCCGATGGTGGATGGGTGGCGGGGGGACGACTGGTTTCATAACGGGGCGTTTCGCGAGCAGAATATGCCGTACATCTTCGAGCAGACGGCTACGCGGTCGAACGAGGTGCGATGGCTTTCGAGCGACTTTGACGACTATGACATGTATATGAAGGCGGGGTCGGCGGGTGAGCTTGGACGCGAGCGGAACATGGAGCAGATCGGGTTCTGGAAGAAGGTGACGGAGCACCCGGCGTATGACGACTTTTGGAGCGGGCAGGCGGTGGACCAGGTGTTGGCGAAGGAGCCGCTGACGGTGGCGACGATGCTGGTGGATAGCTTGTGGGACCAGGAGGATATTTACGGGGCGATGGCCGTGTACCGGGCGCTGGAGTCGAAGGACCGGAAGCATGGGAAGCTGTTTCTGGTGATTGGGCCGTGGCACCATGGGCAGGAGATTGAAGAGGCGAGCGGTCTGGGGGCGGTGAAGTTTCGGAGCGACACGGGGCTGTACTTTCGGGAGCAGATCCTGGCGCCGTTTCTGGCGCACTACTTGAAGGATGGAGCTCCGCCGATGGATGTGGCGCCGGTGACGGCGTTTTTGACGGGGGCGAATGTGTGGGAGCGGCTGCAGAGTTGGCCGAGCGGATGCGAGAAAGGATGCGCGCCACCGAAGATGACGCCGATGTATCTGGAAGCGGGTGGGAGGCTGGGGTTTGGGGTGCCGGGGGTCGGGGCGGGGGAGGCGTTTGATGAGTATGTGTCGGATCCGGCGAAGCCTGTGCCGTTTCGGGCTCGGCCGAGCCAGCCGATCGGGTATACGACGAACCTCTCCTGGGTGCGGTGGCTGGTGGATGACCAGAGGGAGTTTTCCGGGCGCACGGATGTGCTGACGTATACGGGCGAGGTTTTGCGGGCGCCGGTGACGGTGAGCGGGGAGCCGGTGGCGAATTTGCTGGCAGCGACGACGGGGACGGATGCGGACTGGGTGGTGAAGCTGATCGATGTGTATCCGGACGAGGTGCCGGGGCAGGCGGAGATGGGCGGATATCAGTTGCCGGTGGCGATGGACATCTTCCGGGGGCGGTATCGGGAGAGTTTGGCGGTGGCGAAGCCGATTGCGGCGAATACACCTTTGCTGTACCGGTTTGCCCTGCCGACGGTGAATCATGTGTTTCTGCCGGGGCACCGGATTATGGTGCAGGTGCAGTCGAGCTGGTTTCCTCTGTACGACCGGAATCCTCAGACGTTTGTGGCAAACATCTTTTTTGCGAAGCCGGGGGATTTCAAGAAGGCGACGGAGCGGGTTTATCGTGCGCCGGGGCAGGCGAGCTTTGTGGAGTTGCCAGTGGTCGTCGGGGCGGGGCGGTAAGAGTTCCGGGCGCGGTTGGGGTTCGACGGGAACGCGCACCTGCGATGGTTTGCGGGTGCGCGGTCTGGATTTGAGTGGGTTGCGGTTAGAACTCGTAGGGTGCCTCTGCGCCCCAGAGAATGGTTGAGCTGCTGGGGCCGGAGGCTCCCCAGAGGATGGTTGCGCTGCTGGGATTGTCGGCTCCCCAGAGGATGGTTGCGGCTTCGGGGGTTGAGGCTCCCCAGAGGATGGTCGATCCCCACAGTTCGGTGAAGCCTGCGGGATCGTTGGCGCCGGCGAGGGCTGTTGCGCCCCAGAGGATGGTGGAGCTGCCGACTTCGGGTGTGAAGGCGTTCGCTCCGTAGACGTTGGAGGCTCCCCAAAGGATGGTCGCTCCCCAGAGGACGGTCTGGTCGGTGACGAGGGTTGTGGCTCCGGTGCCGGCGTTGTAGGTCGCTACGGGGGACATCGCCGTTCCCGCGGGAACTTTGAAGCCTTTCGAGGTGGCGACTTTGAGCGCGTTTCCGATGTCGAGGTAGCCGGCGCCGATGGTGAAGACGTCGTAGTTGGCTTTGTAAACCGTTCCGGAGGCTGGATCGGTGACGCTGCTGGTTGCGGGGAAGGTATTCTTGTTGGCTGTGTACATCAGGATCGCTTTGACCTGATCCGGCGTCAGTTTGGGCTGAGCCTGGAGAAGGTCGGCAACGGCGCCGCTGGCGACACCGGTTGCCATGCTGGTGCCGCTGAGTGGGAAGTATGCCGGGGAGGGTCGTGAGTCACCGTTGTTGATGTAGAAGGAGTCGAGGGTGACGAAGGAGGGGTTATTGACGGCGAGGCTGTCGTCGGGGTATTTCAAGCTGCTGACGAGATTGCCTGGGGCGACGAGGTCGGGCTTGCTGATGTGATCGATGAAGGACGGGCCTTTGGAACTGTAGCTGGCGATCATATCATCGGCGGTGGTTGCGGTTCCCATGGTGCGCATGGCTCCGACGGTGAGGACATAAGGGTCGTTGCCTGGGGCTTCGATGGTGCCGTAGCCTTCGGCGTTGAAGGCGAGGTCACGACCGTCGTTTCCAGCGGCGACGACGACGACGATACCGGCTTTCCATGCCTGTTCGACGGCCTGGCAGAGCGGGTCTTGTGCGTAGCTTTCCCAGATGGGGCGGCCGAGGGAGAGGTTGATGACGCGGATGTTGTAGGTGGACTGGAGGGAGATGGCGGTCTGGATGGCGGCGATGACGGCGGAATCGGTACCGTTGCCGTTTTCGTCGAGGACGCGCAGGTTGATGAGGTTGGCGTTGGGAGCGCTGCCGGAGAAGGTGCGGTAGAAGGCTGGGCCGGTTGAGTCGGTTCCGTTTCCGGCGATGAGGCCGGCGACGTGGGTTCCGTGTCCGAACTGGTCAGTTGCGTCGTATGGGCTGGGAAGAAAGCTCTGGCTGTAGACGACGCGGTTTGTGGGGACAGGGGCGGCTGCCACGCCTGGTAGCGGGGGCGGGGGAACAGACCTCACGCCTTTGACGAAGGAGAGGTCGTCGACGGAGTTGATGCCGCTATCGATAACGGCGACACCGATCCCTGTGCCGTTGAAGCCCTTCGACCAGACTTGCGGTGCGTTGATGGGTTCGGTGGTGAATTCGGCTTTGGTGATGGAGACCTGACGTGCGGCGACGGGGCGATCTTTTGAGATGTAGGAGACGTTGGGATCGCTGGCGAGCTGATCGAGCGCAGAGGCGGGGACCTGGGCGGCGATGGCGTTGATCACGTGCAGGGACTGTTTGACGTGTCCGCGCACACGGCCAACTAAGTCCTGCTCGGTCTGACTGGGGGCCTGTTTGTACTGGATGATGACGTGAACAGTCTGGTCAGAGAATGAACTCACGACCACGTCGGACGAGATTTTGGGGTTTTTTGAATGGTGTGTTGATTCATGGGGAAGTGCAAAGGCGGAGAAGGGCATCAGGGCGGCTAGGCCGAGTATGGATCCCAGGTAGTGGGGCAGACGTGTCATTGAATCTCCTTGAACCTCTTGTTTGGGTTCTATGTGGTTATCGGCTGATTCCGGAAAAACTTGAACGCGGGTGTACGGATTTGTGTACTTAGGTAATGGTTCGTTGGGAGGGTACCGTCCGATGAAGAAGCTTTGGCGGCGCGGGTGAGGGCGTGAGGGGGCAAGACGCTGCCTCTGAAACTTGAGGGTGTGCTAGGCAGTATCCACATATAGCTGCAGTCTGAGCCAGGTGCAGGCTAAGGCGGTG
>CAXTYQ010000100.1:0-12184 GCA_964248505.1 uncultured Acidobacteriaceae bacterium
ACGCATGGGCGATGGCAGCCGGATGTGTTGGTGATCGGGAGTGCGGAGAGTTGGCTGCACCGGCGGACGTTGATGCGGCTGGGGAGGTGATGGGGCGGGGGTGGGGTGGTTTTGATCTGGCGCGGGTGATTGAAAAATGTTTTTCCGAGGCACAGCGAATTCCCTGCTACAGTGATCGCACTCGAAGACTTTTCAGGAGGGCTTTACTGTGTTGCGAACCTCGCAGCTTTTTTGTGTGTCGACCTTTGCCGTGCTGGTTGCGCTGAGCAGCGCAGCGCCGGCGCAGAATTTTCATGCTCGACCGCTGATTACGGAGCGTGTGGACAATGGCCGGCGGATGGTGGCGAGGGGCAATACTCGGCCGGAGGCCACTCCCGGGAACGATATGGGTCTGGTTCGGGACGACATGGCCTTGCACGGGTTGCAGCTGGTGTTGAAGCGTTCGCCGGAGCTGAAATCTGCGTTTGAGCAGAGGATTGCGGACCAGCATGACCCCCTGAGCGCGAATTTTCACAAGTGGCTGACGAATGCGGAGGTGAAGGAGCAGTTTAGCCCGGCGGCTGAGGATGTGGCGAAGGTGACGGACTGGCTGCGGGCGGAGGGGTTCCGGGTGGACTCGGCGTCGGGGATGGTGATTGAGTTTTCGGGGACGGCGGGGCAGGTTCGGACGGCGTTTCATGCGCCGATTCACAGTTTGCTGGTGAATGGGAAGGCGCACTTTGCGAACTACAACGACCCTGAGTTTCCGGCGGCGTTTGCGCCGATTTTGCATGGGACGGCGTCGTTGCACAACTTTATGCCGAAGCCGCAGCATACGCCGGCGATGAAGGCGCAGGGGGAGGGGTATGCGGGGGGCGGCGTGAATGATGTGACGGCGGGGGACATTGCCAAGATCTACAACTTCAATCCCTTGTTTGCGCAGGGGATCAGCGGTCGCGGGCAGACGGTTGTGGTGGTGGAAGACACGGACCTGTACAGCGCGGGCGACTGGAATGTATTTCGCAAGGTGTTGGGGTTGAGCCGGGCGTTTCCGTACGGCAAGCTGGTGCAATCGAACCCGACGGGGACGAGCACATGCACGGACCCGGGGGTGACCTCGGATGATGTTGAGGCTGCGCTCGATGTGGAGTGGGCGAGCGCGGCGGCGCCGAATGCGACGATTGTGAACGCGGCGTGCGCCGATACGGAGCAGTTTGGCGCATTTCTGGCGCTCGAGAACCTTTTGGAGGGGCCGACGCCGCCGTCGGTGGTGAGCCTCAGTTACGGCGACCCGGAGGCGGACCTGGGCTCGGCTGATAACGCTTATATCAACAACCTGTATATGACGGCGGCGGCCCAGGGGACGTCGGTGTTTGTGGCGTCTGGGGACGAGGGCGCGGCGAGCGCGGATGCGAACCGGAGCCGAGCGACGCATGGGATTCAGGTGAGTGGGTTCACGTCGACGCCGTACAACATTTCGGTGGGTGGCACGGACTTTGGGTATACTCCGCTGCATCAGCCGAACACGTATTTCTCCACGACGAACTCGCCATTTTATGTGACGGCGCAGTCGTATATTCCCGAGATTCCGTGGAACGACTCGTGCGCAAGTCCGCTGCTCGCGACGTACTTGGGACGGCCAAACACGGGGCCGACGAGTTATTGCAATGTGAGTGCGAACCGGCGCACGACGACGGCGGGCGGCGGCGGGCCGAGTGCGTGCGCGTATGGGGACGCGACGTTGTATGACGACATTGGATACTTTGGGGGGTACTTTATCAGCGGCACCTGCGCGCCGTACCCGAAGCCGGCGTTTCAGAACCTGACGGGCGTGCCGAACGACGGTGTGCGCGATATTCCGGATGTTTCGTTGTTTGCGGCGAACGGGATCTGGGGCAACTACTACGCGTTCTGTTATACAGACCCGACGCCGGATAGCGGCGGTGCGCCCTGCACCGGCGATCCGGCGACCTGGAGCGGGGCGGGCGGTACCTCGTTTGCGAGTCCGATCTGGGCGGGGATTCAGGCTTTGGTGAACCAGAAGACGGGCGAAACCTGGGGCAACTCGAACACGGTGCTGTATGCCCTGGCGCGGGCGGAGTATGGGACCACGGGCACGGGCACGGCGGCCTGCAACTCGTCTCTGGGTGCGGGTGTGGGAGCCAACTGCGTGTTTTATGACGTGACGCAGGGTGACATCGTGGTGGACTGCACGGGGACGCTGAACTGCTACCGGGGCTCGGGCGGAACCTATGGTGCGTTGTCGCTGAGCAGCACGGTGTACGAGCCGGCGTTTGTGGCGCATCCGGGATGGGATTTTGCGACGGGGATCGGGACGACGAACGCGACGAATCTGGTGAATGCCTGGGCGAGCTATGCGAGGACCTCGGGCGGCGGTGGTGGAGGGACGCAGTAGGTACGGCCGCGCGGGTCTCTCCGCTTCCGGTCGAGATTGTTGTTGGGTAGTTGGAGTGCGAGTGAGTTTTGGGAACTGGGCGATTTAGGACGACGTTGAAACCGAGGAGGACAGGATGCGTTTGAAGTCTGCTGGATTGTCTGTGTTGGTGCTGGGTCTGTGTGGATCGCCGATGTTGAAGGCTGATGTGTGCTCCTCGATTGCCGGCAATGCGGTCTTGAACTGCGGGTTTGAGACTGGATCGCTGGCTCCCTGGACGGTGAGTGGAGCGGATGCGGGGATGGGTGGAGGCGAGAATGGGGTCTACTACGGGACGGAGACGTTTGATCCGTTTGACGGTGGGCTGCCGAACAGCGGGAGCTATGAGGCGTACCTGGCGCCGGTGGATGGCCTGACGCTGTCGCAGACGGTGTCGACGGTTGCGGGGCAGAGCTACTATGTGTCGTTTGCGTTGCGAAACGATGCTTTGCCGGCGGACTACACGAACGATTTCGTGGTGATGTTCGGTGGGAACACGTTGGCGGCGATCAGCGATCTTGGGGCGGGCGGGTACGAGACCTATACCTTTGGGACGACGGCCACGGGCACTTCGACATCGCTGGCGTTTTTCACGTTGAACCCGGCGGGCCAGTTTGACCTGGACGATGTGAGCGTTGAGGTGGTGCCGGAGCCGGGGACGTTTGTTCTGTTGGGAACGGGCGTGGCGGGGCTGGCGGGGTTGGTGCGGCGGCGGATCGCGGGTTAGGGGTCTCGCTGGCTGCTGGGCTGGGCTTCTGGGTAGGTTCTTGGGCTCGATCTTTGGGCTGGCCTGGTTGCTCTGTGGAAAATTTTCTAGATTTCGCGGCTTTGACGTGTAGACTGGCGCCGAGCCGGTCTTTTTGGGAAGAAATGGGCCCCTGCTGTTGATGGTGTGAAGGCGGAAGCTTTTTGCGTTGGCCGGTCGACCTGAGCCGAGCAGATGTGGGTCGAGAGAGAGAGATTGGATCTCGAGCCTGGCGGGACAGCCAGAAGGCCGCGAACCGCGGCGCCCTGCACGTGTACGGAGAGGGAATCGGCATGGACCTGCAAACGCTGCATATTGAGCACGCGGTTCTCCTGGGTTTATTTACGGCGTTGACGGTGGTGAACTCGTCCTTGCACAGGGGTGTGCGGGGATCGGTGTGGTTTCCGGTGTTTACGTTTTATCTGTTTCTGGGGTCGGTGCTGATTGCGCTGCGAGGGACGGTTCCGGATGTATTTTCCGTGGTGATGGGCGGCTTCTTTTTCCCCCTGGCGTTTGCGTGCCTCCATCGCTCGATCACAGAGTTTTTCGGGATGCGGCGGAGGTTGTGGCGGTTGCAGGTGGGTCTGGCGGCAGGGATGCTGGTGTGGCTGATGGTGTGGGGCATTGTTTGGCCGCACGCGGCGTTTCGGCTGATCGGTCTGAGCCTGGTGCTGATGACCCAGCTGACGTTGACGGCTGTGGTGGTGTGGCGGGGGTCGACTGGGCCTTTGCGGCTTCCCGGTAACACAATGGTGGTGTTGCTCGCCGGTCTGGCGCTGAACTATCTTGTACGGACGGTGGCTGTGGTGATCTATGGTGTACCGCGGAACTATTTTTCGGGCGGCCTACACCTGACCTTCGCGGTGCTGATAACGACGGTTCTGGAGGGAGGTGTGGTGGTGGCGTATGTGTGGTTCACGACGGCGGAACTGCGGCGCGATCTGGAGACGCAAGCGATGACGGATCCTCTGACGCACCTGATGAATCGGCGGGCGATCGAGGTGGCGGCGGAGAAGGAGATCTCGCTGGCGCGGGTGACGCGGCGGCCGCTGTCGGCGATCATGATTGACCTGGACGATTTTAAGCAGATCAACGACACGATGGGGCATAGCTTTGGGGATTCTGTGCTGAAGGGCGTGGCGCGATGTTTGCAGCACGAGTTGCGGAGATCGGATTGCCTGGCTCGGCTGGGGGGCGACGAATTTGTGGTGTTGCTGCCCGGGGCTTCGCTCGATGTGGCGAAGGAGATGGCGGAGCGTTTGCGGGATCATCTGGAGAAGTTTGAGATGGTTTCGGGCGAGACGCGGACGCGGATTCAGGCGAGCTTTGGCGTGTCGGAGCTGCGAGGGTCGACGGTGGATTGGGGTGAGTTGATGATGAGCTGCGACAGGGCGCTGTATTCGGTGAAGGATGTGGGTGGGAACCAGGTGTTGACGGTGTAGGGTATATGCGAAGGAAGGGACATCCGGGATGACCGCGGTGAGGTGCGGCGCCGACGATTTGAGGAGCTGATTGGCATGGATTTACATACGCTGCATGTTGAGCATGCGGTTGTTTTGGGGATATATACGGCGCTGACGATGGTGAACTCGTCGTTGCACCGGGGCGTGCGTGGCGCGATGTGGTTTCCGGTGTTTACTTTGTATGCGTTCTTGGGTGCTCTGCTGGTGGCTATGCGCAGTGTGATTCCGGACGTGTTTTCGCTGGCTGTGGGCGGCTTCTTTTTTCCTTTGGCGTACGCGTGTCTGCATCGTTCGATCACCGAGTTTTTTGGGTTGCGGCAGTATTTGTGGCGGTTGCAGGTGGGTCTGTCGGCCGCTGTGTCGGTGTGGATGGTTATTTGGGGCATGGTTTGGCCGCACACGGCGATTTGGCTGAGTGGATTCAGCCTGGTGCTGGCGATTCAGCTGATGTTGACGGCTACCGTGGTGGTGCGAGAGGCGAGAGGTCCGCTGCGGCTTCCGGGGAGGGCGATGGTGGTGGCGCTCGCAGGCCTGGCGCTGAACAATTTAATACGGCTTGTGAATGTGCTGATACATGGGGTGCCCAGAAACTATATGTCGGGCGGTGTGTACCTGAGCGTGACGGTGCTGCTGACCACGGTGCTGGAGGGCAGCGTGGTGGTGGCGTATGTGTGGTTTACGACGGCGGAGTTGCGGCATGATCTAGAGATCCAGGCGATGATGGATCCGTTGACGCGCCTGATGAATCGGCGGGCGATCGAGGATGCGGCGCAGAGGGAGATTGCGGCGGCTCGAGTGACGCGGGAGCCGCTGTCGGCGATCCTGATCGATCTGGACCACTTTAAGCAGATCAACGACACGATGGGACACAACTTTGGGGATTCTGTGCTGAAGGGCGTGGCGCGATGTTTGCAGCACGGCTTGCGGAAGACCGATTGTCTGGGTCGGCTAGGCGGGGACGAGTTTGTGATTTTGCTGCCCAGGACTTCGCTGGACGTGGCGCGGGATCTGGCGGAGCGTTTGCGGGATCATCTGGCCAAGTTCGAGATGGTTTCGGGCGAGATGCGAACGCGGATTCACGCGAGTTTTGGGGTGTCGCAGCTGGGTGGAGCGGCGGTGGACTGGAGCGAGTTGATGATGAGCTGCGACCGGGCGTTGTATTCGGTGAAGGATGTGGGCGGGAACCAGGTGTTGACGATGTAGGAGGTATTTTGCGGCAGGGTGGACATCCAGGGACGGCGTTGGATCGTAACTCTGGACAAGCGCCCTGACGTTCGGGTTTGGGGGCGCTGCTGCTGAATTTTGGCTTGTGAACCTCCCCTGCTCCGATGATGTGTCTGCCCTGGAGAGGCGCCCCTGGTGGTGGGGCGCCTCGCTCTCGAGGTTTGGGCTTGAGTGGCGTGGGGGGTGTTCCGAAGATGCCGCATACGTTTGAGGCCGAGCAGTGGCTTCCCTTCCCTGTTGAGCGGGTGTTTGGGTTTTTTGCGAATCCTGAGAATCTGCCGCGATTGATGCCACGTTGGCAGCGAGCTCGGATTGAGGAAGCGAAGTTTCGGGCGCCGCCTCCGCGGCCTCTGGGGACGCCGGTGCTGCCAGGGGTGGTGGCGGGTGCGGGGACGCGGATGACTATCTCGTTTCGGGCGTTTCCGATGTCGCCGATCCGTGTGCCGTGGGACGCCGAGATCACGGAGTTTGTGTGGAACGACCATTTTTGCGATGTGCAGCATCGGGGGCCGTTTCGGCTGTGGAAGCACTGCCACCGGCTGACGGCTGAGGCGCGGGAGTTGGCGGGCCGGGAGACGCCCGGGACGCTGTTGCGGGACCATGTGGAGTTTGAGCCGCCGATGGGGGTGTTGGGGCAGCTTGGGATGCCGGTGGTGCGGATGCAGTTGGCGAGCATATTTCGGTATCGGCACCGGCGGACCGCGGAGTTGCTGGCGAAGGCTTTCCCGCAGGTGGGTAGAACGGGCTGAGGGCCGAGGCTCTGTGGACAGGGTTGGTTTTTGAGTTATGAGTTATGAGTTATGAGTTTTGAGTTTTGAGTTTTGAGTTTGCCTTCTAGATTGAGGGCTATTGCGGCGTGGATGAGATTTTCCAGGGCGGGCTCATCGACTGCGTCGCCCTTGTGGATGTCGATGGCGCGCCTGACGTTTCCGTCGAGGCTGGAGTTGAAGAGGCCGGAGGGGTCGGGTAGCGCGGCTCCCTTGGCGAAGGTTAGTTTGACGACGTTTTTGTAGGTCTCTCCGGTGCAGACGATGCCGGCGTGGGACCAGGTGGGAGTGCCTCGCCACTTCCACTCTTCGACGATTTCGGGGTCGGCGCGGTGGATGAGTTTGCGTACTTTGGATAGTGTTTCGCCGCGCCAGTCGGTTAGTTGGTTGATCTTCTGGTCGATGAGGGCGGAGGCTGGTTCTGGTGGTAGGGGCGTTTTCATGGGCTGATCTTAGGGGGGGTGGATTAGACGCGGGCGAGGCGTTTTTCCATGAGCTCGGTGAGGTAGGGCTGGGCGCGTTGGAGGGCTGCTTCGGCAGTGAGGCCGTACTTTTCGCGGAGAGCTTCGACGCGGCCGTGCTCGATGAACTCGTCGGGCCAGCCGACGCGGAGGACGGGGGTGTTGAGGCCGAGAGTGTTGAGGGTTTCGAGGACGGCGGAGCCGAAGCCGCCGGCGAGGACGTGGTCTTCGAGGGTGATGAGGAGGCCGGCGTGTTGGCCGAAGTCGTGGATGCAGTCGCGGTCGATGGGTTTGACGAAGCGGGGGTTGATGACGGTGGTTGTGAGGCCCTGGTCGGTGAGGAGTTTGCTGAGGCGGAGGGCTTCGGGGAGCATGGCTCCGAGGCCGAAGATGGCGATGTCGGCGGAGGTCTGGAGGCTGGTCTGGAGGCTGGTCTGGATGACTTCGGCACGGCCGATTTCAAGGGCCTGGGGAGCGAGCTTGGGGGTGACGCCGGGGCCGGTGCCGCGCGGATAGCGGATGGCGGAGGGGCCGGTATGGAGGAGAGCGGTGTACATCATGTCCTGCAGCTCGTCCTCATCTTTGGGGACCATGTGGAGGAGGTTGGGGACGCCGCGGAGATAGCTGATGTCGAAGAGGCCGTGGTGAGTGGGGCCGTCGTCGCCGGAGAGGCCGCCGCGATCCATGCAGAAGACGACGGGGAGATTTTGGAGGGCGACGTCGTGGACGATCTGGTCGAAGGCGCGCTGGAGAAAGGTGGAGTAGATGGCGCAGAAGGGGCGGAGGCCTTTGGTGGCCATGCCTGCGGCGAAGATGACGGCGTGCTCTTCCGCGATGCCGACGTCGAAGTAGCGTGTGGGGTGGACTGGGCGGAAGAGGTCGAGCGCGGTGCCGTTGGGCATGGCGGCGGTGATGGCAACGACGCGAGGGTCGGCGTCGGCGAGTTTGATGAGCGATTCGGCGAAGATCTCGGAGTAGGTTTTCTGGCCGGTGGGTTTGGTTTCGCCGGTTTCGGGATGGAAGGGGCCGAGGCCGTGGAACTTCTTCTGGCCGGCGAGTGCGGGCTCAAAGCCGCGGCCTTTCTGGGTGATGGCGTGGAGGACGACGGGGCGGTTCTGCTCTTTGAGGAAGCGAAAGGTTTCGATGAGCAGGGGGAGGTTGTGGCCGTCGATGGGGCCGTAGTAGCTGAGGCCGAACTCCTCGAAGATGATGCCTCGGCCGACGAGGCCTTTGGCGGCTTCTTCGGCTTTGCGGGCGACGTTGCGGGCTGCCTTGCCGCCGATTTTTTCGACGATGCCGGCGGCCTTGTCGTGGAGGCTGTTGTAGGTGGAGTTGGTGACGATTTTGTGGAAGTATTCGGCGATGGCGCCGACGTTTTTGTCGATGGACCACTCGTTGTCGTTGAGGACGATGATGAGGCGCTTGGTCTGGCCGGCGATGTTGTTGAGGGCTTCAAAGGAGATGCCGTTGGTGAAGGCGGCGTCTCCGGCGAGGGCGACGATGTTTTCCGTGCCGCCGGCGAGGTCGCGGGCGACGGCCATGCCGAGGGCTGCCGAGAGGGCGGTACCGGCGTGTCCGGCGCCGTAGCTGTCGTGGGGGCTTTCGGTGCGGAGCATGAAGCCGTTGAGGCCGCCGGGCTGGCGGATGGTGTCGAAGCGGTCGTGCCGGCCGGTGAGGAGCTTGTGCACGTAGGCCTGGTGGCTGACGTCGAAGACGAAGCTGTCCTCCGGCGTGTTGAAGACGTAGTGCATGGCGATGGTGAGTTCGACGACGCCGAGGTTGGGGCCGATGTGGCCGCCGGTTTTGCTGACTCCGGTGATGAGGCGCTCGCGAATCTCTTCGGCCAGGCGCTCGAGTTCGACCATGCCGAGCCGCTTTACGTCGGAGGGCGATTGGATGCGGCTTAGGTACTCACTCATGCTGGGACCTGATGGGCTCGCCGGGGTGGTGAGGGGCCGGGGCAGATTTGAGTTTAGCAATGTGGGGTCGGGGTGCCGGCGGATTATCGAACGACGATGACCTCTACGCCCACGTCTACTTCTTTCCAGACGCGGTCGGTTGTGTATACGGGCAGTCCGAGAGCTAGGCCCAGGGCGAGGCAGGCGCGGTCTCCGAGCGAGAGACCGTGCTGCCGGGTTCTGTGGAAGAGACGTGCTGAGGTGCGGGCGTGCTCGGGGGAGAACGGGATGATCTCGTCGGCGAGTTCGGTGGCGTCTGCCCAGGCTTGATGTTCGGTTGCGCCGTAGCGGATCAGCTTTGCGAGTGTTTCGGCGAGATTGACCGAGCTCACGACTGTTTTGGTTTCATCCGCGAGGTCGACGGAGAGTGGCTCTTTGAGAAGGTAGGCGATCAGGACGGACGAGTCGACGACAACTCTAGTCATCCTCGAGTTCCCTGCGCGCCTCTTCCCGGCGATCCGCGATTAGCTCTGCGACGATGTCGACTCCCTTTGGGAGGTATCGCGCGGCACTCTCCTGGGCAGCCCGGCGACGTGCCTGGCGGGACATGAGGCGCAGCTCCTGGCCTTCTACGGTGAGGGTCAGGAGTTCGCCGGCGACGAGGCCGAGTTCTTTGCGCATTTCGGCGGGGATGACTATGCGGCCATTTCCGGTCATACGTAGGGTCTGTTGCTGCATGGGTCACCTCCTATTCATTATGCCATAAAGCGGGGTGTTTGCCATCTTTCTGGAAGCCTGGCATTTAGGGTCTACTCTGGCAGGGATTCGAGGACGGATGGGCTGGGGGGTTCGGTCTGGAAGACGCCTTCCCAGCGGGCGACGACGGCGCTGGCGAGGCAGTTGCCGACGACGTTGGCGGCGGTTCGGCCCATGTCCATGACGGCGTCGATGCCGAGGATGATGAAGATGGGTTCGGGTGGGAGGCGGAGGGAGCTGGCGGTGGCCATGAGGACCATGAGGGTGGCTCGGGGGACGCCGCTGACGCCTTTGCTGGCGAGCATGAGGATGAGGATTATGGTGATCTGCTCGGCGGGTTTGAGGTGCATGCCGGCGGCCTGGGCGACGAAGATGGAGGCGAGGGTGAGGTAGACGGCGGCGCCATCCATGTTGAAGCTGTAGCCGGCCGGGATGACGAAGGCGACGACCTTGCGGGGGACTCCGAAGAGTTCCATGGCTTCCATGGCGCGGGGGAGCGCGGCCTCGCTGGCGGAGGTGGCGAAGGCGATGGAGGCGGGCTCGAGGACGGCGCGGAAGAAGCCGGGGATGGGGAGGCGGAAGAGGGCGAGGGTGGGGACCATGACGAGCAGGACGAGGGCTGCGAGCGCGGCGTAGTAGGTCCCGACGAGTTTGCCGAGGTTGACGAGGACGCCGACGCCGCTTTGGCCGACGGTGTAGGCGAGGGCGGCGCCGACGGCGACCGGGGCGAAGTACATGACGATATTGGTGAAGCGGAACATGACCTCGCTGAGGCTTTCGGCGAGCCGGAGCATGGGTGCGCCGCGGGGGCCGAGGGTGGCGAGGGCGATGCCGAAGAAGACGGCGAAGACGGAGACCTGGAGGATTTGGCCTTCGACGAGGGATTTGGCGAGGTTTTCGGGGAAGACGTGGAGGACGAAGTCTTGCCAGTGGAGGGCGGGAGCGGTTGGAACTGCTTCGGTGTGCGTGATGGGAGCGAGGTGAAGGCCGACGCCGGCGTGGGTGAGGTTGATGGCGACGAGGCCGATGACGAGAGCGAGGGTGGTGACGACTTCGAAGTAGAGGAGGCTCTTCCAGGCCATGCGGCCGACGCTTTTGAGGTCGCCGTGGCCGGCGATGCCGGAGACGAGGGTACCGAGGATAAGCGGGCCGACGATGGTTTTGATGAGCCGGAGGAAGATGTCGCTGAGCAGGCGGAGGCTGACGGCGAAGGCTGGGGCGTCGGCGCCGATCTCTGTGCCGGCGGCCATGCTGACGAAGATCCAGGCGGTGAGGGAGCGTTGTCGCAGAGCGAGGAGGGAGAGGACGGCGATGGCGATCCAACGGAGGGTTTCGGAGGCGAGGGGCGCGGCGTGCCAGGGGGCGGCGTGGAGGAGCCAACCTGCGGCGAGGAGGAGTGTCGGAGCGGCCCAGAGGGTGGGGGGGACGGTGCGGCCGGGGGTTTTGGGGGTTGCCACTGAAGCGCAGCATACCAGTGTCGGGCGCGCGGCGGACGACTGCATGTCCGGGCTTTCGAGCGGATGGGTGGTGGCGTCTAAGCTAGTCGGGAGATGCTGTTTCTGGAAGATGCTGTTTCCCGAGCTGTTCTTTAGTGCCTGACAGGAGTGCCTAGACCGTGTTGATCTGCTCGAGTTTTACGGTAGGAATCAGGCTGCGCCGGGGCGCAACAACGCGGCTGCGCGGGATCTTTGATTGTTTTTCGTCAGGGCGGTTCGCTGTTTCGCTTCCGGGGTGCAGACCGGGGCACAGTCTGGGGCTCGGATGGATGCGCGCCGGCTTTGGCGGTTGGGCGTATGTGTTTGTTTTGTTGGCGGTTGGCTCGGCTGCGGCCCAAAGCAGCCAGACTGGGCCGGTGCCTGGGCAGGGGTCTGGGCAGGGGTCTGGGCAGGCGGGTGGGCAGGCGGGGTTCGACCCGTTGACGCGGCCGACGGTAATCAGCCCCTTGACGCAGCCGACGATTACGCCTGGGGCGCTGTTGCTGATGGAGCTGGAGGGCCGGTTTCAGCAGGAGGTTGCGGCGGGGGGTGGGAAGGCGTTTGCGCGATGGTTTGCGGACGATGCGGTGACGCTTTCGAACGGCCGGCCGGCGGTCCTGGGGCGGGCGGCGATTGGGGCGCAGGCGAACTGGGACCCGAAGACGTACCAGCTGACTTGGGCGCCACAGGGTGCGCAGATGGGGCCGTCGAACGATATGGGATACACGTGGGGGCACTATGAGGGGCGGGCGAGGGATGCTCACGGCGAGCCGGTGGTGACGACTGGGCGGTATATCACGATCTGGAAGAAGCAGGCGAATGGCGAGTGGAAGGTGGCGATGGATGCGAGCGCGGACGAACCGGCGGCGGTGGGGGAGTGCTGCACGTTGCCGAAGCCGTGATTTAGAGCGGATTAGGTGATGGTGTGAAGAACAAACAACCCCAAGAACAACCGCAGATTCCCTTCGGGAATGACAACAAA
>CAXTYQ010000101.1:0-11886 GCA_964248505.1 uncultured Acidobacteriaceae bacterium
GCGCCGGCACGGGCGCCCTGGGCGAGAACGTCGAGCGTTCCGGCGGGGAGTTTGGGATCGGTGCCGGTGATGACGAGGACCTCTTCGAGCTGGAAGAGGTTTGCGGTGGGACGGACGCGGATGGCGGTGTACGGCTGGTTTTCGGGGTCGGGGCGGATGGATTCGATGGTGCCGACGGAGAGCCCGCGGGGGAAGATCTGGTCGCCGCCGGAGGTGAGGACGGGTTCGCCGGGCTGGATGCGGTTGTCTTCGGTGAGGTTGTTGATTTCGAGGCGACCTCCGGTGGTGCCGCGAAGGATGGCGCGGATGCGTGTGTTGGCGAGGATGACGCCGGCGCCGGAGGTCTGGTCGTTGATGAGGAGGACCTGGCTGGTGTGGGGGAAGACGTCGCGCAGCTTGCCGACGATGCCGTCGGGGGTGATGACGGCCTGGTCGGGCTTGAGGCCCTCGTCGGTGCCTTTGTCGATGTAGAGGACGCGGGAGATGTCGGTGCCGCTGGTGCCGATGACCTGCGCGGCGACGGTGGCGGAGACGTATTTTTGCTGGAAGGCGAGCATGCTTTGGAGGCGATGTCCCTGGACGGCGTCTTCGGCGATGGCGGCTTGCTGGAGCCGGAGTTGATCGATCTGGTACTGGAGGTCGCGGTCGTGCTGTCGGACGTGGCGGAGGTCGAGGTAGTTCGACCAGGTGGAGCGGATGGCGTGGGTTCCGGCGAACAGGACGTGCTCGACGGGGGTGACGGTGCCGACGACCCAGAAGCGTGCGAGCGTGAGTTTGTCGCCGTCGGGCGCGCCGGTTTCGACGGGCCGGCGGACCTGGATGGCGAGGCCGACCGTTTGGGCGAGCAGGAGAGCGACCAGAACGAGGGCGTTTTTGAAGCGTGTGAAGAAGGAGTCCATGCTCTGCTCTCAACATTATCCCGCGAAATGGGGGCGCTCGGGCGGGCTGCAGTATGGTGAGGTGTATGGGTTTGGCGGGAGAGCTTCGGGGAGGTAGGACGGTGGTTGGGGAGCGGGCTCGGCCGGCGCGCTTTGGGAGGCGGGACTGGCTGATCAGCTTTATTTTGATGCTGGCGACGATCCAGTGTGTGCGCGCCGATTTCCTGGTGAACGAGACGTTTCTTGATTGGCGAAAGTATGCGTTGGGGCACGCTCCTCTGCCGTACCAGGGCCGGGTGGGGATGATGCCGATCCTTCGCTGGGCGGGTGACAGCGCGGGGATGCGGGCGGCGACGGCGCGGTATGCGATCACGGTGACGATCGGGACGCAGCACCTGGACCCGATTACCACGGAGAAGTTTACGAGCATGCTTGTGGGGCTGGTGAGTCTTGGGGCGATGATGCTGACGGGGGCGTGGTGGAGCCGGCGGCGCGGCTTGCGGCCGTGGTGGCTGATGGATGCTTTGGTGCTGGTGATTGCGGCGGCAACGCTGACGATGCGGGCGACGACGAATTACTGGTATGCCTATGATCTGCCGCATGCGGCGCTGTTTGGCATGGGTGTGATGTTTGCGCTGGAGGGCTGGTGGGCGGCGATGCTCCTGTGCTTTGCGATGGATGTTCCGATGCGGGAGACGTCCTTGTTTCTGGTGGGAATTGTTGGTGCGCTGGCGTCCATGGGGGGCAAGAGCTGGCTGGAGGTGAAGGAGATTTCGGGCCGGTTGGGCTGGGGTTCGCTGCTGAAGCTCGGGCCGGTGGCTCTGGTCGGTGGCATGGGGATGTACTGGATCGTCGTGCGCGGCCTGATTGCGCGGCGGTTTCGCGGCAATGTGGACGAGACGTATCCGCGCATGGGGCAGAATCTGCACGAACTTGTGTTTCCGCATCACTGGCCGCAGCTGCTGAGCGCGGGCGGGTACATGCTTGTGTTTGTGTGGCTGGCGCGGCGGAGACTCCCGGCGGGAGAGCGCACGCTGCTGTATGCGATGTTTTTATGTTTCCCGATCACGATGTGGTTCGGGGTTTGGACGGAGACGCGGGTGTGGCTGGAGTGGACGCTGCCGGTAGCTGCCCTGGCGGCGACTGAGGTGGTGGATTGGATTGTTGAAGGTCGGGGTGTAAGTCGCGGGTACCAGGCGGGGGCCGTGTTGTAGGTCTGGGATAGAACCTGCGCAGGAGTTAGGCACGCGGCGGTTCCGAGTTACACGAGTTATCTGGAGCAGTTGGTCATCCAACTATAGCTTTGTACGTGAGACTTATGCCGAGCTATGTCTCTTCTCTAGCTCGGTCTGTGCTCTCCCTTCGAGCGGAATAGGAGGGGGGCGAAGTGGATCAGGTTGTCTCGCCAGACGTAAGACACGTGTGCTCCGGGTGTCTCTACGGCAGTTACATTTAGACCTTCGGTTTTGAGATAGGCGACCAGTTTGCGGTTTGGGTCGATAAGGCCGTCGTCGGTTCCGCAGGCGATCCAGAGCAGACGTAGGTCGGCTTGTTTGGCCGCGGTTGCGGCATTGAGGACTGGAAGTTGCTCGGCGGGTTTGAGGAGGTGAATGGCCGCGCTGAAGCCGCCGATATAGGCGAACTGGTCGGTGTGGCGGAGGCCGATGACGAGCGACTCCAGACCGCCCATGGACAGGCCGGTGATGGCGCGGTCGTCGCGGTTGCGCGAGACGTTGTATTCGGTTTCGACGCGGGGGAGGATTTCGGTGAGCAAGGCTTGAGAGAAGAGGTCGGTGTTGCGATCGACGGGCGGCTTCTGGTTCCAGACGCCGCTGATCGTTCCGTTGACAAAGCTCATCTCGCCGTAGCCGCGCGGCATGACGACGACCATGGGAACGATCTTTCGTTGGGCGAGGAGATTATCGAGAATATTGTCGGCCTGCAAGGTTTTCGTCCAGGTTTCTTCGGTGTTGGACCAGCCGTGAAGCAGGTACAAGACGGGGTACTTTGTTTTTGCGCGAGCGTCGTAGCCTGGCGGAGTGTAGACGATGTAGCGGCTCTGATTGGACGGCAGACCTTTTTCGATTGCCGTTGTGAAGCGGTGCGCGTGCAGGGTTCCGTGCGGCACAGCCTCCGTGTCCCAGAGTTGGGGCGTGTCCGCGGGAACCTCGACTTCGTCGCCGCGGTAGACCAGGTTCGGCGTGATGCCGGTGAGGTTGTTGGGGTCGAACTGCGGTCGTCCATCGACGTCGAAGCGGTAGGAGTAGATCTCGGGGGCGAGCGGTGCGGTGGTGTAGACCCAGAGACCGTCGGGGCCTTTGCTCATGGCGATTGGCTTTGCGGCGAACTCGGCGTTGAGAGTTACGGCGGTGGCCCCGGGATCTTGGTAGCGAAAGGTGACGGTGTGGTCAGGGTGAACTTCGGAGGAGTTGAACGGAACCCGGCCTTGAGACAGGAGAGATGGCGATAGAAGGTACGCGGCAGTTACGGTTCCGGCCAGCAGATTTGACTTACGACTTAGTTTCATTCAAGCAGGTCTCTCCTCGAGACGATCTGGAGCGATTCGTGACTTTGAGACGAGTTACTTTTTCGCAAAGAGTAGAGGTGTGAAGTTCGTCAAGTTATCGCGCCAGACCATCCATGTGTGCATGCCGGGAGTTTCGATCTGAGTTACAGGCATGTTTTTTGTTTTGAGGAAGGCGATGAATTTCCGGTTCGGTTCGATCAGGTGATCTTCGGTTCCGCAGGCGATCCAGAGTAACTTCAAGTTAGTCGACTTAGGATTGAGGGACGCGAACCTTGTTGTAAGTCCCTCGCCGTGCACCGCGGAGGAGAAGCCGCCGACGTAGGCGAACTTATCTGGATTCTGGAGGCCGATGGTAAGTGACTCAAGGCCGCCCATCGAGAGGCCGGCGATGGCTCGGTCGTCGCGTTTGGCCGAGACCCGGTACTCGCGTTCGACGCGCGGGAGGACCTCGGTCAGAAGTGCCTGGGCGAAGTTGTCGGTGTTGCGATTGACGGCGGTGGGATCGTTCCAGACGTTGGGATCCCGTCCGAGGACGAAGCTCATATCACCGTAGCCGAGGGGCATGACGACGATCATCGGCTTGATCTTGCCCTGGGCGAGGAGGCTGTCGAGGATGAGGTTGGCTTGGCCGACGGCGGTCCAACCGGAGGCGGTGTCGGAGAAGCCGTGCAGGAGGTAGAGCACGGGGTAGGTCGACTTCCCGCGAGGATCGTAGCCGGGCGGGGTGTAGACGTAGAAGTCGGATTGATTGGCGGGCAGGCCGAGGACGGCCGAGGTTGTGTAGATCTGATGATGCACCTCGCCGTGCGGGATATTCTGCAGCTGCCAGGGCTCGGGGGTCTCGCCGGGAACCTCGATCATGTTTGAGACGTTGAGGAGATTGGTGGTGAGGCGGGTGTTGTGAAGATCGAGGCGTGGGTGGCCGTCCACGTCGAAGTGGTAACTGTAGATCTCCGGTGCGAGCGGCTTGGAGGTGGCGGTCCAGGTGCCGTCGGTTCCCTTCTCCATGGGGATGTTGGGGCCGGCGCCTTCGAGGGCGAGTTCGGCTTTCGTGGCGGTCGGGTCGGTGTAGCGGAAGGTGATGGTACGGTCCGGGTTGACCTCGGTGAAGCGGGAAGCGGGAGCGGGCGCCTGGGCCTGGAGAACGAGGGGGAGCAGGAGGGCGGCGGCGGTTGCGGCCGCGAGACGAGCGACAGAGATCATGGGGAGAAGTGTAGCTGAGCGGGCGGCGGTTGGGCTCGATATGGATGAGCGCGCGCGATAATGGACGGATGGCTCTGCGCACGGGAACAGTTTCGATTATTGGCCGGCCGAATGCTGGCAAGTCTACGCTGCTGAATGCACTTTTGGGGCAGAAGCTGGCGATTGTGACGCACAAGCCGCAGACGACGCGGACGCGCATTTTGGGTGTGCTGGAGGTCGCGGCGGTGAAGAAGGCAAAGGGGGTTGCGGGGCGGCCGGCGGCGCAGGTGGTGATGGTCGATACGCCTGGAGTGCATAAGCCGGAGACGCAGCTGGACCGGCGCATGATGCAGGAGGTGCACGATGCCCTGGAGAGCCGGGACGCCGTGCTGTTTTTGGTGGACGCGACGCATCGTCTGCCGGTGACGAAAGTTTTGGGCAAAGTTGCGTCGGGCGCTGAAGTTTTCGGCGGATCTGCCGATAAGGAGACTGAGGAGGTTGAGACGGACGTCGGTGTGAGGGCGCCTGATGGGTTTGCGGCCAGCAAGCGGGCGAAGAGCGCGCGTGAGGATGACTTTGCGCTGTCGCTGGTAAAGAAGCTGGAGTGCCCGGTAATCCTGGTGCTCAACAAGATCGACCTGGTGCGCAAGGCGGAGCTGTTGCCGCTGATCGCGCACTGGAGCGGGCAGCATGCGTTTTCGGATGTGGTTCCGATCTCCGCGCGTAAGGGAGAGGGACTGGAGTTGTTGCTGGACAAGCTGATTGCGCTGCTCTCGGAGGGCGGGCGAAGCTTCCCGCGGGACCAGGTGACCGACCAGCCGGAGCGATTTTTGGCGGCGGAGCTGATTCGCGAGAAGATCTTGCTGCTTACGGGCGAGGAGGTGCCGTACGCATCGGCTGTGATGATTGAGCGATGGGAGGAACCGCGGTCCTTGAACAAGGGTCGCGATGGAAAGTTGCCGGTGACGAAGATTGCGGCGGCGATCTTTGTGGAACGCGAGGGGCAGAAGGCCATCCTGATCGGGAAGGGTGGCGAGATGTTGAAGCGGATTGGGACGGCTGCGCGCAAGGATATAGAGAGCGCAATCGGCACGCGTGTGTTCCTGGAGCTGTTCGTGAAGGTGCAGGAGGAGTGGCGGTCGAGCCGTGGGTTTGTCGACGATCTGGACTGGCGGCGACAGATGGAGTTACTGGCCGAGAAGCAGGCGGCCGAGGAGAAGTAAGGCTGGCGATCGTGTTTTGTTGAAGGTACGAACGAAGGGGAATAGCGGCTTCCGTGTCCGAGGTTCGGAGACGGGGGAGCCGGAGGTTTAGGAGGCATGGGGCTAGGCTGGGCACATCTTGGGACGTCGGTGGTCGCGTCGTTTCTGGCGTCGCTGGTGGAGTGCGTCGAGGCGTTGACGGTGGTGCTGGCGGTCGGGAGTGTGCGTGGATGGAGGTCGGCGTTGGCGGGAGCAGGTGCGGCGATCGTGGTGCTAGCGGCGATCGTTGCGGCGATCGGGCCCGCGTTGACGCGCGTTCCGCTGCATCTTTTGCAGATCGTCGTTGGTTTGCTCTTGCTTTTATTTGGCTTGCGGTGGTTGCGCAAGGCGATCCTGCGGTCCGCGGGTCTGATTCCGCTGCATGACGAGGCTGCGGCTTTCGCGAAGAATCAGGCCGTGATGGAAGCGGCGACTTCCGGTAGAGGCTCGAAGGGCGGGTTGGTCGGCGACAAGGTGGCGTTCGGCACGGCTTTCAATATCACGATGCTGGAGGGCACGGAGGTTGTGTTCATCGTGATCGCCATCGGTGCTGGAGGAGTTGGGCTGCTCCTTCCGGCGAGTTTGGGAGCTGTAGCGGCGCTCATTGTTGTGGTTGGGCTGGGCGTTCTGGTCCATCGGCCACTGGCGCGGGTTCCGGAGAACACCTTGAAGTTCACGGTGGGCGTGTTGCTGTCGGCCTTTGGGACGTTCTGGGTCGGCGAAGGTCTGGGGCTTCCGTGGCCAGGCGAGGACTGGTCGATTCTGGGCTTGGTTCTGGGGTATTTGTTAGTCGCTTTGACGATGGTTCCGGTCTGCCGGGGGCGTCTGTTGACGAATGGACGTGACGCGGTGGTTGGATAGGAGCTCGTATGGGATGGTTGCGGACGGTTGTGCGTGAGGTCTATGGGCTGTTTGTTGATGATGGCAGCTTTGCGGTTGCGATTGTGGTTTGGGTGGGGGTGGTGTGGCTCGTTCTGCCCCGGTTTGGTGTTCCGTCCGGTGTAAGCGCCATCGTTCTCGCTTTCGGCTTGGCGATTCTTTTGGTCGAGAGCACGTTGCGATTTTCGCGGGGCCGGAGGGGCTGAACGGTAGTGTCTCAGATTTCCTAGAGCGGTTCTGGCTCTGTTGACATCCTCATATTGGGGCAGCCGGAGGCGGTAGAGGTCGAAGGCTAGTCCGAGCAGGAGGGTTTGGCGGGTTTGGGTGTGGAGAGAGCGTCCGGGAGCGCGGCAGGAGAGCTTGCGCTTGATGGCCGAGAAGACACTCTCGTGCAGAGAGAGCGCTTGGCATAGAGTTCGCGCGGGAGTTCTCTCGCATCTCGGCGCGGACCCCGTTGGGGCGGCGGCTGGTGAAGCGCTTGGCAGGGATGACGCTGTTGGCCTTGAGGTGTTCGCGGCAAAAGGTGTGGTTGCGTTCGGAGTCGCACTCGGCATCGGCCAGCACGCAGCCGACCGGGGGTTTGCCGGTGCGCCTGGGCCACCAAACCGGGCAAGGCGGCGCAGTCGCTCCCGGGCGCTGCGCGCGCGTGCTGGGCAAGGATGATTTGCGCTCCACATCGACCACGGTGAGCCACTTGGGCCAGTGCTTCGAGGTGCGCTTGCGGCTGGCCGAAGTGCTCACCGGGCGGATGAAGTAATGCTCACGGCGCCGGAGCAGGCCGGTGGCGTCCACAGCGCTACCGTGGCCGGACTTCGCCAACTCCCGGGCGTGCGCCGGACGATCTCTTCGAGCACCCGGGTTACGTCGTTGGGGTCCAGCCGGCGCAGAAACCGGTACAGCGTGGTGCGTGGTCGGGAACCGAAGTCAGATCGAGAGCGGAGCGTAATTCCCCCGTGCTCGCCGAGACGGACCTCGGCTTCCCGAAAGATCCAGACCTCATAGCGCATCAGGCACAACATCGCGAGCAACCGCGGTTGGGTAAGCTGCTGGCTGAACTTCGTCCGCTGCGCGGGCAAAACGTCGCGGCCAACCCTCCAAAGCCAGGGGCGCGAAGCGTACCAGTCCGATCTCGCCATCGCGGTTGCGAAGACACCTGAGGCCTCCAGCGTATCGCCCACAGACCTCCTCCACACCTCATGAACTCAGGATGTCAACAGAGCCAGCGGATCTCTTATCGGTATAGCTGACCTTTGTGTCGGGCTTTCAGCCCTCTTCCGCGTTTCCCGTCTTTCCTGGGGCTTTGCCCCAGGCTGTTATGTGTCCGGCCTTTTAGCCCGAAGGACCGGGAGCTACACCCATCGGAGAACGCGGCTAAAGGAAGGTCTGATATCCCTTTGTTTCGGCATTTCGTTGATCAGGTTTTTTGGCCAGCTTTGGGCTGCGATTCCGGTGCAGGTTCGTCGCGGTAACGCATCTTCACGAAGCCGAAGCGCAGTTCAGCACGCCGAACACATGCTCCACCCGCGAGCGGGTTGGCTTTCACTCGATTGGCTTCGCGCTTCTCGGGCCAGACGTGCAGGTTGGAGGGCCAGCCCAGGCAGATGCGGTCTTCGGCTCGCGGCGCGCGCTCGGCCAGCACCGCCCCTTTCACATCGGCCACGTTGGCCGCGGTCGCGATGACGGTGTGCACGAGCTTGGTCTCGGCGTCCACGCCGATGTGCGCTTCTATGTCGAAATGCGGCTGGTTGCCCTTGCGCACCTTGGTGCATCTCCGGGTTACGCAAGCCCGCCTAGTTCTTGGTCGATAAAAGGCGCTTCGATCAATGTCGCGTCGACGCGTACCGTGCCGACCTCACACGGCGGCTCTCCAGGTAGCCGTTCACCCGCGAGAAGATCTTCGCGCCCAGGCCGTGCCGCTCCAGAACTTGGCGGAACTTGCCCACCTTGGTCTCAACCGGCACCGTCTCCGAGCCAAGGTCGATGCTGACGAAGTGACGCATGCCCAGGCTCTCGTACACCGCCTCTTCCACGCCCGGATCGGACAAGTTGAACCAATGCTGCAAAAAGTACATCCGCAGCATTAGACTCAGTACACTAGGCGGTATCGGTGTTGTGGCGAGTCGATGTGGGTTGAGCGCTGTGGGAGCGGATCAAGGCTACACTTCCGGGTCTTCGCAGCCCCCCTTTTTACGGCCCGTGGCCGGTTGCTGGTGCGCCCGCACGATGGTTGAATCGATCATCAGGTACTGGTGCTTCTTATCCGCCACCAAGTGGGCGAAGATGCGCTCCCATACGCCCGCGCCAGCGCATGAATCGCGTGTGCACGCTCTTGTACTTCTCATATTGATCCGGCAGGTCGTGCCACGGGCTCCGGTCGCAACACCCACAACACAGCGTTGACAAACTGGCGGTTATCGACCGCTGTGCGACCTACATGCTCCACCCGACCCGGATCAAGCGAAAGATCTATCCGTCGAGATGAGAGGGTTCTCTTATTGGTATAGCTGACCTTTGTGTCGGGCTTTCAGCCCTCGTGCGGATTTCCGTCGTTACCTGGGGCTTCGCCCCGAATACCTAATCCGCCCCGAATACCTAAGTTGCTCGAAGGGATCTCTGATTTCGAGCCTGCGCTGGCTGAAAGCGTACCTCAGCGCTTAAGGCCGCGTTCTATGGATTGCGGTTACGGCACGGCTGAAGCCGTGCCCCTAACAAGGCGGGACTTGATCAGAGGTTCCCCTGAGCGGATTCGGGGATGGTGTGAAGAACAAACAACGGCAAGGACAACCGCAGATTCCCTTCGGGAATGACAACCATGAGAGCAGATGGCCTCTATGTCAATGTCTTAGTTGCTCGAAGGGATCTCTGATTTTCAGCCTGCGCTGGCTGAAAGCGTACCTCAGCGGCTAAAGCCGCGTTCTATGGAGTGCGGTTACGGCACGGCTGAAGCCGTGCCCTTAACAATGCGGGAGTTGATCAGAGGTTCCCTAGCACAGTCGAGGCCTTCCGATCCTGCACCGCGCTCGCCTGCGCTTGGCTCAGACTTGAGCTAGATGTGGATACCGCCTAGAGCGGATCTCTTGTCGCTGTGAGGCGGATGAGTGTGGGAGTGCTGTTTTCATTGGGGAAAACGGCACGAGAGCTGTGCCTTCGCTATACATCTGCAGGAGAACTGCTCTTAGCCGTTATTCCTTGACGGTGACGCCTAGGGCTTTCATTTTTCGGTAGAGGTGGGAGCGTTCCAGGCCTAGGGATTCGGCGGCCCGGGTGATGTTGCCTCGGTGTTCGTCGATTTTTTTGAGGATGTAGTCGCGTTCGTAGGCTTCTCGGGCTTCGAGAAGGGTGCTGAAGTCGTCGCGGGCGGTGGGGCGTGGATGGAGGCGGGGGGTGTCGGATCGGGTATCACGGATGTCTCGGGTATCGCGGGTGTCTCGAGTATCGCGGATGTCTCGGGAGTCGCGGAAGTCTCTGGATTCGCGGTAGACCAGCATGGGGAGGTGTTTGCGGTCGATTCTTTGAGCGCGGGGGTTGAGGATGAGGACGCGTTCGACGAGGTTGCGGAGTTCGCGGACGTTGCCGGGCCAGCTGTACTGGCGGAGGGCGGCGAGGGCGTCGTCCGAGATTTCGACGTGCTGTCGGCCGTACTCCTTGCCGAACTCGGTGAGGAACTCGCGGACGAGCAGGGGGATGTCTTCTTTGCGGTCGCGGAGTGGGGGGACGAAGAACGGGATGACGTTGAGTCGGTAGAAGAGGTCTTCGCGGAAGTTGCCGCGGGCGATCTCTTCTTCGAGGTCTTTGTTGGTGGCGGCGATGACGCGGACGTCGACGTGGACGGGGTGCGAGGCGCCGACGGGGAGGAAGCGCTGTTCGTCGAGGGCGCGAAGGACCTTGGCCTGGGTTTTGAGGCTCATGTCGCCGACCTCGTCGAGGAAGAGGGTTCCGCCGTCGGCGCGTTCAAAGGTTCCGCGCTTCTCGGGTGGGGCGGAGTTGCCGGCGGGCGATGCTCCGTGGCGGTAGCCGAAGAGTTCGGACTCGATGTGGTCTTCGGGGATGGCGGCGCAGTTGAGTTCGACGAAGGGTCGATCGCGGCGGAGCGATTCGGCGTGCATGGCGCGGCCGATGAGCTCTTTTCCGGTGCCGGACTCGCCGAAGATGAGGACGCGGCCGTTGGTGGGGGCCATGAGTTTGATTTGCTGGCGAAGGGCCTTGATGGAGACGCTTTGGCCGGTGATGGCGTTTTTGAGGAGTTGCCGGGCGAACTCCTGATTGTCTTCGCGGAGCTGGCGGGCGCGCATGGCGTTTTTGAGGACGATGAGGGTTCGGTCGAGGGAGAGCGGTTTTTCGAGGAAGTCGTAGGCGCCGAGTTTGGTGGCGCGCACGGCGGCCTCGATGGTGCCGTGACCGGAGATGATGATGACTTCGGGGATGGAGGTGGGGTCGAGGGTGCGGATTTGGGCGAGGGTGTCGAGGCCGTCGCCGTCGGGCAGCCAGATATCGAGCAGGACGACGTCGTAGGAGGCGTCGCGGAGCAGGGCGATGGCCTCGGTGGCGGTGGCCGAGGTGGTGACGGTGTAGCCCTCCTCGGAGAGGATGAGGGAGAGCGACTCGCGGATTTCGGCTTCGTCGTCGACGAGCAGGACGTGGTTCATGGGCGTGCGGTGCGGTGCTCGGGCCTCAGATTTCTGTGTTGCGGAGGTTGCGGAGGTCTTGGAGCCATCTCCAGTGTAGACATGCTGCGACCTGATTGCGCCACTGATCTAGATGTGAGGTTTCATTAGGATGTCGATGGGATCGAGAAGTGGGAAGCTGGTTTGGGCTCAGATGGATGCGCGACCTCACACCGGGGGTCCCGGTCCAGCGCCTCGAGCATGTCGGGCCCGGCGATCTGCTGCATCTGGACAGCAAGCGCCTGGTGCGCATCGCGCGGGCCAAGCCACCGCTCTTATGCCTGCGCCGACCGCTGCCGCGAACTCGGGCTCAAGCACCGCCGTACACGGTTCCTACACGCCACACGCCGACGGCACGCTTCATCCAAACCGCGGTGCGCGAGTGGGCCTACGCCCGCACCTACCAAAACTCAGCCCAGCGCCAACAGCACCTCGCGCCTTGGATCCCGAGACAACTGGCGGATCCAGGAAGCGAGGTGCTGTTCTCGTTCTGCGGAGTTCTGGTAGGTGCGGGC
>CAXTYQ010000102.1:0-11727 GCA_964248505.1 uncultured Acidobacteriaceae bacterium
CCAGCCCCGTTCCCACGCTTGCCCGCCGGCGGCTGCCCCGGCCGCACCACATACACAAAGCTCCCCTGCGTCCCCGTCTGGATTGCCGCCGCCGGAACCACCAGCGCCCCCGGCCTCTGCTGCAGAATCAGCCGGACGTTCACAAACTGGTTCGGAAACAGAGCTCCGTCCTTGTTGTCAAACACAGCTTTCGCCTTTACCGTTCCCGTCGTCGTATCAATCTGGTTATCCACTGTCAAAAGCGCGCCCGTCGCCAGCTTCGTCGTCTCCGACCGGTCATACGCCTCGACCACCAGCCTGTGTCCGGCGCGCGTCAGCTCCAGCACCGGCGGCAGCTGATCCTCCGGCAACGTAAAAATCACCGCGATCGGCTGCAGCTGCGTCACCACCATCAGCGCCGTCGTATCGGCCGCATGCACAATGTTGCCCGGATCCACCTGCCGAAGACCCACCACACCGTCGATCGGCGACGTGATCCGCGTATACCCCACATTCACCTTGGCCGCCTGAATCGCCGCCTGATCCGCCTGGATCGCCCCCTGCGCCTGGCCCGAACTCGACACCTGCGACTGCTGACTCTCGCGCGAAACCACCCCCGCCTGGTACAAGGCCGTGTACCGCGCCGCCTCCGCCGAAGCGTTCTGCAACGTGGCCTGATCCCGCGTCAGCTGACCCTCCGCCTGCGCCTGCGCCGCCAGGTACGGCTTCGGATCGATCTCCGCCAGCATCTGCCCTTTACGGACCGACTGCCCCTCCCGCACCGCAACCCGCAAAAGCTGCCCATCCACCCGCGACCGAATATCGACCGTGTAATACGCCGTAACCGTCCCCAAGGCCCTCTGGTAGATCGGCATCGTCCTCTGCTGCACCGCCACCACCTGCACCGGCGTAGGCCGGTCCGCCGCCGCCGCCGTCTTCTGGCTCTGCGCCGCCTGCTCGCGCGTGTTACTCCGGATCTTCCAGACCGCGCCGGCAACCGCCAGCAGCACCAACAGCAGGATCACCCACTTCGTCCATCCACCAGATCGCGCCGGCTGCTCCGGCCCCCGCACCGTACCATCAGGGCCCGCGCCCCGCCCCTCCGATCGTGCAAGGGTCTCCCTCGGTCGCTCCTCCGTGATCGGTGCCGACGCCATGAACTCTCCCCACCTCTCCTGAACGACCAGAGCCCGATCTCGATGCCGGCTTCTTAATCCTTTCAGATAGCTCGACAATAAATGATAATGACGTTGGTGGAGGAGGTTAGGTTGCAATTTGCAGCCGCTCCGGATTCCCACCTTTGCGTCCGCTCGAAACTCGCACCCTCGGCCGCCGCCCGAAAGAAAGGAGCCCGTTTGCCCCTCCAACTCGATCAGGCCGACATCCTCCCCCCCGACACCCCCGTCACCAGCCCTCTCTGCGTCGACCTCGACGGAACCCTCGTCAAATCCGACACCCTCGTCGATTCCACCCTCGCCCTCGCCCGCCACCACCCCAGCCTCCTCCTCAAGCTCCCCGGCTGGCTCGCCGAGGGCAAGGCCGCCCTCAAACAACACATCACCTCCTCCGTCACCCTCGACGTCGTCCACCTCCCCTACAACCAGCAACTCCTCGCCTACCTTCACGAACAGCACGCCCTCGGCCGTCCCATCTACCTCGCCACCGCCGCCGACCGCGCGCTCGCCGAACGTGTCAGCGCCCACCTCGGCATCTTCGCCGGCGTCTTCGCCTCCGACGGCGAAACCAACCTCGCCGGAGAAAACAAACTCGCCGCCTTTCGCGCCCGCTTCGGCAATCAATTCTGCTACATCGGCAACGCCAGCCCCGACCTCACCCTCCTCGGCGCCTGCTCGGCACCCATGGTCGCCAACCCCACCCGCAAGCTCCGCTCCGGCCTCCGCTCCAGCAGCATCACCCCCACCCGCACCTTTACCGACTCCACCTCCCGCCTCCGCGCCTGGCTCAAAGCCATCCGCCTCCACCAGTGGTCGAAAAACGTCCTCCTCTTCCTCCCACTTCTGCTCGGCCACGTCCGCACCCCCGGCCAGATCGCCGGCGCCCTCGTCGCCTTCTTCTCCTTTGGCCTCTGCGCCTCCGCCACCTACATCATCAACGACCTCCTCGACCTCGAAGCCGACCGCGTCCACCCCCGCAAACGCCGCCGCCCCTTCGCCTCCGGAGACATCTCCGCCCTCTCTGGCGTCGCCGTCGTCGCCCTCTTCTTCGTCCTCGCCTTCATCCTCGCCCTCCTGGTCCCCGCCGCCGTCCACGCCCTCTCCCCCAGCCTCACGCTCGAGCGACCCCTCGCCTTCCTCGGCTGGCTCGCCTTCTACACCGCCACCACCCTCGCCTACTCCCTCCGCCTCAAACGCGCTCTCCTCATCGACGTCATCGTCCTCTCCGGCCTCTACACCATCCGCATCCTCGCCGGATCCGCCGCCACCGGCGTCGAAGTCTCCACCTGGCTCGCCGGCTTCTCCATCTTCTTCTTCCTCTCGCTCGCCTTTGTCAAACGCTTCGCCGAACTCGAAAATCTCCGCGAACGCGGCGGAGCCATCCCCATGGGCCGCGGCTACCACGTCTCCGACCTCGAACAACTCCGCTCCTTCGGCACCTCCTCCGCCTACGCCTCGGTCGTCGTCTTCACCCTCTACATCTCCAACCTCTCAAACGCCGCCCAGCTCTACAGCCACACCACACGCCTCTGGCTCCTCGTCCCCGTCCTCCTCCTCTGGCTCTCCCAACTCTGGATGCTCGCCTCCCGCGGCGACCTCCACGAAGACCCCGTCGTCTACGCCATCACCGACAAACGCTCCCTCGCCCTCGGAGCCCTAGTCCTCCTCATCGTCGCCTCCGCCCTCTAACCGCATCCTTCCTGCGATACTGCAAATTTCACAGTTGCATCGGACCCTGCCCTCCTGCATCATACTAAGTAGCACTACGCAGGTCGCCTCGAAACGATCTGCTAAACCCCAGCCTGGGACATAATAGGGTTAGAGCAGGCCGCCTTTGAGCGGCCTCCTCGCTTTAAGGCCAAAGAATCCGCTGCACCTCGTGCTCAGCAAATCGTTCTCGCGGAAAAATCGTCACGGCTCGTCGGCGTAGTCCCTCATGACCGCAGATCAGAACGCGATAAATAGGTCGCCCACCATCAATGCCGAAGTTACGGATATAGGCATCGCCCGGATTCGCTCGTCCCATAACCTGCCAGTTCGGCACGATCCTCGTAGGAGCCTCGATAATCCTCCGCGCCCATGTCAGCTCCTCGGTCCGACGAATGTCGAATCGCCCCGGCACAAGAGACAGACGCCCTGATTCAAGCTGGTCAATCGCCATTCTCCGGTTGCGAGGCTCGCAACCATACCTATCCAGCAGCTTGATCAGATGGATAAGGTCCGTGTCCAGAAATCTGACCCGTTGCCCTCGCGGATCGATGAAACTTCTACCACACAGGTTCGCACGGTACCATTGCAGAAGCTGCCGTCCAGACACAATCGGAAGCAGTGCGGGCGTGTCCGAGGCAAGAACATTTGGCTTAGGAACACCTCCAAGGGATACAGGTGCACGTTCAGTCATCCGCAAGCCCTCCACTCTTCATTTCCCATACCCGCCTGACTCGAGACCGTGCCCAGTAACCTGGCGGGGAAAGTTGGATAAGGAACCACATGCCCGCACTCATCGAAGCCATCAACATCAAACGCAAAACCCTCTTCGAACTCGACAACACCCCCTACACCTGCCTCGACTCCGACATCAGCACACCCACCGCGCGCGGCGGCCAAACCCTCGTCCGCCTCAAAATGCGCAACCTCCTCACCTCCGCCGTCTTCGAAAAAACCTTCAAAGCCAACGACAAATTCAAAGAGCCCGACCTCGTCCTCGTCCCCGCCACCTACCTCTACACCGACCCCGACGGCTCCTACTTCCTCGATCAGGAAAGCTACGAAACCCTCACCCTCAGCGAAGCGATGCTTTCAGACGCCCTCGACCTCCTCACCGACGGCGCCGCCCTCCAGATCCACAAATTCAACGGCAACCCCATCGGCCTACAACTCCCCATCTTCGTCGATCTCACCGTCGCACACACCGAACCCGCCGTCCGCGGAGACACCTCCTCCGGCAGCGGAACCAAATCCGCCCGGCTCGAAACCGGCCTCGAAATCCGCGTCCCCCTCTTCATCAAAGAAGGCGAAAAAGTCAAAGTCTCCACCGAAACCCGAGACTTCGCCGGCCGCGCCTAGGGCAGAGCTAGAGCAACGAGGTGTTGGCATAGAGGCTTTGCTCTTTTGTTGTCATTCCCGAAGGGAATCTGCGGTTGCTCTTGTGGTTGTTTGTTCTTCAGGCCATTACCAGATCCGTTCTAGCGTCCACCGCCGGCGCCGCACCCTCCCCGCACCGCTACCGCCCCGTAGCCCCAGCGCCCCCAGAACATCGAAACGTCCGAGCCGCTCGAGCCCCCGGAGAAAACTTCAGAGCCTCCGCCAACGTAGCCTTCGCACCCGCCTCATCGCCCATCGCACACTCCGCCAGCGCCAGATTGTGCGCAAAATCCATCAAATCCTCATTGCGCGCAAACGCCGGCTTCAACAGCGAAACCGCCGCCCGGACATCCCCCTCACGCGCGACATGAACGCCCAGATTCGACAGCGCCGTCAGGTTCAGCGGATCGATCGCCAGCAACTCCCGAAACCGCGCCTCGGACTCCTTCACCCGCCCGCTCAGCGCCTCCGTCACCCCCAGCGCCTCCAGCAACAGCACATCGCGCGACCCCGGGACATAGGCCCGCTCGAGCGCCCCCAACGTCCCTTCGCGATCGTGCGACAGTCCCGTCATCCCCGCCGTGTACCTCGCCATCGCAGCATCCCGAGCGTCTGCCTGCGGCGAAAAAATCGCCGTCAACGAGCCCTGCTTCTCCCCCGGCGACGTCACCCCAGCCCCCGGCCTGCGCAAGATCCGGTGATCCGTCCAAGCCACATGCGGAATGTTCTCAGCCGTGCTCCGCGGCATGTGGCAACTCGTGCAATCGGGATTCTCGACATGGTGTGTCGCCCCAAACTTCGCTCCATGGCACGCCAGACACTTGCCCCGGTAAAATGCAACCCGCTCCGCCGCCGCGGGTGAGCCGTGCGGGTCATGGCAGCTCGTACAGCTCATCCCATCCCCAGACGCCCGCTTGCATCCGCTCGCCCCAAACTGCTCCACCTCACTCACACCCCGGTCCAACGGGTTGTTGCTCGCAAAGATAAAGTACGAAAGATAATCCGAGATCCGGTCCCCCGGACGATACGCCAGCGCTGAGTGTCCCGCGCGCTTCACCGTCACGTCGCCTTCCAGATGACAACTGATGCACACCGAATCCCGCCGCTCCGCATCCAGCTTCGCCGGGTTCACCACCGCCGCCCGCCCACCCGTCCGAACATGCGCCGCGGTCTCCCCATGACACCCCTCGCACGTAATCCCCGTCTGCCCAAACGGCAGCCCCGCATACCGATTCAAGCTGCCCGCCTCAGGAGCAACCACACCGCTCATATGACACCGCAGGCAGGTCGCCTCCATCGGAATCGCGCCCGGCATCTCCCGCATCCGCTCCAGCCCAGGCTTCATGTCGTAGCCGCCTGTCGCCGCGTACCACGCCACCGGCGACTCCAACAAATACCCCTCCTGCGTGTAAAGGTACGTCACACCCAGATGCCCCGAGCCGAGGAAGTAGTCCAGCCGACGCCTCCCCGCAACGCCCGCATCCCGCCGGTCGTTAAAACTCAAGTACGCCCCATCCCCCTGCCGGCTTACCTCGTAATGAACCCCCGCCCCGGCCTGCGTAAAACCTCCCGCCATCAGCCGATCCGTAGCCGCTCCGCTCGCATTCGCCATCGGCGTCAGCAGATACCTGCGGTACACCTCCGCATGACATCCCGCGCACACCGCATCCGCCGACTTCACCGTCTGCTGCCCAAACATTTTGAGCCCAGAAAACAACGCGAGGAGGACGCACACCCGAAAAACAAACACGCAAACACTATAAAGCCAACGCCGCCGCGTAAACCTTTTCGTCCTCAAATGAACCTTCCAGTACTTCGGCCCGAATACTAGGCTGAGGACCTCCGTTGATCGGTAAACCAAAATCCCGGGAGCAGTGGCCGTGCGACGGCAAAGCCTTCGACGCCCTCTACCGCGAAAACGCACCCAGACTGCGAGCCTTCCTGCGGCAGATCGTCGGTTCTTTCCAAGCCGCCGAAGACCTCACCCAGGAGATCTTCACCCATCTCTGGAGCCACCCGGACGGCTTCGATCCCACACGCGGAACCGTCCGCAACTATCTCTTCGGCATCGGAAGGCACCGGGCCGCCGACTGGTGGCGCCGCAGTCGACCGCAGGCGCCCCTCCCAGAGAACATGCGCGCAGCCTCCAATCCGGAGCGCCGATCCGTCATGGCCGATGCGCTCGAACACCTGCCCGAAGATCAACGCACCCTCCTCTGGCTGCGCGAAGTCGAGGGTCAAACCTACGCCGAGCTGGCCGTCCTCTTCGACATCCCGGTAGGAACAGTCCGATCGAGATTATTCATGGCGAGACAAGCGCTGCAAGAGATCTGGCAGCGCCAAGCCATCTGTCAACCCATCCCTGAACCCAAAGGAGAGTCGCATGACGTGCGATAAAGCGAAAGTGTACGTCTCGGCCTTGTACGACGGAGAAACCGTGCCGCTCGCAGCGGCAGAACACACGGCCCACTGTGCAGATTGCCAGGAGCTCTTAGAAGGGTACGCCGAACTTGGAGCCGAACTGCGCATCTACGGCAGCCTCCTCCTCGCCACACCCGTCCCGGATCGCACATGGCTCACAACAGAACGCAACACAACGATGTGGTGGCAGAAAGGTTTTGAAATGATGCGTATCCCAAGAATTGCCTTCGCCTGTCTCGTTCTCGTCCTGATCGTCCTAGGCTCACGTCTGGCGCTGGTCGAGGTCCGCGCGCACGAAGACGGCTCAGTCCTGATGCTGAAGCTCACGCCGGCCCAGGGCGGCGATAGCCTCTCCTGCAACATCTCGGCTTCCGGCACAGACCACAATAGCTGCGGCGGCCTCGCACAAATCGACCAATCCAATCTCTTCTTCGCCGTCAAAGCGCTGAAGCGAGACGGCAGCCGCGTTCTGCTCTCCATCCGCTCCAAAGTCACACCGATAGGTCCAGCCGGCTTCGGACCCGACACCGCCGCCACTCTGCCGGAGACACAATCCTGGTTCACCCCAGGAGAAACCCTGTCCGTGCCAAACACAGGAGATCTGAAGCTCGCCCTCACCGGCGAATGGGCCGACCACATCCCCGCGACACTCGGAGGCAATCACCTCCTCGACCCAGGTCCAAACGAGCTCAGGCTCACCTCCCCCCTGCTCCTAAAAAACAACACAGTAATCGGGGACATGCCAAAGGCGTTCGCGGCTGGCGACCAGCCCGGCGAAGGCGTCTACCTCTACATCCCCGGAGAAGGACGCTTCCTGCTCTCGCCCACGCCGGTCGCCGGAGCGACCCCCGCCACCGTTCAGAGCAACCGTGTCACCTTCGACAGCAACGGTCAGAAATACGTCATCGTCACCGGAGCGCCGGTAACCCGCGCACAAGAGATCTGGGTCCTCCACGATCCCACCTACAAACCAGCACCCGAAGCCATGCAAGGCCCACAAATCGGCGCCGGACCTGTCAGCAAACTCCAATAATGAACCCGGAGGAGCGTTCGCCTTTCCCCGCTCCTCCGCGTTCCTTTTGCCACGTACAATTCGTTCACCATGCGAGTTTCAATCGCCATCAGCACCGTACTGCCCCTCGCATTGCTGCTCAAACAAGCCACATCTCAGACTCTAGCGCCAAAGGAAGCTGAAGCCGCCTTCGAAGAAGCCAGGCAGATATCGGCCGCCGACAAGGGTCGGACGTGGGGCATCAGCCTCTATGGCCCCATCATCTTTGCAGATCCTGTGACGAACCGAGCCATCGCCAATGAACCTGATCCGCACGGCACGCTCAAGAAAACCGGCAGTGTCTACGAAGGCAAGCTGCCGGAAAGCATACCCGTAGAGAACACAGCGATCGAGTGGGAAGGAAAGCGTTGGACCATGGTGCGATGGCCCCTGCCTCAGAACAAGCTTTCGCGGGATCGGCTCCTGGCCCATGAGATGTTTCACCGGATCGAGCCCTCGCTCGGCGTGCCGGTCAGAGACGCCGTAAACGGCCATCTGGACTCGATGGAGGGTCGCCTCTGGACGTATTTGGAGTGGCGAGCTCTTGCAGCCGCATTGTCGGCCCCGCCCGGCCAAGCACAAACCTCGGCCATCGCCGATGCGCTACTCTTCCGTCGTCACCGTCAGCAACTCTTCCCCGGATCTTCCGCGCAGGAAGACGCTCTCGAGTTGAATGAGGGCCTGGCAGAATATACAGGCGTTGTGCTCGGTGAGCCCGATGCGGCCGCTGCTCGCTGGCACGCCATCGCCCGGCTTGCCGATCCCACGACCTCCCAAAGCCTGGTGCGCTCCTTCGCCTACACCTCCGGACCGGCATACGGCCTCCTCTTGGATGAACGCAGTCCAGGCTGGCGAAAAAAGATCAACGCCACCTCGGACCTCGCCTCGCTGCTGTCGCTCACCGTTCCATCCGGTACTGAAATTTCCTCTCCCGGTGCTGGAATCGCCCATCAACGATCTATGCTGTACGGCGCATCCGCCCTAGAAACCGATGAGGCCGAGCGCAAAACGAAATCGGATGCACTGAAGTCAAAGTACCGCGCCTTGCTGGTCTCAGGCCCCACACTCACCCTACCCATCGGGGAAACGATGAACTTCGGCTTCGATCCAGGCGAAGTCACGCCCTTGGATAGCAGCGAGACGGTCTACCCCACACTCCAGGCCTCCGACGACTGGGGCTCCATCGAGGTCACAGAGGCCGCTCTGGTCTCCTTCCCCAAGCACATCGTGCGAGTGGCCGCCCCCGCGAGCGGCACAGAAGGTACGATCAACGGCCCCGGCTGGGTCCTCAAACTCGCTCCCGGATGGCAAATCGTACCCACCACGGAGGGCAGCTTCATCGCCCGCAAGAAGTAACAAACATCCGCCGCATCTCCGCCTCGAAAAACGGAAAAGGAACCGGTCTGCGCAAGCTTGGCCGTGCCGATCCGATCGCGAGCGTCCGCACTCCAACCCTTAAATTGAGGCTGCCCACATTCAGTCTCGGACATTCAGTACGCGGTCTCACCACCGTGATCGCCCGAGTGAAACCCGCAAGTCAGCCTCCCCATCAACCCAGATGCCTAGGTCACGCGTAGAAACCGCACTACGGTGCGAGGAACGGAAGTGGGTCCACTACCCGATAGTAGGACGATTCCGTGGCGAACTCCCGCAGCAAAGGGACGTGACCTGCACCGATGATGACCAGAATTCGATCCCCAGGCTTCAGAAAACGATTGATGTTCTCGGATATCCTTCGTGGGGTGAAATTTCCGAAGATGCGCGACCAATTCTTGGATCTGTACCTGCCGCGCTGGCGCAAGAGCGTCGTCTGCAACAAACGAGACCGCGTCAAGCTCAGGATTCGCCATATGGTAAACACCCAGAAACATAATCGGTGTCTTGAGCGACCTCCTACTCGCTTCCGCCGTTTCGATGCCCTCCGACATCTTCTGAAGAGAAACACTCCCCGAGTCGTCAGCCAAGGCGTAGCTCCCGCTCAGTTGAGCGCCAATCTCAGAGAGCCTCAGCGTTCCCTTGCCGCTTTCGCCGGACAACGCCAGCACCGTCGCACCTGACTCCAAGGGCGCCCTTCCGCTGACGGCGAAGACACCGAAGGCTGTCGTCACCGCACCACTGTAGCCGCCCTGAGCGGAGATCATGATGTCGAGAGACACGGGAATTAACTGTCCTGTCTTGCTGATCGCCGTCCCAACGTAATGGCCAGTCAAAGCTGAACGCCCAATCGCCGCACGATCGACGACAGCTTGGCCAAAGGTAAATCGCGGGATCAGGCCACACATCAGGAGCACGAAGAAGACCCTGGTCACCATGCTGGCCATTCTAGATGCACAACCTCGCTGCCCTTCATCTTCACGCGCCGAACCCGGTCCGCCAGTTCCGCCAGCGTCCCCTTACCCTGATCTTGAGCCTCCAACAGCTTCCAGCTTCCGACAGCTACCGACGAAGAGGATCGCAGTCCAACCATCCGTCAAGCCTCAGGTGCCGCCAGACGCTCGGAAAGAATCAAGCTGTATACCCTCAGCTCATCAGATCGAACCCGTAAATTCGGTCGCCCTCAGCCCCCGCGCCCCCACCTACTCCCGATAAAACACCTCCTCAATCCCCACCCCAAACGCATCCGCAATCCGAAACGCCAGCTCCAGCGACGGCGTATACTTCGCCGCCTCGATCGAGATCACCGTCTGCCGCGTCGCCTTGATCCGCTCCGCCAGCAACGCCTGCGTCATCTCACCGCGATCAAACCGCAATCGCCGAATCCGGTTCGAAATACGCATGGCGCTCATGCACTCACCGCATCCATCCGGTGCAGCAGCAGCACCGTTCCCGTCCGGATCGTCTCCACGCCGAACCAGGCGCCCAGTACCGCCTCGGCTCCCGTCACCTGCTCGACCGGCAGCACGTGCATCGCCCACGCGCTCACCCACACAAATGACATCGCCATCAGCACCAGGTAGCTCACTTTGAATGCCTTGTACTCAATCAGCCGGTCGCGCTCATCTCGCGGCTCCTTCTTGGCCATCGCCGCCACCAGGATCGAATACACCACCTGGACGGCCGCCAGGACCACCAGCGTCCAGAACATCCATCCCAGGTGGGAGCCCGACCCATTCTTCGCGATCGCCTCCACGTAAACGCCGCATATCACCAGCGTCGGCAGGAACTGCCCCCAGACCAACTTCTCTTGATAATCCATAACTACCTCCTGAACACCTCTCTAAGGTACGCCTTACCGTACTATATGTAAAGTAAAACGTACGTAGCTCCTGAGTCAGTAAGAGGTGTCGTACCCTAAAGACGAAATGCCGGACATCATCCCCCAGATCGCCAGCTTCGACGAACCCACCCTCGACCAAGCCTTCTCCGCCCTGTCCACCGAGGTCCGCTCCGAAGCCGCCGCGCTCAGCAACCCCGAGTCCCAGGAAGCCTTCCGCCTCCGCTGGCTCGGCCGCAAGCAAGGCCGTCTCAAACTCCTCTCAGATTCCTGGCTCAAATCCGCCCCCGCCGAAGCCCGCAAACCGCTCGGCATCCGCTTTAATCAACTCAAACAACAGATCGAAGAGGCCCTCAGAGCCCCTCTACCCACATCCACACGCCCGCCGAAGGCCGGCCGCCGCCCCATCGACATCTCCCTCCCCGGCGCCACCCGCGCCCCCGGCATCCCCCACCCTCTGCTCGAAACCATGCACACCGTCGTCCGCGTCTTCGAGCGCCTCGGCTACACCGTCGGCCTCGGCCCCGAGGTCGAAACCGACTTCCTCAACTTCGAAGCCCTCAACTTCCCCCCCAACCACCCCGCCCGCGACACCCAGGACACCCTCCAGATCGCCCACCAGGCAGCCAAACCCGCGCGCGATCGCCTCCTCCTCCGCACCCACACCTCCCCCGTCCAGATCCGCACCATGATCGCCCACCCACCGCCCCTGCGCGTCGTCATCCCCGGAAAAGTCCACCGCAACGACGCCGCCGACAGCACCCACTCGCCCATCTTTCACCAGGTCGAAGGCCTCGCCGTCG
>CAXTYQ010000103.1:0-11475 GCA_964248505.1 uncultured Acidobacteriaceae bacterium
GGGGGCGTTGCTCCGCTTCAGCGCACAGGGCGAGAGTGAGGCGCTGCGAGGCCTGCTCGGCGGCATCGGTGCGGACACGACGATCCGCGCGCCCTTCTTCTGCGATTACGGCTACAACATCGAGTTCGGCGCCAAGGTGTTTCTGAACTTCAACTGTGTGTTTCTGGATGTGTGCCGCATCACCGTCGGCGATGGCTGTCAGATCGGCCCCGGTGTCCAGATCTACGCCGCGGATCATCCGCGAGACCCGAAGCTGCGCAGACAAGGACTTGAAAATGGGCGACCCGTAACGATCGGGCCCAACGTTTGGATCGGCGGCGGCGCCATCCTTCTGCCCGGCGTTACGATCGGCGAGGATGCGGTGATCGGGGCAGGAAGCATCGTGACGCGCGACGTCGCCGGAGGCATGACGGTGATGGGCAATCCGGCACGACCGCGCATCCGGGGAGGAGAACGATGACGGCAGACGAGATAAAGACGCACCTCGGCCTCGCACCCCACCCGCGCGAGGGCGGTTGGTTTGTGCGCACGTATGAGGCTTCAGAAACCGTCGACGCCTCAGCCTTCGAGGACGCCCGCTACATCGGCCCCAGACGCACCGGCACCGCCATCTACTACCTGCTCGAGCCCGACACCTACAGCGCCATGCACCGTCTCCAGTCCGACGAGGTCTTCCACTTCTACGCCGGCGATGCGGTCGAACTCCTCGAACTCCAGCCCACATCGCAGGGCAAAACTCCAGAAGGCCGCGTCACCACCTTGGGCACCAATCTCGCGCGCGGCGAGCGACCGCAGCTGGTCGTTCCCCGCGGCACTTGGCAGGGCTCGCGCCTGTTGCCCGGCGGCCAGTGGGCTCTGCTCGGATGCACGGTCAGCCCAGGTTTCGAGTTCGACGACTATGAGGATGGCTCCCGCGCCGATCTGATCGCGCTCTGGCCGGCGTGGCGCGAGCGCATCGAGGCGCTCACTCGAGCGTAAATGCGGCAACCTCGGCAAACATCGGCGCGCTCGGCGACGGAGGCGACCCAACCTCAGCATCCGCGCCGTACTCCGGCCGGGCAAACGACTGCAAGTGCGCAACAGCCTCCTCGGCGCGCGCGCGCAGCTCGACCATCTCCGCCGCAGGCTTCTTGCGCAACGTCCGAAACTGCATCCCGAGACGAACGTTATTCGCGAGCACGTCCTGGTTGCGCTCAAGAAACGTCCAGTAGAGCGCCGTGAACGGACACGATCCCGGCCCGATCGATCGCTTCGGGTCGTACTTGCACCGCGGGCAGAAGTTCGACATGCGGTTGATGTAAGCCGCACCGGAGACGTAGGGCTTGGTGGCCGTCAGACCGCCGTCCGCGTATGTGCTCATGCCGAGGACGTTCGGCTCAACCACCCAGTCGTACGCGTCGACGTACGCGAACCAGAACCAATCCGTCAGCTCGCGCGGCGAAAATCCGCATAAGACGGCAAGATTCGACAGCACCATCAAGCGCGTGATGTGGTGCGACCAGCCTTCGCGAATCACCTGCGCAACGACCGTGTCCATGCAATACAGACCCGACTTCGCGCCCCAGTAGACGCCAGGGAGGGGAAGCGACGCGCCCAGCGCCGAGGGCGTCGCTCCGGCGTACGGGTCCGCATCGTCGGCCGCCACGATCTCCGCCTCCGCACCGTCCCGCACCTCGGCCTGGGGCCGCGCGCCGGTGTACGCGTCCGGGGCGTCGCCGGCATCGGGCGAGCGCTCCTGCTCTCGTGGGTGCTCCTCTCGCGGTACATCGATCAGGCGAAATCCGTCCGTCTGCTGATGGATGTGCCGCATGAACTCGCGCCACCCCAGCAACTGACGGATGAAGCCCTCCGCGCTGGCCAGCGAGACCGTTCCTGTCTCCGCTGCCCTCTCCACATCGCGCACGAGGTCGCGTGGCAGAAGCCGTCCAAGATTGACGAGCGCCGACGTCTTCGAGTGAAAGAGCTGCAGCTGATCGTCGCGCATCGCATCCTCAAATGGCCCAAAGTACGGAAGCAGATGCGTGAGCGCGAAGCTCCAGTGAAGGTCCGCCTCGGCCTGCGTCGTCGGCAGATCGAAGCCCTCAATCTGCCCAAAGTGATGCCCGTACGTCGTCCGGACGTAGCCGATCACCTCTTCCGTAATCGCGTCCGAGGCAAAGCTCGGCGGCGTCGGAATCGGCACCTCACCCTTGTACGGATTGCGGTTATCCGGGTCAAACGAGATCTGCCCTCCCACCGGCCGCCCGTTCGCCATCAGGATGCCGCCCTTCTCGCGCTGCCGCCGATAAAAGCGATCCATCACATAGCTCTTGCCCGGCTCGTACGTCCCGTACACATCGGTGAAGTCGGCCGTGGTCGAGAGCCAGGTCGTGTCCGGGACCTCGTCCATCCGCAGACCGCCCCGCACCGCCTCCCCCAGATCCAGCCGAAGTTCGCGCTCAGCCGGGCTCATCACGGTCAGACGCGGCACAGAACCGTCGCGCTGCAACTCAAGCAGCGCCTGCCCATGGCTACCCGGCGAGAAGTGGTACAGCACACAGACACCGCGCGCCGCCTGCTCCAGGGCGAAGTGACGCATATTCGCGATCAGCAACACCAGCTTCTTCTTGTGATACGGCCGGCGGTGAATCTTCGCGGTCGATTCAACGATGACGATGCCGGTATCGGCGGCGGTCTGCTCCGTAAGCGGTCCCGTCCGATCGGTAAAGCGGTCGTAAGGAACGTAAATCCAGCGTCGGTTCCGCAGGTCAGCCGCGGATGGCTGCGCCGGCTCGATCTGCCCGCGAAAGAGAGGTGCAACGATCGTCATCGCTTAACTGTAAGCGTCCCCAGTAGCTCCGAAACGTAACTCCAGGCCGCGCGTTTTCCTGCGCTCAACAGGCACTGGGAGGTCGCTCCGGCCCATAAAGCAACCGCAAGATCAGACCACCGCCGGGCCATCCGGAGTCGCCGGAGTCGCCGAGATCGCCGGAACTGCAGGCAAACGATCCGGCTTCACGGTGAAACGATCCTTCAGCCGCAAGAAGGGGCTCTCGACGAAACGGAAGCTGAGATACGAGAGCAGAAGCGTGCAGACGAACGCGACCACGGCGCCCATCAGGTACGGGTGCCATCGCGAAAACAGGAGCTGCGCCCATCGAACATACGCGGGATGAAGGATGTCGTGCAAGATGAAGAATCCATACGAGAGTTGGCCGATATAACGAAGCGGACGTACGGTCAGCACACGGTAGGGCAAGCTGGTCGACCGCAGAGCGAGCACGAGAACAGAGGCCGCCATGATGTCGACAAAGCTGTATCCAAAGCTGCTGACCCAACCCGTAAGTGGATCGCCCCCCGGCGGATCGTGAAAGATGCGAACACCGACGAGGCCCGACAGGACAAAGAGCACAAACGCACCCACACCAACCGGTCGAGCGTAGCGCGCGAGCTTCTCTGCCTCCGGACCTCGGACCAGAAGCGCCAGGAGACCGCCCAAAAGAAGTGCGTCGGCACGAAACGGCGTGGAGCGATACAGCAGCTCCCGCTCCATCAGCGATCGCGAAAGGAAGAGGTTTGCCGCGAGCCGCAGGAAAGGAACCACGACCACCGCGGTCAGGCAGATCTGCATCAGCCGCCTCCGGCTGCGCACGGCGAAGACCACAAACGGCCACAGGAGGTAGAACTGCTCCTCCGCACAGAGCGACCACAGGTGACCGAACGAGACGAAGTCCCCGAAGTAGCGCTGTCCGAGCGGCGACCGAATCACCAGCCGATCGATGTGCCCGAGCGCGGTCGCGTTGTCCGGGTAAAGGAGGTGGCCATAGTTGCCAAGGTACGCCGGCCACAGCAGCCAACCTGGGTGCCACGCCCAATGTGCCAGAGGTGTAAGCAGAAGCGTGACGAGAATGACAATGTAAAACAGGGGAAAGATGCGCAAGGTGCGGCGAACATAAAAGTTGCGCAGCCGGTGCCGGCTGCCGCGCGTGTCCAGGAGAATGCCGGTAATCAAGAATCCGGAGAGGACAAAAAAAGTTTCCACGCCGGCCCACGTCCAATCGCCCCACGGCGGCAGACGGCGATAATGTCCAATGAAGACCGAAAGCACGGCAAACGCGCGCAGGCCGTCGAGGGCAGGATAATACACCTTGTTTTCAGGAGGCGGTATACCCCGGACGAGGCTCTTCATGAATGGCGCGGGTCTCTGAATGCTCTCAAAATCTGTACCAGCCGGCGGCAGGTGTATGGAGGCGCGGGTCGGGATCGAACCGACGCATAAAGGTTTTGCAGACCTCTCCCTTACCACTTGGGTACCGCGCCCCTGGGTTGCTTGCGGGAGTCGATTGGAGCGGGAGACCGGGGTCGAACCGGCGACATCTTCCTTGGCAAGGAAGCACTCTACCACTGAGCTACTCCCGCTCAACCTCTCCGAGTATAGCGACGCTCCGGGCGAGAGGTCAACGCGCCCTCCCTCCATCTCGAAGGCTCCGTCGAGATCTCAGATCCATCCCGCCCAAAGTGACACCAAGCTCCAGACATCTGCATCCAAATCACAGGCTGACGAGAGCGGAAAGCGACGTGGACGATGAATACGCCGGAGATCAGAGAGCAGGAGACCAGCGAACAGCGAGAGGCGTCTGGGCTCGCCGAGCAGAGGACGGCCGAGCTCGACGCCGTGATCGAAAGTATTCCGCACGGCGTCTACGTCCAGACAGATCCCGTCAAGGTCCGGTGCAATCGGCAGGCGCAGCTCATGAGCGGACCGGACTTCCCGACGCACTTCCAGACGATGGAGCGTGCTCGCCACGGAGAGTGCACCGAAGAGACACGCGAGTGTCACGGACGCTGGGTGCACAGCGTCGGCGCTCCCATCTACCTCAAGGAAAAGCTGCTCGGCGGCGTCGTCGTCAACACCGACATCACAGATCGCCGCCTGCAGGAAGAGGCGCTCCGACGCAGCGAAAAGCTGGCCGCCGTGGGACAGCTCACATCCTCGATCGCGCATGAGATCAACAACCCGCTCGAGGCCGTCACCAACCTCCTCTACCTGGTGCGGCATGCCGGTTCACTCGAAGAAGCGCAGGGCTTCGCCTCCACGGCCCAGGACGAGCTGATGCGCATCGCCGAGATCACGTTGCAGACACTGCGCTTTCACCGGCATCAGACCCGGTTCGCTCCAGTCGATCTCGCCGATCTGGCGCGCAGCGTCGTTCGTCTCTACCAGAGCCGCCTCTTGTTGCGCAGTGTCGACGTCCGCTGGCGCATCCGCCTCACGCCGTCCATTCAAGGGCTCGAGGGCGAGATCCGGCAGGTGCTCAACAACCTCGTTCGGAACGCCATGGAGGCAACCGAGCCCGGCGGCCGGATCACGGTTGCCGTGCGCTCGCAAGCCGACCACAGGACCGGCCGGCCGGGCGTCCGGGTCACCATCGCCGACACCGGTGAAGGCATTCGGCCAAACATCGCCGAGCGTCTATTCGAGCCCTTCCAGACCAGCAAGGAGCAGACCGGCACAGGTCTCGGACTTTGGGTCAGCAAGGGCATCGTCGAAAAACACGACGGTCAGATCCGCGTTCGATCGCGTCGGGGGGAACAGCACGGAACCGTGTTTACGGTCTGGCTGCCGCTCGACGCCGACCCTCAGTCCGGCGTCGCCTGACCCCGACTGAAAGCGATACGCGGCCCAATGCCCGTCGCCGGCCGGTGCCGAATGATGTGCGGCGTCACCAGGAGCACAAGCTCGCTGGTGTCGGCCTCCCGATTATGATCCGCCGTCACGTCCGTAAAGCCGGGCAACTCGGCCAGCCCCGGAACTCCACTCACCGCGCGCGCCTCCGATCGCGTCAGCGTGCTCGTCATCAGGGCCGTCTCTCCATCCGCCACAGCGATCTCCGAGACAAACTGCCGGCTCGCCAGCACAGGGATGTTGTCGAGCGCAGCTCCGGTCAGCGCCTCGATCCTCAGGTCCAGACGCATGCTCACCCGGTCTGACCGCTGGACGTTGGGCGTCGCCTTCAGCGTCAAACCCAGATCCTCGTACTGAATCTGTGGAATCGTAACCGAGGACGTCGACCCCAGATACTGGTTCAAGAGCGTCGACGCGCTCACGCCGTTGATGCTCACCCCCGCCAGCGACGCCGCGCTCGCCGCTGATCCGCTCGTGTAAGTGGAGGTCGTGATCGGATACCGGCTGCCCGCGCGAAACGTCGTCGTCTGCCGGTCCCCCACACGGATCTGCACATCATCGAGCGCCTTTGTTTCAGACGAGTTCAGCGACAGATTGAACGACGTCGTGCCGATCACCGTTACGCCCGTCAGCGAGAGGCCGCCGCCAAAGAAGCCCAGCGTATTCGTCAAAAGCGAGCTCTGCACCAGGCCCGATCCGATTAGATACAGAGCGATCGTAATCGTGCTTGCGTTCGCCGGAATCAGACCCTGCGCGATCGCCTGGTTCACCAGCGTCTGGTTGGACGTGACCAGTTGCTGCGCCGCGCTGCCAACGCTGTAAACGCCAAACTGCTGCGGCAGAGTGAGACCGATGTTGCGGTTGCGCGTGCGATCGACCGCAAACAGCCTGAGCTCGATCATCACCTCGTTGTTGCCGTCGATCAGGTCCGCCAACGTCCGGTTCACGGCCGAGAGAGTCTCGGTCGGCGCCCGCAACAGCAAGGTGTTGCCCGTGCTCTGCACCGAAACCTGCTTGATCTCAAAGACGTTCCGCAAAAGCTCTCCCAGCACCCGCATATCGTCCGGCGTCATCCCCGGAACATAGACCGTCTCCTCGAGCAGCCGCTCAAACCGCTGCCGGTTCTCAATCGTGTCCTTTGCGATCAACACGCTGTGCGCGTCCAGGGGCACGGCAAACAGATGCCCCATATCGAGCAGGATCGGCGCAGCCTCGTCGTAAGTAGTGTTCTCCAGGACGAACCGCAGATCCTGCCCCTGCACCGAGCTGTCAAACACAGGCCGGATCCCATAACTCGTAAACACCTGCCGAACGACGCTCTGGACATCGGCATGAACACTGAAGCTCTGCCGGATCCCCCCCGGAGCCAGCACGATCGGCCCGGCCAGCGTCGGCAGCTCAGGCATCCAGTCCGGTCGGTTCGCACCTGTGATGGCGGCCACCGCCGAGCCCTCAGCGCCAGCATCTCCAGACCCATCGATCACCATCCTGGCCGCCGTTCCAGCCTGCCCGTGCTGCGTCACAATGCTGTTCTCAGGATCAAGCTGCCGTGCCTGCGCCAAGAGGTCGTCGGCCTGCTTCCCGTGCCCCAGGAGCCGCTCCTTGCCCGCCTCCTGCACCAGCAACGTCAGGTGGTGCTCACGCGCGAGGAGAGCCGCCCGGCCGTAGTCAGCGTTTGCCGGGTCCAGCGCAACCGCCTTGTTGAACTGCACCTCCGCCCCCACCACCTCGCCGCGATCCAGCATCCGCGCACCCTGGACGTACGCGTCCCTCGCCGCCAGGACATCCTGGTGAGAGACTGGGCCGCCAGCCATCGCGACCGCCGTCACTGCAGAGAACACCACCGCCGAGAACAGAGAAGGAGAGATCTTCATAGGGTCGTGCAAAAAGGCAGAGGCAGCCGCAAGATCACGCCGGTCGCCTCATCGCCCGGACGCTCTTCCCTTGGACGAAATCGGGACCTATCGGGCACTCGCTATACTTTGCACACGTCCCCGTTCGCTCATCGGCGGCCGCCGCATGCCCTGGCGAATCTGCGCCGTGTTCATGTCCAGCTCCGCCAAGGTCCGGCTCAGGGTGTTGCGATGCATCCCCAACTCCTCGGCAGCCTTGCACTGATTGCCCTTGTGGTGCGCCAATACCTCCAGGATGTATCGCCGCTTGAACTGGCGAAGAGCCTCGTTGTAAGAGACACCGGCGCTGTGCATCTGGGTGACAAGGTTGTGCAGTTCGCGCTTCAAGGGCAGATCCTCGCTAGCTTTCCTCCTGTCCGGAGGAACAAGGCCTCATTGTCGCTCTAGGGAGACGGGTTGATCCAGCGCGGCTCCGTGTGCTTGACGCGAGCCAAACTGTCCCTGATCTGCTCTTGGAGGTTCTGAGGTACAACCGAGCATACCGCATGCGCCCCGGCAAGCAAATAGGGTGCTAAACAGGAGTGCGCCAGGGCTGGCCGCAGCGGTGCAAAGCTGGCCGCCGACGTCACCAACAGCGCCCCCAGCAGGCCGCCGCGCACCAGGCCAAAGCCCGCCCCCCCCATCCGGTCAAACAGACCCAAACCCGCCGTCGCTGCCCCACGCCGGGACGCCCGGCCCAAAAATCCGCACAGAAACATCGACCCGACCGCAAGCAAAACAAACGCCAGCACCGGAGCCATCGGCAGGGAGGGAAACCAGAGGCGCAGCCGCGCCGCAAGCGCACCGTACTCCCAACCGGCCACAACCAGCCCAAGCAGAAGACCGGCGATCAGGAACAGCTCCAGGATCAGACCGCGAAACAGCGCCCGCACCGTCGACCATCCCAGCACCGCGAGGAGCACCCAATCAAACGCACTGAAGCTCTGCAGAACCGAGGCCGGAGCCCCCGCGCCGACGCCCGGATCTGAGACAAGCAAGCTCATAAAAGGCAGGTGTAGAGCCCCAAAAGGCAGGTGTAAAGCCCCAAAAGGCAGGTGTAAAGCCAAGGACGCGCCACCATCGGCCGCGCGTACCGAACCGAAGTCCGCTCGGGGCGCCTCCGCCGAGTCTACCCCGGCAACCCCTCCAGACCCGTTAGCAAACTGAATGCCTCCATGTACTTCGCCCGCGTCTCCCTCACCACCTCCGCGGGCAGCGCCGGCGCCGGCGCCTGCTTGTTCCATCCAATCCGCTCCAGATAGTCGCGCACATACTGCTTGTCAAACGACATCTGCGGACCCCCAGGAGACCACGTCGCCGCACGCCAGAAACGCGAACTGTCCGGAGTCAAAACCTCGTCGCCCAGAACGACCCGCCCTCCATCCTCTCGCTCCAAATCGCCCCCATCCTCAACCCCAAACTCAAACTTCGTATCCGCCAGGATCAGCCCCTTGCTCTCGGCGTACGCGCTCGCCGTCCGGTAGATCTCCATCGTCAAGGCCCGCAGCTCCTCCGCCCTCCGCCCGCCTACCTCGGCCACCACCCGGTCGAACCCGATATTCTCGTCGTGGCCGCCCGTGTTGATCTTCGCGGCGGGCGTAAAAATCGGCTCCGAGAGCCGGTCCGACTCGCGCATCCCCAGCGGCAGACCGATACCGCACACAGCACCCGTCAGCTGGTAGTCCTTCCACCCCGAACCGGACAGATATCCCCGCGCCACGCACTCTACCGGAAACATCCGAAGTCGCCGCACCAGCATGCTTCGGCCGCCTATCTGCCCTCGAAACGCCTCGATCTCCGGCGGAAACGCCCTCACATCCGCCGACACGACGTGATTGGGCACAATGCCGCGCAGATGGTCGAACCAGAACATCGAGATCTGCGTCAAGATCCGTCCCTTGTCCGGAATCCCGCTCGCCAGCACGTGATCAAACGCCGATATCCGGTCCGTCGCAACAAACAGCAACTCGCGCTCGCCCACCTCGTAAACATCCCGCACCTTGCCGCGAGCCAACATCCGAAGCGGCGGCAGATCGGTCGTCAGAAGAGCTCTCCCAAGAGGCTCGTTGGGTCTCGAATCAGCCATAGAAGAGACGTTACCATCCTGCCCCCAGCCCGACTCCGCCGATCGCCTTCACGGTATCGGCACCGCCTCGTCCCAGGAGTCGTCGGCCGGGCGGTCCGGCCACGCCGGACAGTGGATCAGCAGATTCCGCCCCGTCTCGTCCAGCACCGCCGAGGTCGCCCGCGTGTTGCACTGCGCCTCCGTAAAGCTCGTAATATGCCGGATCCGCCGCAGCATCGGCACGGCGGGCAGCTGGCGGTACAGCGTCACCTCAACCTCCGGAATGCGAACCGGATCCCCCTGGTGCGTCCGCATCGTCTCGACCACGTAACCGTTGCCCAGCCTCCGCGTCAGGATCGACGGCCGCTCAAACACGTCCGTCAGCGGCAGCAGCACCGTCGCCCCCAGCACCGGAACAAACAGCAAAACGGCGATCGGAACCGTGATCCGGCGCGGCCGAACGAGCGAAAACAACATCAGGAGAAGCTCCCATCCAACCACCCGCGACCACCCCAGAAGTGCATTCAGATAAAACGACGAGGTCTCCCACTTCGTCAGATGGCTGAATCCCCAAAGCAGACAAAACACAACCACGACGCCCACGATCAGCCCCTGAACCCGCAGCGAAATCCGCTCCCACCGCGCACGAAGCAACAGCATCCCCGCGGTCAAAAGACCCAGCGCAAACAGCGTGATCGGCACATGCATCCTTCCCAGCTTAGAAGATCCAGCGGAGCGGCTCCCGCTAAGCCGAGTCCGTCAGGCCACCGCGCGCCGCCGCCCCTGCCCCGCATCCTTCTCCCGCGCCAGGTTCACCGACACAATCTTCGACACGCCCGGCTCCTGCATCGTCACGCCGTAGATCACGTCCGCCTCCGCCATCGTCCGCTTGGAGTGCGTGATCACAAGGAACTGCGTCGTCGCGCTCATCTCGTGGATCAACCGCGCAAACCGCCCCACATTTGTCTCGTCCAAGGGCGCATCCACCTCGTCCAGGACGCAAAACGGCGCTGGCTGAAACTGAAAGATCGCGACCAAGAGCGACAACGCTGTCAGCGCCTTCTCGCCGCCCGAAAGCAGCAAAATGTTCTGCAGCTTCTTGCCCGGCGGCGACGCCAGGATGTCAATGCCCGACTCGGCCGCGTTCTCCTGATCCGTCAGCCGCATCGATGCCTGCCCACCTCCAAACAGCTTCGCAAACGTCTCCGAAAAGTTCGCGTTGATCACCCGAAACGCCTCGTCGAACTTCACCCGCGAAACATCGTCGATCTCCCGGATCGAGCTCTGCGTATTCTCAATCGACTCGAGCAGATCCCTCCTCTGCGTCTCCAAAAACCCATGCCGCGTCGTGGTCTCCGTGTACTCCTCGAGCGCCATCATGTTCACCGGTCCCATCGCCTCCAGCCTGCCCTTCAGCACGCGCGTCTGCTCCTCCTCACGCAGGAGCGCCTCGCCTTCGATCGACGCAATTCCAACGTCCGCGCGCAGCTCCGCCGGCTCCACACCAAGGTCATTGCGCGAAGTTTGATCAAGATGCTCAATGTCCGAGCCCAGCTTCGCCACACGCGCAAGCAGACCCGCGCGCCCCTCCCGCATCCCCTCCGTCTCCTGCCGCAACTGCCGCAGACGACCGTCGAGCACACCGAGCTTCTCCCGCAGATCGGCCGCCTCCGCCGTCAAACGCCCGCTCTCGGCCGTCGCAATCGCCCGAGCCTCAGCCGCAACCCCATGCTGCTCCCCGAGCACCACCGTCTCCTCTTCACGCCGGAGCTTCTCCGTCCGCGCGGCCGCTATCTGCGCCTCCATCTGCACCGTCCGCCCGCGCTGCGCCCCAAGCAACCGCGTCGTCTGGT
>CAXTYQ010000104.1:0-11446 GCA_964248505.1 uncultured Acidobacteriaceae bacterium
CATCGGTAAAAACAGATTAACAGAAACTTAGACCTTAGCGTGAACAGGCCCTAGTGAAGAAACGTCGTCTGGCTACCGTTACGCTTCTGGGTGTGCTCGTACTCTGCATACCGGCGCTTTTGAATGTCTTCCTTGTGCAGAGGGACCACTCTAGAAACCCGGTTCCCGGTGCTTTCTACTCGATCACAGGCAAGGACATGCATATTGATTGCACGGGCTCGGGCGGGCCGACGCTTGTGCTGGAGCATGCCGCAAGCGCTTCTTACATGCTCTGGCGTAGAGTGCAGCCCCAACTTTCCACCATCACGCAAGTCTGCTCATACGACCGCGCGGGTCATGGTTGGAGTGCAACGCGAGACAATCCTAGAGACGCTCAAGTGATTGTTCATGAACTGCATGCCCTTCTAGACAAAGCAGGTGTACGTAGACCATTCATCTACGTAGGTCATTCAGCGGGCGGCCTGTATGTCCGCGAATACGCGCGAGAGTATCCTCATGAGCTCGCCGCTATCGCATTGATAGACGCTAGCTCCCCTCACCAGATCGACGAGATACCCGGCTGGAGAGCCGGTTGGCAGGAAGATCAGAAAGCGAGGCGACACGATCTTTGGCGTGATCAGCTGAAAGTATGGTCTGGCTGGGATCGGCTGACCGGCGCATGCCACTTCGAAGCCTCCCCGCAAGATCGGCCGTTCGCAGGCAGTTACCAGGCGATGATGTATCGTCCGGCGTATGTAGACGCCGATGAATCGGAGCTTCCGGAGTTCGAAACGTCCTCGAAGCAGGCAGCACGCCTCGACGCTGTGGGTTCCATCCCGCTTTTGATCCTCTCTCAAGACCCCTCTCGCTCTCCACAGGACACACATGCAAGCGAACGCGAGTTCAGAAGTATTTGGGCGCAAGAGCAGGAAGACGCGAAGCGGCTATCCGCTTCAAGTTGGAGGGTAGTTGCAGCGAGGTCCGGGCACATGATCCCCCTCGAAAGACCAGATTTGGTGATCCAAGAGCTCACGCTGCTGGTGGCAGCGGTGAGGGATCAGCAAAAGCCTCCGTACGGAACCACTTCTACGATGTAGTTCAGGTTTAGATCCGTTATGGCTTCGCTCGTAACCGCGTCTAGTCTAAGCGAACGTTTGACGTTTGGTCGTAGTGATCCCTGGTTTGGCTACGGGCCGTGTTGATTGGTTTCGCGCACCATTGATGTCGCTGCCGGAAGTTGGTTGGGATCTTTGTGTCTGGTGCACAGCTTAGTGGGAGACGAGATTTTGCAGACGGAGGATCACGTAGACGACCAGGATGAGGCCGATCGAGCTTATGAAGGAGAGCCGGGCGGCGCGGCCCATGCGCATGCGGGCTGGAACGAGGCCGCGAGTGAGGGCCATCTGGTAGATGACTTGCGCTAGGCCGCCGTAGAGGAAGAGCAGCATAACGTAGGCGCGCGAGAGAAACCAGCCGGTGACGAGGAATCCGGCGAGGCTGAGCAGGGAGAGTCGGGCCATGCCGCGGATCTGCTCGGCCGAGAGTTCGGCGGGTTCGGCCAGGCTGGCGAGATGGGGTGGGGGTTGAAGCGGGGTGGGGATGGGGGATGGGGCAGGGACCAGATTGTAGACGTCATCGTCGTCTGCTTCGGCGAGGAGGAGGCCGCCGGCCCTGGCGGGAGCGTGGTGTCGGCTGAGGGCGGCAGGTTGAGGGGACCGCATGCTGACGTAGGGATTGGCGGGGGCTTCGTTGCTGGAGTCCGGAGCTCTGAGGCCGGCCTTCTGGGCGACCTGGAGGTCGCGAATGGATGTAAGGAGGAAGAGCACCCAGAAGAAGAGGCCGAAGAGGCCGAGTTCGGCGGCGCAGACCACGACCGAGTTGTGGGCGGTGATGTAGAAGTACTCGCCGAAGCGCTCGAAGCCGACGCCGAAGATGGGGTGCGAGCGGATGAGTTGGAGGCCGGTGGACCAGGCTTCGAGGCGGTCCGAGCCGGCTTCGACGGAGATTTCGCGGCCGCCGGTCCAGCCGATGGCCATGGAGCCGGCAAAGGCGATGGCGGCTCCGATCAGTGAGGGAATGGTGCCTAGTTTTCGCCGGCTGGCCAGGATGCCGACCGCGAGCATGCCGACGATGCCGCCTCGGGAGTGTGTGAGGAAGAGGCCGAAGGTAAGCAGGCCGGCGGGAAGGAGGACGACGAAGAAGTTGCGCAGCGTGCTTCCCTTCTTCCAGAAGAGGAAGAGGAGCGGTGTGAGGCTGACGAGCGTCTGGGCGAGGTCGTTGGGATCGTTGATCTCGCCCAGGCCCTGGATGCGGAAGATGGGAATGTCGCCTTCGGTCATCTGCGTGAAGAGGTAGGGATCGGCGAGCGAGCCCTGCTGGAGGGCGAACCAGGCGCGGAGCACGGTGTAGAAGCAGGCGATCGAGAGGACGCCGACGAGCAGGAGGATGTGTTTGCGGGTGCGGACGTTGATGAAGACGAGGAAGAAGGTGAGTGCTTGCGGAAGAAAGGAGATGAGAGCGAAGGGGGCGTGGCCGAGCCAGCCGCTGAAGATGATGGAGATGAAGACCGCGGCGCAGATGCCGAGGATGGCAAACGCCTGGGGGACGCGGGCGAGACCGGAGCCCTGGAGGGCGAAGACGGAGGTGAGGAGCGCGAGGGCGGCGACGATGAGCTCGATGCGGAACTCGGCGAGCGAGCCAAAGAGCACACCGGGGCTGAGGTACGCGGTGAGGATGTAGAGCAGTGTGAAGAAGAGGGCCATAGGGGATCGCGATGGGGCGGACGCCGGGTGGTCAGCGTGAGATGGCGAGGTCCTCCTGGGGTTCGGTGGTGTGTGCGGCGGGGAGGGGGGTGCGGCTCTGGTAGAGGCGCATGTAGGTGTCGGCCATCTCCCTGAGCGTGAAGTGTTGGGCGAAGGCCGATTTGCCGGCGCGGCCTAGAGTTTGGCGTAGATTTGGGTCGCGGGCGAGGCGGAGGATCTGTTCGCTCATCTGGTCGGGGTCGCCGACTGGTGTGCGGAGGCCGGAGCCGGAGTTGCCGACGACCTCGGCCATGCCACCGACGTCGGTGACCAGGGCTGGTAAGCCGATGGACATGGCCTGGAGGAGCGAGACGGGGAGGCCTTCGGAGGTGGAGGACATGGTGAAGACGTCGGCGGCCGAAAAGAAGGGGGCGACCTGGTGCTGCTCGCCCCAGAAGGTGACGGTGTCTGGCGAGGCGATTTCGCCGGCGAGCTGCTCGAGCGATTGCCGCTCGTGGCCGTCGCCGACGATCCAGAGGTGGAGATCGGGGAGCTCGCGTGCGGCAAGGGCGGTGGCGCGGATGAGGGTAGAAAGGTTTTTGACGGGGGCGAGGCGGCCGACGAAGAGGAGGGTGAAGCCGGATTTTGGGGGTCGGTCGGGGGGCGGAACCGGGGTGAGCGGGACGATGCCGTTGTAGACGCGGGTGATGCGGCCGGGGTCGGACCAGGGGGCGCGGCGGAGATTGGCGCAGGTAGCGTCGCAGATGCCGACGACGTGGTCGCAGAGGCGGGAGACTGCTCCGTAGAGCCGCTCTTCCTTGCCGTTGTAAGGTGGCGCTACGAGGCTGTGGCGCGTTGAAACGATGGAGGTTGCACCGGCGAGGCGGGCGGCGAGCGCGGCCTGGAGGGTGGGTGCGGCGTTGTGGCAGTGGACGACCTCTGGACGAAGCCGCTGGAAGGCGCGGAGGTAGGTTGGTAGCGTCTGGACGGGGTTGCCGGTGCCGAGGACGTCGATCTGGAAGCCTTCGGTCTGGAGCACTTCGCCGAGCGCGCCGACGTTGGTCTGGGCGAAGATGGAGACGTCGTGGCCGGCGGCACGCTGGACCCGGGAGAGCTGCGCGACGAGGAACTCGGCGCCGCCCATCTCCATGCTGTAGATGACGTGGACGATCTTCATAGGATGAGAGGTGCGCTGACGGCTCCGATTGCGGCGGCTTTGGACTTCTCTACTCATTATCGGCTGCCGCGGAGGAAACTTGAGGAGTTCAGCTTACCTCTTTGGTGGTAGACCGCGAGTGAGAAGTGGGTGCTGGATCGGGGCCGAAAGACGGTAGAGTTACCGTGGGGCTCTGGGAATCGGGCCCGGAACGAAGCGTCTGGGAGGCGAACGTTGAACTTGCCGCGGAGTGCGGAGCTTTGGTTGCCGGGGTACATGCGCGACCGGTCGCGGCGTTGGCTCGATCGGAGCTCGCCCAAGCGGCTGTGGGTGGCGATCACGGATCACTACGAGCCGCTGGGCGGGAAGGTCTCGCAGGCAACGGCCGTGGAGCGCGTGGAGCGATGGCAGAGGATGTGGCCGGAGATTGCTGAGCGGGCGCCGCGGGATGGTGCTGGACGGCGGCCGTGTTACAGCTTCTTTTATCCCCAGGAGGAGTACGTCCCGGAGTTGCTGGAGCCTTTGGCGGAGATGACGCGGGCCGGCGTTGGGGATGTGGAGGTGCACCTCCATCACGACCGGGAGACGGCGGACGGGTTTCGAGCGAAGGTGACGGAGTTCTGCCGGCAGCTGCGGGAGGACCACGGTCTGTTGCGGGAGCGCGGCGGTCGGACGGTGTTTGGGTTTATTCACGGCAACTGGGCGCTCGACAACTCGCGGCCGGACGGGCGGTTGTGCGGTCTGACGGGCGAGATCGGGATCCTGCGGGAGCTGGGGTGCTACGCGGACTTTACGATGCCCTCGTGCCCGAGCCCCACGCAGGGGCGGATTGTGAACCAGATCTATTGGTCGACGGGTCCGCTCGATCGGCCGAGGTCGTTTGATCAGGGGACGGAGGCGACTCCGGGGGGCGGGGAGCGGGGCGAGATGTTGATGATCACGGGGCCGCTGGGGCTGCGGTTTCGTGGCCGGCTGGTGCCTCGGATGGAGACCGGCGAGATTGCTGTGTATGATCCGCCGACCGAGGATCGGGTGAAGCGCTGGCTGGCGCTGGCGCCGCGCTTGGGCGAGGATGCGTTCTTGAAGCTGTACACCCATGGTGCGCGGGAGGATAACGCGGCGGCTTTGCTGGGTTCGGGACTGGGCTCGGGACTGGGTTCGGGGGGCGGCGAAGGCGGGCTTTTGCGGATGTACGGATGGATGGCGGAGCTGGCGGCCGAGCGCGGGATGGAGGTGCGGTGGGTGAGTGCGTTTGAGATGTTTCAGGCGGTGGAGGCGATCACTGGGGCCGGGGTAGATGGGACCCCAGGGGTGAAGCGCGCGGAGCAGGATCAGGCGGTCCTTGCGCCGGGCGGGGGTCGGTGAGCTTGAAGGTCTTGCTCGTGACGTTTTCGTTTCCGCCGGCGGGCGGGGTTGGGGTGCTGCGGGCGCTGAGCCTGGCGAAGTATCTCCCGGAGTTTGGGGTTCGGCTGGATGTGTTGACGGCAAAGAACGCACCGGCGGTGGGGATGGACACTTCCCTGCTCCGGCAGGTGCCGGCGGAGGTGACGGTGCACCGGACGTGGACGCCTGATCTGCCGTTTGGGGTGCGGAAGGCGATCAAACGGGTGGTGTCTGGGGGGGGCGCTGGGAAGATAGGCTCGCCGGGGGCGGTGAGCTCGGGGGCGGTGAGCTCGGGGGCGAAGGGCGGGGGGAATCCGCTGAAGGCGTTGGTCGGCAATCTCTTGCTGCCGGATCCGCAGGTGGGGTGGCTGCCGTTTGCGTTTCGGGCGGCGCGGCGGATCGTCCGCGAGCGCGAGATCGACGTGGTGGTGGTTACGGTGCCGCCGTTTTCGACGGTTCGACTGGTGACGATGCTGCGACGGCAGTTCCCGCCCCTGCCGATCGTGCTGGACTTTCGCGATGAGTGGCTGACGACGACGATCGATCTGGTGAGCTTCAATAACAACGAGCGGGCGCGACGGGTGGCGGAGAAGGCCGAAGGGGAGGCGGTGCGCGACGCGACGGCCGTGGTTGCGGTGACGGAGGCTGCGCGAAGAGAGATCGCGGGGCGGTACCCTGAAGAGCCGGCGGAGAAGTTCGTGTATCTGCCGAATGGGTTTGATGGGCCGGTGCCTCGTGTGGAGGAGCGGGGGGAGGCGCAAGCCGGGCCGGCTGCCATCGGCGGGAGCGGCGGGAGCGGCGGGAGCGGCGATAAGGTGGTGTTGACTTACCTCGGGACGGTGTACGGGTCGACCGATCCGGGGACGTTTGTCGAGGCGGTGCTCGGTTTGCCCGCGGAGCTGCGCGATCGATTAGCAGTGCGGTATATCGGGCATGTGGAGACGCCGGCGCTGCGAGCGTCGTTGCTTCGGATGGGCGAGACGCTGGAGCTGCGAGGGTTTGTGCCGCAGGCCGAGGCGCTCCGGGCGATCGACGACACGACGTACCTGCTCTTGATTACGCATGACCGGATCAACGTCCCGGCGAAGTTTTACGACTATCTCGGCAGCGGCAAGCACATGGTGGCGGCGGTGCACCCGGAGGGCGACGTGCGACGGTTGTTGGAGCTGACGCGTGCCGGATGGTGGACCGATGTCCGGGATGTGGGTGCGATCCGGCGGATGCTGGTGGAGGTTCTGAGCAGATCGGGCTCGGAGGCGCTGCCGAGGCCTGATCTCGAGGAGATTGCGCGGTTTCACCGACGGGCGGTCGCGGAGCGGTACCGAGAGCTTCTGAGGACGGTTGTTGCCGGGGCTGCTCCGGAGCTCGAGGAGGGACGCGGACGGTGACGCGGGTCGCGGTGGTGACGCGGTATTTTCCGACCTCGTTTCATCCGTGGGCGGGGCACTCGGCGTACCAGACGCTGCGTTTGCTGGCGGATCGATGGGCGCTCGAGGTGTTCTATATGGAGTCGCGATATCCGGAGCGGCTGCGACCGCGGAGCCGCACGCACGACGCCCTGGACCCGGAGTTTCGGCCGGGCGGCGTTGATGTCGAGTACATACCTTATCCGGCGTTGCCGCTCGTTTCGCGGCCGCTGAACGGATGGATGGCGGCGCGAAAGCTGTTGCCGCGGGTGCGGGCGTTTCGGCCGGACGTGCTGCTGAACTACGTGGTGTATCCGGATGGATTTGCGGCGCTGCGGATTGCGCGCGAGCTCGGTGTGCCGGTGGTGGTGACGGCGATCGGATCGGACCTGAACCAAATCAGCGACCCGATCTGCGGTGCGCTGACCGGGCGCGTTCTGCGGGAGGCGGACTATGTGGTGACGGTCAGCGATGCTCTCCGAGGCAAGGCGCTGGCGATGGGAGCGAGGCCGGAGCGCAGCCGGGCGGTGCTGAACGGATGCGATACTTCGATCTTTCATCCGCAGGATCGGGCGGGTGCGAGAGAGGCGCTGGGGTTGGAGGCCAGGGCGGAGATTGTGACGTATATCGGTCGCATCGATGTGGCAAAAGGCTTGCGCGAGCTGGTCCAGGCGGTGGCGGGGCTACGGGCGGAGCGTCCTAAGTTGCGGTGCTATCTCGTGGGAGACGGGCCGGATGAGCCCGTGATCCGAGCGTTGGTCGAGAGTCATGGGGCCGGGGAGCTGGTGCGGATTGTGCCTCCGTGTTCTTCGGGGGGCGTGGCGCAGTGGATGGCGGCGTCGGATGCGGTGGCTTTGCCGAGCTACCGCGAGGGCTGCCCGAACGTGATTGTGGAGGCGCTGGCGTGTGGACGGCCGGTGGTGGCGAGCGACGTGGGCGGTATCCCGGAGCTGATGAGCGAGGACACGGGAAGGATGGTGCCGGCGCGGGATGTCGCGGCGCTGCGGAAGGCGATTGCGGCGGTGCTCGATCGCGCATGGGATGCGGCGGAGATCAGCCAGAGGCACAGTCGGGGATGGACGGATGTGGCCGAAGACGTGTTTGGGATCGTCGAGCGGGTGCTGGAGCGCCGGGGCGGCGGGAGATAGTGGCCCCGGCGTCGGCTAGGATCAGATCCCGGTTATTTAGAAGACCCGGGGGCGGGAGAGCGTCGGTCGGAGCTCGGTTTCGGAGGCTTTTCTTGGGACGGGGGTGAGGCGGAGCGGACGCGGCGGCACCTGCGGCATGCCGACCTCGCTGAGCTTGTAGAGGAGTGAGCGGTAGCTGATTTTGAGCCATTTGGCGGTCTTCTGCCGGTTCCAGCTGTTGGCTTGGAGCACCTTCAGGATGATCTGGCGTTCGAGATCCTGCGTTGCCTTTTTGGTGATGTGCTTGAGCGAGACGGGTTCGCTGAGGTCGATATCGGTGGTGATGCCGTTTTTTGGATCTTCGGGCATCAGCTCGGTGACGAGGGCCTCTTCGCTGCCGATGAGGACGTAGGAGCGGATCAGGTTTTCGAGCTGGCGGATGTTGCCCGGCCAGTGATAGCCCTGCATGAGGCGGACGGCGCTTTTGGAGAGCAGCTCCGGCGTGTGATGGAAGAGGCGGGCGTAGTGGTCGATGAAGTAGTCGACGAGGATGGGGAGGTCAGCGAGGCGCTGGCGCAGGGGTGGGAGGTTGATGGTGACGGCGTTGATGCGGAAGAGGAAGTCGAGGCGAAATGTGCCGGCTTCGACCTCCTTGCGCAGGTCTCCGTTGGCGACGGAGACGAGTCTGGTGGTGATGGAGCGGGGCTCGTGGCCGCCGACGCGGGTGAAGGTGCCGTCCTGGAGGACCTGGAGGAGCTTGGATTGGACGGCGAGATCGAGGCTGCCGACCTCATCGAGGAAGAGGGTTCCGAGGTGGGCCTGTTCGACGCGTCCGAGTTTGGTGGAGTGGGCGCCGGTGAAGGCACCTTTCTCGTAGCCGAAGAGCTCGGTTTCTAGAAGGGAGTGCGGGATGGCGGGGCAGCTGACCTTAACGAGGGAGCCGCGGCCGCGACGGGACAAGGCGTGGAGCAGGTTGACGCAGAGCTCCTTTCCGGTGCCACTTTCGCCCTGGAGGAGGACGGGGACGTCGGTCTCGGCGATGCGTTCAAGTTTGGTGCGAACAGCCAGCATGGCAGGTGTTCTGCCGAAGAGGATGTCCAGGGGCGGGAGGTTGGGGAGAGATCCGGAATCAGAAGTAGAGAGCAAGGCGGACGTCCTGTCAGAGATGCGCAGTGGAGCACGGGAAGAGCTGCAGTACGAGTGGAGGTAGCACGTTTCGGTCCAATCGGAGGAGTGTGCCGGGGCGGGATGTGCGGGTCAGATGGAGCCAGTGTACTTGAGCGGCCTCGGAGCGCAACGGAGCGGCTGTGGGTAGAGGTTTGGTGCTGTGGAACTGTCGCTGTGCGCGGGGGAGCGAAGCTGCGGGGCGTGAGGGGGAGTGGGCCCGCGTCCGCGGCCCGAAGGAGGGCGGGAGACGATGACGTGAGGTGGCGACTGGACAGGTAAGTTACGAAAGAGGAAAACTTTTGTCTCTTTATGGGCAAACATTTTAACAATTTCACTGTGCAATCGCTGCTGAAGCAACTAGAATCCTGCTCAGTTCCCGTACGGTGCGGATTGCTCTCCCCGCTCTTCGTCCGGACGGATTGGCGTTCTTTTTGGGCCGGTTCGTCATCACGCGAATGTGGCAAGGCCCAGGGACGATGATCTCCGGCCTACAAATCAGGGGTTTTTGCATGTCCGCATCTTTGTCGTACTCGATCTCTGCCGCAAGACCCGCAGCTCCCAAGTCGCGCATCGGCATCTTTGAACCGGATGCGGACGTCCTGGAGTATCTGCGTTCGACCTTGACGAAGTATGCTCTCGAACCCTTCTCCGAGCCGGAGGATTTGGTCTCAGCCCTGGGGCGCGGACCTGCGCTGGATATGCTTTTGCTGGCGCAGCGGGCGAATGAAGATCCGGTGCCTCTGCTGAGCAAGATCCGGTCGGTGTGTCCGCAGCTGCCGGTCATTGTCTTGTCGTGCTCGGCCGAGTTGCGGGATCTGGAGGCGGTGATCCGGCTGGGTGTGCGCGGGATTGTGATGAAGCCGTTTCTCGGCTCGGACGTGGAGGCGGCGATTGAGGAGCATCTGGCGCTGCTTGACCGGAGGCCCGTAGCGGATGATCCCAAGGAGATCCAGCTGACGGAGACGTACTCTTTTGTGCGGTCGAGCAAGCGGATGCGGGAGCTGGAGGCGCAGGCTTCGCTGGTGGCGCGGGCGGATATTCCGGTGCTGATTTTGGGCGAGAGCGGGACCGGCAAGGAAGTCCTGGCGCTGTTTACGCACAAGATGTCGGCGCGCAGCCAGCACACGTTTTTGAAGGTGAACTGCGCGGCGGTGCCGGCGGATCTGCTGGAGAGTGAGCTGTTTGGCTATGAGCAGGGGGCGTTTACGGGAGCGGTGAAGACGAAGCCGGGCAAGTTCGAGATCTGCACGGGAGGGACGATCTTTCTGGATGAGATCGGCGAGATGCCGGCGATCCTACAGGCGAAGCTGCTGCAGGTGCTGCAGGATGGGACGTTTTCGCGGCTGGGCAGCCGGTCGCCGATGAAGGTGGATGTGCGTGTGATTGCCGCGACCAACATCAACATGAAGGAGGCGATGGCGCAGAAGACGTTTCGTGAGGATCTTTACTATCGCCTGAACGGATTTACGTTGAGTATTCCGGCGCTCAGAAACCGGCGCGAGGAGATCCCTGTTCTGTCGCAGTTTTTCATGCGCAAGGCGGCGCAGAGGTACGGTCGGGAGCCGCTGTACTTCTCGGCGACGATGATGGAAGCTTTGACCGAGTATCCCTGGCCGGGCAATATCAGGGAGCTGCAAAACGTAATCAACCGGTACCTGGTGCTGGGGGATGAGCGGGCGATCCTCGACGAGCTTTCGATCGAGACTCGGAAGGAAGAGCCTGCGGCGGGCGGTGGGGCGGAAGCGTCCGGGACGGGCGGCGGTGGTCTGAAGCAGATGGTGCGCAGCCTGAAGGGCGAGGCGGAGGCCACGGCCATACAGCAAGTGTTGGAGGAGGTTGGATGGAACCGGAAGGCGGCAGCAAACGATCTGCAGATCAGCTACAAGGCTTTGCTCTACAAGATCAAGCAGTACGATCTGTCTCCGCCGCGTCAGGCGTAGGTCAGCAGATTGAGGTTGGGGAAGCCGGTGTGTTGTACCGCGTTGTGATCCGGTTTGAGGATCATGCGGTTCGGGGATTTGCGCGGGCGAGCGAGCTGGGGTCGGTGGAGCAGCTGCTTCGGAATGATCCGCAGCATCCCCTGGAATCGATCCGTCTGCAGATGCTTGAGACGGAGACGACCGAGCAGGTAGACACGCGCGAGGCGAAGGCGATCTTCTTTGTGAAGACGTTTGACGGCGACACGCGGCACCGACCGCTCCATTTCCACGAGAACACGCCGATTATGGAGGGTCTGTGGGTGCGGGTTTGCTTTCACGACGGAGAGACGATCGAAGGCATCATCAGCAACACGCATGACCACGTGCTGGGCAGCGGATTCTTTATGATGCCGACCGATCCGAACGGCAACAACAAGCTGATCTATGTGCTGAAGAGTCGGTTGAGCGACTTCAACGTGCTTGGTTTGAGAAAGGCTCCGCGCATGCCGGTGTTTTAGACCATTTTACATTCAGGTGTAGTCTCCGAAGCGGAGTCTGAGCCAGGCTT
>CAXTYQ010000105.1:0-11336 GCA_964248505.1 uncultured Acidobacteriaceae bacterium
GCCATCTTTAGAATCGAGGTCAGGGTCGAGCCGGCGGGCCTGTTCGAGCTGCGCTATGGCTCCTTTTGCGTCGCCTTCGGCCAGAAGCACGGCACCGAAGGCGCTGTGGCCTGCCGCGATGTTTGGCGCGAGCCGAACGACCCGGGCGAACTCCGCGTGGGCCGCGGGTAAATCTCCTCGTTCAAACGCGGCGGACCCCGCGCGAAAGGCCGTGTCGGCGGCAGAGACGGCTGCCTGCGAGGGGGCGGCCGGGCGGTCTGGTCTGCCGGTCTGGCCGCCTGCGGCTGAAGTGACGAGCGGGAGAGCGAGCGCGAGCAGAGTGCAGAGGCGGATCACAGCGCGACCGATCAGGCGCTACCGGGTCTCGTCGGCGGCGCGGGAGAAGTCGATGTAACTTCGTCCCACATAGAGGCGGAACTGGCCGTCGGTCTGCCCGGCGACGATCTGCAAGGGCGTTGGTCGGCGAAGCGTGGGGTCGGTGTGCGAGCCGGCGACGAAGAGGTCGTGGCCGCCGAGATCCATAACGGCGAAGCGGTCTCCGGCGACGAAGCCGACGCCGTACGCACCGGGGGGCAGGCGGTGGCCTTCGATCACGAGCGTCGCTTCTGTGATGAGGTAAGCCTGGTATCGTTCCTGCACGCGGGTCGAGTAACCGGAGGTGTCGACCAACGCTGCCAGGATCAGGCGATCGCCATCGAAGCGAACTCCGCCGGCGTTGCGCGCCTGTACAGGAGCGGTTTTGCCGCGAAAGAAGACGGTCGGCGGCATCAGAGCGCCCGCTGCGTCTTTGGTGAGGACGCCGTTTGCGCCGGCGCCGGCGACGCTGACGCCCGCCCCGATCGAGCCTGCGCTGTTGGTCCCCGTCTGCGCGGAGGTCAGGCCCCCGCTCAGCATCCAGGCCAGGAGCAGACTCCCAAGCAACATCGATCTTCGGATTCGGATTCGGATTCGGGTTCGGGCTCGCGTTCGCGTCAGGGGCACATCACACCTCTCCTCGATCTTCACAGCCTCTTTCGGAAAGCTTACTGTACGCTGGCGACCCACGATGCAAACGGTGGAAGTACGACAGATGTCAGGCTCGACGACTTTTCGAGGGAAGGCGCATCCGTGATCAGGGTATGCACGCTTTTGCCCTGGACACCGGAGGCGCTGAGATCAAACGACACCGTCTTCGGCGCGGAGGTGAAGTTGGCCGCGACCAGGACTGCGGGGCGGCCCGCGACGCCTTCGCGGATGTAGGACAGGACCGATGGGTCGTCCTTGTTCAGCATGGTCAGCTTGCCGTCGCGCAGCGTCGGGTCCGACCGCCGCATGGCGATCAGACGCTTGTACCAGTTGAGCAAGGAAGTCGGATCGCCGGTCTCGGTCTCGACGTTGACTGTCTTGTAGTCGTTCGCCACCGGCAGCCACGTGTTCGCGGCCGTGCTGAAGCCGGCATCCTTGCCGGGGGTCCACTGCATGGGTGTTCGTTCGCCGTCGCGGCCCTTCTCTTTCGGCCAACCGGTGACGCCGATCGGATCTTTGACGTCTTCGACGCGGGTCGGCGTGGAGGTCTTCATGCCGATCTCCTGCCCGTCATAGAGCAGAACGGCCGCTCGCGTGGTCAGAAGCATGGTTGCGATAAGTTTAGCGATCTCCGTGTTGTGTACACCGTCGCCGTAGCGGTCCCACGAGCGGACGTTGTCGTGGTTGTCGAAGACAAAGAGGGGTTGGTTGGAGCCGATGTCCGATTCAGCCTCATCGATGCGCGTCCGGAACAGATTTGCGTCGAGCTTGTTGGTGAAGCCGACCTGCATGTCCATGGGCAGATGGAGTTCGTCGTGCTTATCGCCGCCGTACCATTTGTTCAGCTCGGCGACGTTGGGCAGATAGGTTTCTCCGATGAGCACGCGTTCACTCGGGTAGACGTTGGCGGGGTAGCTGTCGGCGAGCGTTCGCATGCGGCGGATCACGTCGTGGACTTCGGCGAGGTTTTCGGTCAGCTTGCCGCTGACTTCGCGATCGCCGTACGCGTTGGTGCCGCCGGTGAACTCCTCGTCCGCGTTGGAGGGATCTTCAAAGAGAGTCGGAATGGCGTCGAGGCGAAACCCGGCCACGCCCCGGTCGAGCCAGAAGCGCTCCATGCTGAAGATGGCCTTTTCGACGTCTCGATTGCGCCAGTTCAGATCGGGCTGCTGGATATAGAACTTGTGATAGTAGAACTGCTTGCGCGCAGGCACCCACTCCCATGCCGAATGTCCGAAGCCGCTCAGCCAGTTGTTGGGCGGGATCGGCTTTCCGTCCGAGGTATAGCCCTTGGGGTCGACCCAGACGTACCAGTCGGCCTTGGGGTTGGTGCGGGAGCTCGCCGATTCGATGAACCATTTGTGCTTGTCCGAGGTGTGGTTCAGCACCATGTCGATGCAGATCCGGATGTTGTGCTTTTTGCCTTCGGCGACCAGGCGATCGAAATCGGCCAGGGTGCCGTACTGGGGATCGATGGCCTGGTAGTCGGAGATGTCGTAGCCGAAGTCGACCTGGGGCGAGGGGTACATGGGCGCGATCCAGATGGCGTCGACGCCGAGGTTCTGGAGGTAGCCGAGGCGTCCGGTGATGCCGTTGAGATCGCCGATGCCGTCGCCGGTTGAATCCTGAAAGGAGCGCGGGTAGATCTCGTAGACGACCGCATGCTTCCACCACGGACCGTCGTGGAAGCGGGCGTCGAGATCGGTGGCGGAGGCCTGCGAGGTGACCACTGGCGGGTCTGCAACTGTTCTGCCGCCACGAGCCGGCTGCGCGGAGGCGCTCACCGACAGAATCGCACAGATCGCGAGGACCGCAAGCGGTAGTTGTCGGACGATCCTCCATACCGAGATCTTCGCTCCCATCGTCTCTCTTGCAGTCTCTATCGGCATATTGCTTGGATCCTTTACAGATGTCTTATTTCCGGACAGAAATGCACACGCACACTCACCTAACTCATCGCCAGGTTTTGCTGCAGTTGCTCGAGCGTTCGGCCCTTGGTTTCCGGGTAGATGAACAGCACCACAAAGAATTGCAGGACCATCATCGACGAGAAGAAGGCAAACGGGATGCCGCCGGATTTGGCTGCGAGCAGAGGAAAGATCTGCGCGATGATGGCGTTCATGATCCAGTGCGAGGTCGAACCGAGGCTCTGGCCTTTGGAGCGGACGCGGTTGGGGAAGACCTCCGAGATATAGACCCAGATGACCGCACCTTGCGAGACGGCGAAGAAGCCGATGTAGGCGACCAGGAGCCAGACCAGCGCCGCCCGGTGCTGGTCGGTGAAGAAGATGGCGGCGACGCCGGCGAGGCACACCGCGGTTCCGACGGAGCCGATCAGAAGCAGCGTCTTGCGGCCGAGTTTGTCGATCAGGCTCATGCCGAGCAGGGTCGCGAGGAGATTGGCGAAGCCGATGAGCACCGTTTGGAGAGCACCCGAGACCTGGCTGTATCCGGCCGCGGCGAAGATCGAGTTGGAGTAGTAGAGCAGAGCGTTGATGCCTGAAAGCTGGTTGAAGAGACCGATCGTGATGGCGAGAAAGATGGGCAGACGGTACTTCCTCTGAAAGAGCGACTCGCTGTCGGTGCCGGCGTCGAAGCGGATGGAATCCTGGATCTCGCGCAGCTCTTCCGCGCTGTCCGGCGATCCCATGGACTGGAGCACACGGAGCGCCTCGTCGTTCTGTCCTGTTGTCACGAGCCAACGCGAGGATCGCGGGATCCAAAAGAGCATGGCGAGAAAGATGGCGGAGGGAAACGCGGCGACGCCGAACTCCCAACGCCACTGGAGCGCGCCGAGATGCAGGGTTGTGATCACAAAGTTCGAAAGGTACGCGAGCAGGATGCCGACGACGATGTTGATCTGAAAGAGGCCGACCATGCGGCCGCGCCACTTTGCCGGAGCGAGCTCCGCGATGTAGACCGGTCCCAGCACCGACGATCCACCGATGCCGAGGCCGCCGATCAGGCGAAAGATGAGGAGCGCGGGCCAGTTCCAGGCGAGCGCCGAACCGACGGCCGAGATGGTGTAGAGCACGGCCATGATGCGCAGGGCTTCGCGCGATCCGATCCTTTGGCCGAGCGGACCCGCGCCGATGGCGCCGATGACGGTTCCGATCAGACCGATCGACACCGTGAAGCCAAGGGTCTTGTCCGTGAGGTGAAAGATGGTCTGCAGCTGCTGGGTCGTGCCTGCGATCACGGCCGTGTCAAACCCGAACAAGAGGCCGCCAAGTGCTCCAACGGCGGTGCTGAGCGCCATCATTCCCGTCATCTTCATGCTCGGTTCCACCTCTCACTCGTAAACCGGAGAATCATACATCGGCGTGAGGCCGGACAGAGGGTTGCATAGGGCATCGGTGCTATGTGCCATACTTTACCGTCGGCCTGTCTGGCAAGCTTTCCTCGCAAGCTCTGGCTTCCGGGGTTGGCCGCCATCCGCCAGCACGGAGCAGCGGGGGTTATCCCGAATTTCAGGAGGACACGGCAAACATGCGCATAGGGATCGATCTGGGAGGCACCAAAGTAGAGGCCCTGGCGCTGGACGAGGCTGGAAAAGAGTTGGTGCGTTACCGGATTCCGACGCCGAGGGACGACTACCGGGGAACGGTGGAGGCGATGGCCGGCCTGGTGCACCGGATCGAGCGGGAGACCGGCTTGCGCGGAACGGTGGGCGCCGGTATTCCGGGAACGGTGTCCGCGTCGACCGGCCTGGTGAAGAATGCGAATTCGGTATGGCTGAACGGACAGCCGCTGGGGCGCGATCTTTCCTCCGTGCTCGATCGCGAGGTCCGGCTCTCAAACGACGCCAACTGTCTGGCGGTCTCGGAGGCGACGGACGGCGCGGCCGCGGGCAGGCGCGTCGTCTTCGGCGTGATCCTAGGCACTGGATGTGGCGGCGGCGTCGCCTTTGACAGCCATATCCACGCCGGTCCGAACGGGGTTGCGGGCGAGTGGGGGCACATGCCTCTACCCTGGCCGCTGCCGGAGGAATCTCCCGGTCCGGCCTGCTACTGCGGCAGACGCGGATGCATGGAGATGTGGGTGTCGGGGACCGGGATCGCGCGCGACTACCGCGAGGTAACGGGGGTCGAGAAGTCCGGGCCCGAGATCGTGGCCAGCTACGCTCTCGGCGATCCCAACGCGATCCGTGCTATCAACGCGCTCGAAGACCGGCTTGCACGGGGGCTCGCCGTCGTAATCAACGTGCTCGACCCGGATGTGATCGTCTTTGGCGGCGGCGTCTCGCGCATTGAGCGGTTGTACAGCGAGATCCGCGCGCGGCTGGGGCAATATGTCTTCGGCGGCGAGTGCACGACAGAACTCGTGCCGGCGCGTTACGGCGATTCGAGCGGCGTGCGCGGCGCTGCCTGGCTCTGGCCCGCCACCTAGGGCTTGGACACAGAACCACACAGATCCCCATCTAGCGGAAGAAAGCACCTCAAAAGGATCGGGAATCGTCTCCTCCAATTGATGGGGCACCAAACGGTGATGGATCTGTTACCTCCTGTGCGACACCCGTTGACACCGCTCCGGGGTCAGGCGTAGGGTTGCGCAGTCGCGAAATCATGTTCTCTGCTGTCCCTGTACGGCGATCGTTTCTCCCCAAACGATGTCTCCGGCGAGTGGATCTCTCCCCGCCCCGCACGAAGACACCTTGTGACCCCAAAATCAGCTTTCTTGCGCCAACTTCCCGGAGGTAGTTTCCATGTTTAAGTTCACCAAGCGAGCCAGGCTTCCGATCTTTGTCATCGCCATCGCCCTCGCTGCATCCGGCATCTCGGCCCGCGCGCAGGCCGTCTACGGAAACATCTTCGGCACCGTGACCGATGCATCCGGTGCGGTCGTTCCGAATGCAACCATTACGGTTACAGATACGGCCAAGGGCACCGCGGTCACAGCGCAGTCCAACAACAGCGGCGAGTTTACGGTCGATCACCTGATCCCGGACGTGTACGACGTGCGTGTGGAAGCGGCGGGCTTCAAGGGATATCAGACGACAGGAATTCGGCTGTTTGCAGACACCTCGGCCAAGGTGGAAGCTGCCCTGACGATCGGCGGATCGAGCGAGACGGTTGAAGTCAGCGCCGAAGCTGTGCCGCAACTCAAGACCGACCGGGCCGACGTTGCCACCGTGTTCAATGCGCAGGAGATCGTCGACCTTCCTCTGCCGGATCGCAACTTTACCAATCTTCAGCTGCTTCTTCCCGGCGCTCAGCTGCTCGGATGGAGCCACGCGGCGAGCGAAGATCCGCAGGGCAGCCGGCAGATCGAGGTTGACGGACAGGCCTTCGCGGGCGTCGCCTATCAGCTCGACGGAACGGACAACCAGGACCCGATCCTCGGCATTATCGTCATCAACCCGAACATCGACTCGCTCTCCGAGACCAAGATCACGACGCAGAACTTCGACGCGGAGTTCGGCAAGGCTGTCTCGTCGGTCGTGACCGCGCAGACCAAGTCCGGCACGAACAGCTTCCACGGATCGGCGTTCGACTATCGTCAGAGCAGCGCCAACCTTGCCCGCGATCCGTTCACGCAGGGTCCCAACCAGATCACCAAGATTAACCCTTTCCCCGCAGGCTTGAAGAGCCAGTTCGGCGGATCGATCGGCGGCCCGGTCATCAAGGACAAGATCTTCTTCTTCGGCGACTACCAGGGCGTTCGGCAGAAGGTCGGCACGTCGAACCTCCAGACCGTTCCCACCGCTCTTCTGACCAGTACCTGCCTTGGCACAACGGGGCCGAGCGGCATCGCTGGATGCGACTTCAGCGAGTACGCGAAGCTGCCTAACGGTGCCGGCATCATCTATCAGCCGAACGGAACGGCCTACCCCGGAAACGTTATCCCCATGGCTCAGGTTTCGCCGCAGGCGAAGGCGTTGCTGAAACTGCTGCAACCGTACGCTCCGAATACCACGGGCGGACCGGCGCTTGGCCTGGCGAGTAACTATGCCGCGGGTGGAACGGGCATCTTCAACAGCAACCAGTGGGACGCCCGGGGCGACTGGACCGCAAGTCAGCGCATTCACGTCTTTGGCCGCTTTAGCCGCTTCACCGACGTCCTTACCGGCACAACCATGTTCGGCACCGCGGGTGGCGCCGGGTTCGGCATCGGCGGCTACGGCGGAACCTCGAAGGGCGCGAACGACAGCGCCGCCCTCGGCACCGATATCGCCGTCAATCCCAAGCTTGTGACGGACGTTCGTCTGGGCTACTACCGTTACAACATCAACACGGCGAAGTACGACGCGGGCAGCGCTTTCGCGACGCAGCTCGGCATCCCCGGCCTTAACACAGCGGACCCCATCACCAGCGGCGCTCCCAGCTTTCAGGTGACGGAGGTCGGCGGCAGCGGCAACCCAAACAACAACCAGTCTGTAGGTCCGCAGTATGGAGCCGGTCTGAACGTAGACCGCTGCAACTGCCCTCTGATCGAGCGCGAGGATCAGTACCAGGTGGCGAACAACTGGACCAAGACGCTGGGCAACCACGCCGTCAAGTTCGGAGCCGATCTTCGCTACGCCCGCAACCTGCGCGTGCCGAGCGACAACGACCGCACCGGTGTGCTGCAGTTCGGTACCGGACCCACATCGAATCCTGCTGTGGCGGCGGCGGACTCGAGCGGTAACACCAGTGCCGGCGGCCTCGGCTTCGCCACCCTGGCGCTTGGGGATGTCACCTACTTCAACCGCTACGTCAGCACCTCGACCAACGCGAAGGAGTTCCAGAAGCGCGACTTCTTCTACGTTCAGGACACCTGGCGCGCGACGCCGAACCTGACCTTCAACCTGGGTCTGCGCTACGAACTTTACTTTCCTGAGAGCGTCAACGGCCCTCAGAACGGAGCTTTGCTGAATCTCGCCACCGGCTATCTCCAGGTGGCCGGTACCGGTGGGATCGGCAGCAACATGAACTACTCGAAGCCGGGCAATCCGTACAATCCGCGCATCGGCGTGGCGTATCAGGTGCACCCGACCACGGTGATCCGCGCAGGTTACGGTCGCAGCTTCGATATCGGTGTCTTTGGATCGATCTTCGGACACGCCGCCACGCAAAACCTGCCGGTGCTGGCCAACCAGCAGATCACCGCGACCGGCGGACCGACAAGCTACGCCTTCACCCTGGCTCAGGGCCCCACCGCGCCGACCCCAACGGTTGTACCTGCGAACGGTCTTCTGCCGAATCCGGGGTACTTGGTCAACTCGCGATCGCGGCCGACGACGATTCGTCTGCCCACGCTGGACGCCTGGAACGCCAGCTTGCAACAGGCCTTCACGCCCACGGTCTCGCTCACCATCGCCTATGTCGGCAACAAGGGAACGCACACGCTGGGCGATAACTCGGGCAACGCCACCAACCCGAACGAGCCCGGCCTCTTTCTGCCGGCGGCGCAGAGCATCACGGGAAATGCGCTGCACTACGATCCGAATGGCGGAAACTGCTACCCGGTAGGTCCGGGCTGCACACCGGCAAACGTCGTCCAGAGCAACGGCGCGACCAGGAACACAACGTTTCTTCGGCGCTACTATGCGGGCAAACTCGCGGCGTGCTCCGATCCCGTTTACCTCGCGTCTGCCGCCGGCGCAACCGCGGGTCTGCCCGCAGGCGCATGCGGCTGGACCAACGACATCACCTACTACGGCGACGATCTGGATACGCACTACAACGCGCTTCAGGTCACCATGGCCAAGCAGGTAAGCCGCGGTTTCTCCTTGACCGCGAACTACTCCTGGCAGAAGGCCATCAGCGAGTCAACCGGCTATTCCACGTGGGATCGCCGGGCCGTCCAGGGCAACGACAGCAGCCTCCGGCACCAGCAGATTATCGTGTACGGCCTGTTGCAGCTGCCGTTCGGACGGAACCACGCCCTGCTCAGCAATGCGAATGGTCTCGTGAATGAGATCGTCGGCGGATGGCAGGTCAATCCGGTCGTCAACTACTCGAGCGGTCTGCCGTTTACGCTGTCGTACAACTCTTGTTCGAGCAGTGTCGGCGGAAGCGCGCCGTGCTACCTGAACGGCGATACCAAGGCCTTCCACTCGCACTTGACTGGAAGACCCGGGAACAACCTGTCCTTCTACGACCCGATCCAGCTGGGCACGTTCTTCACGGCTCCCGGCCTCGATCAGATCGGGAACGTCGGTCGCAACAGCGTCTTCGGACCGCACTTCTTCAACACCGACATCACGGTGCAGAAGAACTTTCCGATCCGTGAGAGCATCGTCGCGCAGTTCCGTGCGGATGGCTTCAATGCCTTCAACCACATCAACTACGGCCTTCCTGGCGGAAACGTCAACGGATCGTCGAGCGCCGGCGCCATCTCCTCCGGTCCCGGCATAAACGGCTATACCAACCCGCGGCAGCTGCAGTTCTCCGCGCGCATCCAGTTCTAATTGAAGGTCTGTACGGCAGGAGGGGGGCTCCGGCTCCTCTCTCTCTTTTGCCCTCCGCTACACTGGGATCGGTCCCCTGTATGTCCGGCGCCAATGTCAGAGACGTGTTTCCGCAGCGCAGGCGCGTTCTGAGGCTCGCCGGTGTCTTTCTGGCCCTCGTCGCTGTCTATCTGGCCGGAGCTGTGAGCGCCGCGGCTGCTCGTGCGCAGGGGACATCGGCTCCAGACGTCCCATCAGCCCAGGCCGGGTCTGGAGCTCTGACGACGCCCGCCGAAGCTCCAGAGCTCACCGCCCTCCGACACCTGATCGACACCGGCCACAGTGCCGACGCGCTTCGGCAGATCGACGGGATCGCAGCGCAGCCCGCGCCAGCACCGGGCCTCGATCGTCTGCGCGGCCTCGCCCTCTACGCGCAGAACAACATCGCTCCCGCCGAGGCCGCCTTCGCCGCTGCCATCCAGCAAGACCCGCACGATCTCGAGTCCACGCAGATGGACGCGCTCTGTCTCTTTCGCCTCGGCAGACCCGCCGCCGCGATCCCGTTGCTCGAATCTGCCCACAAGCCCGGCTCGCAGACCAAGGTCGACCCCACCTACATCCTTGCGCTGTGCTATCTCGACACGCGCCGCTACGACGACGCGCGCCATGCCTTTGCCGCGCAGTACGGCTTCCCGCCCGACTCCGCGTCGGCGTACCTGCTTGCCGCCCGCATGCTTCTTCGCCGCGAGTACGTCCCCATCGCCCAGAAGTTCGCCAACCGTGCGCTCGAACTCGACCCCAAGCTGCCCCTGGCGCATGCCCTGCTCGGCGAGATCGCGCTGGCCGGCAACCATCTCCCGGAGGCCATCGCGCAGTTTGAAGAGGAGCGCGCCCGCAACCCTCTCAACCCTTCCACCTACGACCGCCTCGGCGATGCGTACAGCCGTCAAGGCAACTACACCGAAGCTCTCCTCGCCCTTCAGCGCGCGGTCCTGCTCGAACCGAACAGCACCGGGCCCTACATCCTGCTTGGCAAGGTGCACCTGAAGCAGGGCGACTTTGTGGCCGCCGTGACGTTTCTTGAACGCGCCGAAAAGATGGATCCCGCCAACTTCATGACTCACAGCCTTCTTGGGCAGGCCTACCGCGGGCTGGGCCGCCGCGAGGACGCCAGCCGCGAAACCGCGACCGCCACCCGCATCCAGGCCGCCGATGAGCCAAAGCTGGACGCCCCGCGTTAGGCGGGCACCCACACGACGCCGCCCATCTTCGCGCCCGCCCAGGGGCCGAGACGCACCTGCGTTCGGCGCCGCGATCTGCTTCGGCTTCGCGTGTCTGGCCCTGCTCGCCGCAGCCATCCCCGGCCAACGTACGTCCGTCGTCGCCGCCTCACGGCCCACACCGTCGCTTGCCGACCCGGACCAGGCCTGCGCCCGCTGCCACAGCGCCATCTACAACAGCTACCGGCAGACCTCCATGGCGCGCGGCAGCGGCATCGCCACCGACGCGCTCGAGACCGGCACCTTCACCCACACCCCCTCCGGCGTTACGTATCGGATCTTCCTGCGCGAAGCCGTCGCGTCCATGTCTTTCGACCGCGCCGCCACTGCCACACAGCCGAACGCACTTCACGGCGAGCGTGAACTCCGCTACTTCATCGGCTCCGGCCACCGCGGCCGTACCTACCTCTACCAGATCGACGGCGAATGGTTTGAGCTGCCCATCAACTTCTACACCCGCCAGAACGCACTTCGCATGGCTCCGGCCTACGACGCTGTCAAGGCCATGCCCGCGCCTCTGCCGGTCGACCCCAACTGCCTCCACTGCCACGCCACCGCCGTCCAGCCGAGCCTCCCCACCGCTCGCAACCGTTTCGCCGGCGGAACGCCGTTCGCACAGGCCGGCATCGGCTGCTCCGCCTGCCACGGCGACCCCACGGCCCACCTCGCGGACCCCGCCC
>CAXTYQ010000106.1:0-10787 GCA_964248505.1 uncultured Acidobacteriaceae bacterium
ATCGGTAAAAACAGATTAACAGAAACTTAGACCTTAGCGTGAACAGGCCCTAGTCTGTCTTGTTTGCTTTCAGACCGCTAAAGCTGATGCTCTGGACTGTTCGGTATGCGTCTTTGACGCCTTTTCCTGCGGCGGGGGTCAGCACTACTTCGATTGATCCGCCTTGAATGTCCGGCATGGGAAAGGTGATCTTGTCTTTGACGACCTTGGGGTCGCCTGATGTCGGAGGTCCGCCAGCTGCCTTGCGGAGGTCGGACAAGGTCTTCTCGAATTCGCTCACCTTTGGCTGCGCATCGGCGGCTTTCCTGATGTCGGCGTACAGGAGGTTGTAGTCGGCTATATGGAGACCCTTGGGGTCGTACTGCAGGGTTTTGGTAACACCGGGAATGTCAACGAGAATGGTGTTCTGGTTTACGAGTGAAAGCCGGGTGGGCACGTCGATGTTGCTTTTGTGAAGCAGATCGAGCGCCTGTGCCAGCGTGTCGATCTGTTCGAGTTGTTCTTCGAGGTTCCGCTCCGCCCAGGAGAACACCTTGGCTTCCTTGTTGAAGTTGACGGTTGCGTAGGGCCCTTTGGGATAGGTGTAGATCAGCAGACCGTCCTTGGTGGCTACGGTCGGCGGATCTCCCAGCGCCTGCCGCACCTGCTCGGTGGTGTAGCCGAGTTCCAGGTGATTCCGCGGGACGGCGGCGTCTTTGACACCGTTCACCACGTCGGGGTCGATGTGCACGTTCACGAGACGGTCGACGACCACGGACTGATCCAGGCCACGGATGGTGAGGATGCCGTCGCGCGGCAGCAGGACCACTGTGGATGCGGCTCCGTTGGGCGGAATCTGGACCGTCTCCTGCATGGTTTGTCCGACGAGATTGGAGCGGAGCCGGTTGATTCTGGCAGGATCGAGCGTGAGGGCGCGAAAGCCGGGCAGAAACGTTCCTGTCAGGACGGAGACCGAGTCGCGAAAGGCGGTGTTGTTGACTTGTGCGACGATGCTGCCGGTCGAGATGGGCAGAAGCGTTCCGCCGACCAGTTCGATAAGACGGAGGACGCGATCGGTGTGCTCGGTGGTGTAGTCGTAGGCCGCGAGGATGGCCATGTAGTTGTCCGGACTCAGCGTAGTCGTCTGTTCGATGCCGAAGCGGTAGAGGACCTGCATGCAGATGTCGGACGGCGGCGTGCCTACCGCGTTTCTTTTCTTTGCTGCGGCTTTCGCCTCTTTGGATGTGGCGATGTAGTTCCGCTTCTCACAGTTTATAATGTCCTTCTGGCCATAGTGCACGAACGGCTGCTTATAGACGTTTGGTGGAAAGGTGTCTGCGGTCAGCAGGGCCGGAGCATCTTCGTTGAACAGACTGCGCTGTGACCGGTGTCCTACGGCGCGATAATCCACATCAAATGTGATGGACGACTTGTTAAATTGCAGCTTTTTGCCTGTCCGGTTAACGAGATCGAGTTCCACGGCGTAGTAGTGCTGGGCGATGCGGTAGCCGAAGTCGCGCTGCACTGTCTCCTGGTCCATCGGCGTCATGTTTACGTCCAGCAGCGATTGCTCTCCTGCCGGTTTGGCGACGCGGCGCAAGAGGATACTTTTGGCGGGATTATTGGATAGGGTTGCAACGACCAGGTTCACGTCCTGTCCTTCTGGAGCTGTCACCTCGGCAAACAGGAGCGATCCGTTGACGGCTGTCTGGGTTACAGTCACCTGAGATCCGGCGGGAGAGCTAAGCGCCAGATCGCGGCAGGGCGAAGTTGTTACGCAGAGCGACGGCAGATCAAATCCTTGGAAGACGAGCTGACTCTTGATCTCTGGCCTGGCGATGACGAACGGGAAGGGACCGGCAAGGCTATCCGCCGCCGTAAACTTGAAGGAAGCAGGCCTGTAGTCAGGCTCGGCTTCGAAGCTGATGGATGCCCGAGTGGGCGAGAGTGGACGGAGAGTTGCTCGACGGTCGCCGTCCCAACCTCCGGCATTGACGAAGGCATCTTTGACGGTGGTCAGGGTGGGGCAGACCGGCGGATGGCCGGACGCGCAGAAGTTGCCCTCCACGGTGAACTGGCGCTGCAGAATGCCGTTCGTTGCTACGGGAAAGGGCTTTCTGTCTGAGTTCTCACTGATTGCGATGAGAACGAGATCCGGCGCCGCACCGCCCGCTCCCGGATCGTAGCTGAGTATCATCTGGTGATCCGTGAGCAAGACCACGGAGGCTTTTGCTGGAATAAAATCTCCGCTCTTCGTCATCAGCAGGATGCAGGGGTTGTTTGAGCTTTGACACTTGTCGATGTCGGTGCGGTGAAGGGCATACTCTCTCAGATCATCGTTCACCACAAGGTACTTGAGGATCGGTTTGGGCGGCGTCTTACCGGTATCGGTCTGTGGTGGTGCGGTCCGCGTCGCTGGTTTATTATGTATCTTCTGGCTTTCTGGGAAGGCCGGTTGCAGGTAGAAGAGCAGAGCAAAACAAGTTGCCAAGGCGAGGCGCATGGGTTCCTCTCACGGATCGGGGAGATCACAGAAAGCTCAGAAGTAGAGACGAGGCCCGGTGAGACGGTACAAATGGATTTCTGGTGTGGGCGAAAGCTTCGCACACTTGGAGGCATTGTTGCAAGAGCATGGATTGAAATTTGTTCTCGGAGATCGGAAGGCGATCATGGATCACCGGAACGCAAACGCGCATCTCTCGGATTTATGCGGCGGCCGTCACTCTAGCCGAAGGGGTGTTCGAGTGAGGGGCTCTGGGGTGTGAAGAACTCTGCGCCGTTTGGGGTTACGAACCAGCAGTCTTCGAGGCGGATGCCGAATTCTCCGGGGATGTAGATTCCGGGTTCGTCGGAGAAGGTCATTGCTGGCGCGAGCGGGGTGTGGTTGCCGCCGACCAGGTAGGGCCACTCGTGGCCGTCCATGCCGATGCCGTGGCCGAGGCGGTGCGAGAAGAACTTGTAGCCTGGGCCGAAGCCGCCGTTTGCGATGACCTCGCGCGCGACGGCGTCGATCCGGTCGCAGGGCACGCCTGGGCGAGCGGCGGCCAGAGCGGATGTCTGGGCCTTGTGGACGAGATCGAAGACGTGCTTTTGGAGGTCGGTCGCCTGGCCGAGAACGAAGCTGCGGGAGATGTCGGATTTGTAGCCGTCGACAGTGCAGCCGTCATCCAGAAGGACAACTTCGCCGGTCTGAATGGTTTGCGGCTGAACGGAGCCATGAGGAAGGGCGGAAGAGGGGCCGACCTCGCAGCTTGCCTCGCCGGGAAAGCCGACGCGATCGTATGCCAGAGCGATCAGATCGGAGACGTGCCGGTTGCTCATGCCCGGCTCGGCGGATTGGAAGGCCGCTTTATAGACCGACAGCGTGACCTGATTGGCCAGGCGCAAGAGGGCCAGTTCCGCCGGAGACTTGACCGACCGGCAACCTGCGGTGACGGGCGTTGCGCTTACAAGGTGGGCCGCCGGCAGGGCCTGGGCGATGCTGTCGGCGAAGACGAACGGCGTGCGTTCTTCGACGCCGATGCGACCGGCCGTGACGGACCGATCCTTGAGCGCGCGCGCAACGGTGCTGAACGGCGACTGATCTTCGTTCCAGGTGTAGATCTGGGGTGCGGGCGGTGCCGCGTCGGGTTGGCCTGGCTGGCCGGGGTGTCCGGCGGGGTGGGCGTCCATCAGCTCGCGAACCCGGGCTTCTTCAAACGCCGGGCAGACCATCGCGGGGTTGCCGCGGGCGGGCAGAAGCCAGGCGAGCAGACGTTCGGAGGGGCTCCAGCGAAGGCCGGTGAAGTATGCGAGCGACGTCCCGGCGGTCAGGACGAGCGCGTCGAGGTTGTTCTGCGCCATGAGTTCGCGCGCGCGGTGGATGCGGTGTTCGCGCTCGGCGATGGAGATCGGCACGGCCTCGGATCGGCGGTCGGTCAGTGCAGCGATCGGTGCGGGCAGGTTGGCGGTGGCGCCCGCTCCATGCCGGAGATCTTGCGGAAGCGCGGCGGAGGAGGACGGCAGCGCTGAGCCCAGGGCGGCGGCAGCTCCGATGGTCTGGAGGAAACTTCGGCGTGTGGGCATGGCAGTCATTTTACAGATGAGTGATGAGTGATGAGCAATGAGCAATGAGTGATGAGCAATGAGCTATGAGCAATGAGCAACGACCGAAGACAGAGGGCCGACGACAGCGACCGGGCACACATGCTTGTGCTAGACGGCCTGAAGGATGCTCGGACGATCGCGCGAGAGCTTCAGGATCAGTTCGCCGAAGAGCGAGTTGCACCACGCAAACCAGGGACGTGTGAACACGTTTGCGTCGTCTTTGTTGAACGATTCGTGGATGAAGCCGGTGCCGGCCTGGGTGTTCATCAGCATCTTGAGGCAGTGGAGGATCTCGGCGTCGCTGGTGCTGGTGAGCGCCTGGTAGAGGATGCCCATGGGCCAGATCGTGCCTGTGCCGGTATGCGGACTGCTGATGCCTTCGCCGGCGGTGCCGCGCACGAACCACGGATTTTCGGGGCTTAGAACGAAGGCGCGGGTGCGTTGGTAGAGTGCATCGTCCGTGGTGCAACAGCCCAGGTACGGAAGGCTGAGCAGGCCCGGGGCGCCCGCGTCGTCCATGCACGCCTGGCCGGCGAAGCCGTCGACCTCAAAGGCCCAGATCTCTCCCGCGACAGGGTGCCGCATGCGACCGTTCTGTTGGGTGGCGGAGCTGACCTCGGCGGCGAGCGCCAGGGCGTCGGTCGCGAGCTGCGCGTCGCCGCCTGTGTGCTGCAGCAGGTCGGCGAGCTGCCGGAGGCTGACCACGGCGAACAGGTTATCCGGGATCGACAGGGGAAAGGTGCAGGCGTCGTCCGACGGCCGAAACGCGGAGAAGATCATGCCGTTGGGGCGGCCGAGATTGCCGCGACCGGAGAGCGAGAGGGTGTCGGTGGCGATCAGGGTCTCGCGCTCGAAGCGGTACGGTCCGAGGCCGTCGCGGCGCTGTTGTTCGCGCATGGTCGCGACCACGAGCTTCATGGCCTGTCGCCACTCGGCGTCGAAGGGCGCCGTCTCGCCGGTTGCTTTCCAGAAGGCGTAGGCGAGACGGATGGGAAAGCAGAGCGAATCGAGCTCCCACTTGCGCTCACCGACGCCGGGCCGCATGACGGTGACGTCGTGGACGGCCCAGGAGAGCGGCGGCGCGGACGAGCTTCGCATGAAGGCGTTGGCATACGGATCGAGCAGGATGCACCGGGTCTGCCGGCGGATGACGCCCGCGAGCAGACGCCGGAGTGGAGCGTCCTCGCGAGCGAGAGGGACGTACGGCATCACCTGCGCGGACGAGTCGCGCAGCCACATTGCGTCGATGTCGCCGGTGATGATGAAGGTGTCCGGGTGCGCTTCGGTGCCGCCGGGGAAGACGGTTGTGTCGAGCGTATTGGGGAAGCAGTTGCTGAACATCCAGGCGAGTTCGGCGTTTGGGACCGAGCGGGTGATCTCGGCGATGGTGCGCTCGACGGCAACGCTCTCGAAGTGGCGATCGGCTTTTGGCGGGCGTCCGCTCTTGTAGGTCTTCGCGGGAGCGGCGGGTGTTGATGTCTGTCCGGCGGCGGCGGCTAGAGCGGCCATCGATGCTTGTTGCAGGACAGCTCGGCGTGTCAGATCGGGCATGAGGATCTCCGGCAGCGATGATAGCTTGCTTTGCGGAGACAGGGCTGCGACGGGGTCGATGGCAAAGAAAGAGACCCGTCCAGCCGGTGGGGCTGGACGGGTCTCGCAGACCTCCGTGGGAGACGATCTTAGCGGGCGAAGCGGCGGCGCAGCATGCCTGCCGCTCCGGCGAGGCCGGTGCCGAGCAGGGTGACGGTCGAGGGCTCGGGGATCGGGTTGGGGGTAGGGTTCGGGATGATGGTTGCTGCGTTGACGCCGTCGATGTCGAAGGCCCAGTGCGTGTCGCGGTTGTTGTACGGCGTCACGCCGGACACATCGCAGAAGTGGTTGTCAGTGCAGACGCCGTTCAGGAAGTTGGGGTTGTTCTGTTCGCGGAAGCCGTCCCCAAAGGTGGGACCATTTGCGAAGTTGTCGTATTGCATGATGCTGACGGTGTAGGTTCCGGCAGCGAGCGGTGTGCTGAGGTAGGTGTCGTAGTGCTCACCGGTGAGTGGATCGGCAGGTACCTGCGAGCCGCCATCGTCGTTTTGGTTGATGTATACGGCCGAGTTGCCGGTGCCGCTGAAGACGGCGAGGATCGGGTCAAAGCCGCCGCGGGCGATCGTCTGTCCGGCCGCGTTTGTGCCTCCGGCGTAGGAGAAGGTTTCAAAGGTGACAGTCGAGGCCGATCCGACAGTGAAGACGAAGGCCTGGACGTCGTTATCGTTGACGAAGTTGCCGGTAAAGGAGAAGTTGTCGGCATGGCAGAGAGCGGTCGGCAAGACAGCAAACGCCAGGAGTGAGAAGGTACGTAAGAAACGCACGTGAGATCTCCTGATTTTGAATTTTTTAGGGCCCGGGATTCATAGAGAGCGGGTGCAATCTGGTGGCCAAACTCCGAATCGAACAAACCCCGCAGAAGTGAGCTTCTGACACTGGTGCGGACAAGTCTGTGCACCAAATTGCAGTGGGGGTGGAAGCTTCTTGCAAGCTCGGCTGCACAACCCGCAAGCGTCCTGCACTCTCGCGCGCCTCTTCTAAGTGCGAGCTGTGGCCCGAACTGAACGCGCTCATCCCGGCGGAGGTGGAGGCTGGAGGGCGTATGATGACGACCGTGAGACAGCGCGATCCGGAGCAGCGTGATTTTGGAGCAGATTGATCTTCAGCGAGAGCAGTCGAAGCTGGAACTGGGTGCGAGAGATCGCCCGCCGACGTTTGCGGCCGTGGTGACGGATATTCGGCTGCGCGATCGGGCGGCCGGGCGAGCACGCTGGCAGGTGGCTCTGGATCGGACCGAGTTTCAGACCGGAGATGTGGGGGAGATCGAGGCAGTGGCGGCCCGGAGCGGAGCGCGACTGGTGGTGCCGGTGGTCGCTGTCGAGGTGGACGCGGAAGGCGAGATTTGGCATGTCGTCGAGAAGCCGGTTGCGACGGGAACCGCGGTCACCGGCGCGGTGGAGAGCCGGTCTGGGGGTATGGAGAGCCGGTGCGGGGAGGTGGAGAGCCGGTGTGGGGAAGTGGGATCAGAGGTCGCTGAAGTCGATTCGTAAACCGTTGGGCGGCGGAGTTCTCGGCAGCGGCGGGAGATTGGATATGCGCCCGGCCCCTGATACACTCAGAGAGTTCTTTTGGGAGCGCGTTTCCGGTCCAGACTAGGCCTTTGTCGAGCTCTGTCTGGTTTGGCCTGGTTTGGTGTCAGGCGCGCCCGGAAGACGGGTGTGGGGCTGTAGCTCAGCTGGGAGAGCGCCTCGTTCGCAACGAGGAGGTCAGCGGTTCGATCCCGCTCAGCTCCACCAAATATCGATTTCAAGAGTTCCCCCGGGCGGGAGTAGTTCAGTGGCAGAACGTCAGCTTCCCAAGCTGAATGTCGCCGGTTCGATCCCGGTCTCCCGCTCCAGATTTCGCCGCGTGATGCCGTTCGTCGGCAGAGCTTCGGCGGAGCATCTGACGAGCATGTTGCGAACTAGCGTGTTGCGAGTTTTGCTCTTTTTTCTGTTCTTCTTCGCGGGGGCGATGGCTGGCCGGGGACAGACGGGCGCGCAGAACACAGCGTCTGCCGGTGTCCCCATTGAGAGCTACCCAGGGTCGGACATTGGGGCGAAGATCCAGGCCGCGGATTTGGTTTTGAGTAGATCGCCGGGAGTGATTACGGTCAATGTCCCTGGCGATCTCAAGACACCGTTTACGCTCCACCGCGGTCATGATCTCCTCCTCCGGGCGACCGTCAACTGGGCCGTGATCGGGACGCTTGAGGGCGCGAACAACGTCTCATGCGGGAAGGGAGCGACGATCCGATCGGCGTTGCCGGCGTATGAGTTCAGTGGACAGGCCGGCATGCTTTTCGTGACCAAGGGGGGTTCACAGATCTCCGTTCGCGACTGCCACTTCGAGGCGTCGGCGCCTTCGGTCGTGTTGGCGGGGTACCCGGTTTCGGGTCTGACGATGACCGGCAACACGCTGCTCGGGCTGAGTCTGTTGGCGACGAACGGCGCCACCAGCACGGATCTGAACATCGCCGACAACACGATCGACTATCCGGCGAGCAACGGCCGCAATGCCGGCATACTTTTGTTCTTTGCCAAGCGAGTGCGTGCGACCGGCAACCGGCTGACGCGCAATCCGCACGGGATTCAGTGGTGGGGCGGCAACTCGGGCGAGCCCGGGGCCAACCTGAAGCAGGTGACGGCGGCGGGCGAGATGACCTTTTCCGGCAACATCTGCAAGGCGATCGGAGGCGCCTGCATCTGGGGCTCGATGGGCTACGACATCCAGATCACCGGAAACACGGCGGATGGCTGCGGCGATGTGTGTTTCGACACCGAGGGCGGCCTTCGGACGACGATCGCGAACAACACGGCGACCGGTTGCAACAACGGTTGCGCGGCGATCTTCTTCTTTACCGACCAGACCAGCATCGCGGCGAACCACTTCAGCGGGATGGCTCCGGGCGGAGGTCTGATCTTTGTCAAGAACGCCTCGCAGAACCCGATCGCGCACGACCACCTCAGCGTGACGGAGAACGATCTGCGGTGTACTTCGGGTGTGTGCCACGCGATGTATTCGGAGGCGGCGGCCGGCGTGCGATTTGAGCGCAACGAGGTGCTGAACGGGACGTATGTTCCGGTGGGGTATGGAGCGCGGGTGTCGATCTCGCGCAATCACTGGGTGTATACCGAGGCGCTCGCGGCCAAGGCGGCGGCCATCGTCGCTCCGGGGATGGTTGGCGGAACGACGTTGGAGGTGATCGGCAATCGGATCGAATCGGATGTGGCGGAGGGGGAGGGCAGCGCGTGTATCGCCGCGGGGTGGAGCGACTTCAATGCGTCGGACTTCCACTTCATTACAGAGAATGTTTGCGGGGGATCGCGGCCATTTCCGATTGACCTGATCATTACGACGAACGGAGCGAATCCGGGGCCGCGGGCGTTCTGGATTGTGGGCGGGAATGGGTTCAGCTCGGGGAAGATCGATCATCGGTCCGTCACGAAGAACGAGCAGTTGGTCGAGCTTGGGGAGTGCGGATCTGCCGGTTGCGGGACGGCTGGGGTACCGACCGAAGCGGCTCGTGCGACGTCGAAATCTGCCGCCTGCGATCCGGGCCAGGCTGGAGCGCAGAGGAGGTCCGGGCCTGGATATGTCGATGTTTGCGCTCCGGATCTGGAGGGTGCGTGGCGATGGCACGGCGTGCGCGTGGGGCGGTAACTGGCTTGGCTAGAGCGGGCTTTTAGTGCTGGGGGGCGACGGCGACGGACGTCTCGGCGCGTCGGCGTTCCAGCGCTGCTTCGGCGGTCTTGCCTTCGCGGGTGAGCGCTTCGGCGAGCAGGCGGTGGGCCTCGGGAAGCCCTGGCTCGGCGGCGATGGCGGATCGCAGCTGCACTTCGGCGTCGGCGATCTTGCCCTGTGCGAGCAGGGTGCGGCCGCTGTCGAGGGCGAACCCTGATCTTTGGTGGTTGACCGCCGCGCGGCTCAGATCGGCGGCCTTTTTCCGTTCGGCCGCGGCTCCGCCTGAGTCGCCGGCCTGTGCCAGCAGAGTCGCCAGCGAGATGTGCGGGCTTGGCTGATCGGGCAAGAGTGCGATGGCCTTTCGCAAGGCCGCGGCGGCTTTCTCGGGATCTCCAGACTCCTTGTAGACGTTGCCCAGGATCGACCACGCGTCGCCGTTGTCGGGCCGAAGATCGGTCGCGCGTTCGAGCTCACGCTGGGCCTCGGCGAAGCGGCCGGTTTGCATCAGGAGGACACCGAGCGTGTAGGGCGGGTCGGGCAGTGCGGGATCGATCCGCTCCGCCTCGGTGAGCTCCGGAACGGCGGCGTTCAGGTCGTCCTTCAACTTCCATGCGAGGCCGAGGTCGTAGTGCAGATGCGCGTTCGCCGGATCGGACTTCAGGCCTGCACGGAACTGCTCGATCGCGTGGTCGAGGTCGGCTTGCTGGAGGTACGCGACGCCGAAATCTTCGCGCAGGGTTGCGTTGTCAGGGCCGGCCCCGAGCGCACGCCGGTAGATGGGGATGGCCCCTTTTGCATCGCCGCTCTGCACCAGGGCGAGACCGTAGTTCGTGAGGGCCGCGCTGTCCTGGGGTCGGCTCGCGATCACCTCCGCCAGCAAGGGGGACGCACCTTTGGCGTCACCGCCGGCCTGGAGAGCGAGGCCGAGCGCGTACTTGGCATCGACCGAGCGCGGATCGAGAGCGAGCAGGCGGCGCAAGGTCTGGACCGCTTCGGTATCCTGCTTGTCGGCGCTGAGCGCACGCCCGAGCTGGAGGAGATAGATGGCGTTTGCGGGGGCCAAGTCGCGAGCGATCCGCGACTGCTCGACGGCCGTGGCAGGGTCGCCCTGAAGCAGAGAGACGGCGCCGAGGTGAAAGTGTGCGGGGGCGAAGTTGGGGTCGAGCACGACTGCGCGACGGAAGTCGTTGGCGGCCTCGTCGAGACGGCCCAGCTGCGCCCGAACCGATCCAAGCGCATCCGCTAGCGTTGCGATGTCGGGCGTGGACCGCGCGGCCTCGGACAGAAGTGTCTCGGCTGCGCCCGGGTCTCCTGTGGCGGCGAGCGCACCGGCGTAGTGGAGGCTCTCGTCCGGCGTCAGAGCGACCGCGCCGCTGGCCTCGGCGGCGGTCCGAAAGGTCGCGACCGCGCGCGAGTTGTCGCCTGCGGCGGCGTAGGCCTGTGCAAGATTGATGGCGGTGCGGCCATCT